>NZ_PSWK01000001.1:0-321209 GCF_002932735.1 Rathayibacter sp. AY1B7
CGTGGAGCCACACGTTGCCGACGGCGACACGGAGCGATCGCAGGAACCGTTAGATACGGGGATCGGTCAGTGGGCGCTCGAAGCGGCGATCGGGTTTGACGAGGCGTAGTGCTCATCACCTCGGTTCAGCTCATCTGTGCAGAGCGAATCGGAGGCGCCGGGGTGAACGTGCGGTTGTCGCGCAGCAGGGCCCAAAGCACGCTCACGCGTCGTCGGGAGAGAGCGAGGAGCGCCTGCGTGTGCTTGTACCCTTCGCTACGTTTCTTGAGGTAAAGGTCGCGGTTTGGTCCTTCGCGGATGACGGAGGTCTGCGCTGAGAGGTAGAGCGAGCGGCGCAGATGTCGGTTGTACCGCTTCGGCCGGTGCATGTTCCCGGTCCGGCGTCCGGAGTCGCGCGGAACGGGTATGAGCCCGGCCGCTGCGGCGAGGTGGCCGTCGTCGGCGTAGTTGTCGAGTGGCCCGGCTGCGGCGAGGAATTCGGCTCCGAGGATCGGACCCATCCCGGGCATCGATTCGATGATCTCGGCCTGCGGGTGCGCGTGGAACATCGTGGTGATCTGGTTCTCCAGCGTTCGGAGACGCTTGTCGAGGGCGAGGATCTGCGTTGCGATGTCGGCGATGATCTGCGCCGCGATCGTCTCGTTCCCGATTTGCGTCTGTTGTCCGCTCGCGGCCTCGAGAGCAGCCTCCGCGACCGCCGGCGCGCCTTGCACGCCGCGGCGAGCCAGCCACTTCGTCAGGCGCACCTGCCCCATCCGGCGAAGCGCGGTGGGCGTCTGGTAGCCGGTGAGGAGGGTGAGAGCGCCCTTGTGTTTGGCGTAGTCGAACGCGCGGTCGAGGCGGGGGAAGATGCCGGTCAGGACGTCGCGGAGCCGGTTGAGCATGCGGACGCGATCAGCGACGAGATCGCCGCGATGTGCGATCAGGAGCTTGAGGTCGGCAATGATCTCGACCGGCAGCCTGATTGGGGTCAGGTCGTGCCGGTGCCGCGCCGTCTCGGCGATCACGTAGGCGTCGCGGGCGTCCGTCTTCGCTTCGCCTCGGTATGCGCCGGCCATCCGGTTGACGATCCGTCCGGGGACGTACAGCGCGGACTGTCCGTGGCTTGCGAGCAGCGCGAGAAGCAGCGCAGACGTGGTGCCGACGATGTCGACTGCCCAGGTGAAGTTCTCGCCGAGAGTAAGCACTTCGGCGAGCGGGTCGAGGATCGCACTTTCGTCGTTGCTGACCTTGCGCGACCAGAGCATCGCGCCCTGGTCGTCGATCGCTGTCACCCAGTGATGCGCCTTTCCTGCATCGATGCCCACCCAGATGTGAGCTTGTCGATCGTTCAACCCGTCCTCCTCAGTCGTGATCTGCCTCGTGTAAGCCCGAGGAGCACCCAACCGTCATCTCCGTAAACAGCGACCGAAACGCACATCTCAATTAGCGGCCAGGGGCACCCCAGAGGACCGGACGGCCACTCCTGCTGAGCCACACGATCGGCGACGACAGATAAGCCACATCCGGCCCCCTCGGGCCGCCACCAAACTTACGGAGACGACAGATGAGCACCAGGACCATCACCGGCAACCTCGCCGCCGACCCCGAGGCCGTGCAGGCGGGCCGCGTGCAGATCGTGAAGCTGCGCGTCATCGAGAACACCGGCGAATACCGCGCGGGGGAGTGGACCCCGCACGACGCCCCGACCACGCATTACGTGGAAGCGAAGTTCGAACTCGGCGAGCACGTCCTCGCCTCCCTCCACAAGGGAGACGCCGTGATCGTCGTCGGCTACGAGCGCACCGTCGCCTGGGGAGAAGGAGAGAACCGCCGCACCGGCCGCGTCCTCGAAGCCGACGCCATCGGCCCCAACCTCACCCGCGCGACCGCCGTCGTCACCACGACCACCCAACGCGCACCCCGCCGCCGCGCCGCCTCCGCGGCTGAGTAGGACTCGGTCCTCCGAGATACTCCGCCATCCGCCGCAGAGTTCGCCGTTCTACGGCCTATATTCGCGGTTCTCCGTAGAGGACGGAGGCGGTCCGGGGTTGGGCTGCTGGAAGCTGCCCACGCCCAGAGCGGCGAGTCCCGCGGACACCGCCGCGCCCAGAAGGCGGAAGACGATCACGAATGCCTTTCCGACGAACTTCAACACGTTTGCCATCACGAGACCATCGCTTTCCGGAACTGATCGCAACGCTAGTGGTTCCGAGCGAATCCCGGTGGGTTCTACTCCCAGCCGTTCGCGATCCGGACCGCGTAGAGGATGACGTGATCCTCCGGGATCGCTGCGCGCACTTCCGGGATCGCCGCGGCGCTCGTCGCCGCGTTGCTGCGCACCACCGTTGATGCCGATTCCGCGCGCGTCCGGTGTGCCAGTTCCCACATGCCTCCATCGTCGCATCCGACGCTGACACGACCCGCTCGAGCGTGGGGGCCGGCGGCGCCGGCCCGTGAGGGGCGACCCCCTCACGCTCCCCGGTGTCCCGTTCCGGGGCGCGAGCTGCACTCGCGCAGCGGCGACGGAGCACCGCCAATGGGAGGCCGCGATGCGGCCCGTTCCATCCGTTTTCTTCACCTCTCCGCGGTTCCAACCTATTTCGCTCCACCGGCTGCGTGCCACCGATCCCGGACGCGCCCTACGGGCTTATTTCGCCCGTGATCGGTGTCACTCCGCCGGCTCCACTCAAACGGTTTTCCCCGCCGGAGAGGCAAAGAAAAACGATCAGCCAGGAGCAGGAGCAACACACATGGACACCCTCGAAGCGATCCTCCGTGACCAGACGGTCACCTACCTCGTCAGCAAGAACATCCTCTGCCCGCGCACCGGGGCCGTTCTCGACTCGCGCACCTGTGTCGTCTTCAACGACGCGGACGGGGATCCCGCGGTCGTCATCTCGCCCGAGGGCTGGCAGCAGATCGCGAAGGAGCCCGCCACCCTCGACCGCCTCGCGGAGCGCGGGATCACCGTCGACATCAACACCGCGCTGGCCGCAACCCGCTGAGAGGAACAGACCATGTACCGCACCGACACCGACACCGGCCTCGCGACCCCCGATCAGGTCGCCCTCATCATCACCGACCAGCGCGCTCACTGGGACCAGAACGCCGACGACAGCGACGACGTGATGCTCGCCGCCGTCCGCAACGCCCACGCCCTGCCGGGCGCCGAGCCCGTCGAGGACGACAGCTCCGCCCTCGCCGCCGCACTGATCGCGTTCCTCACCCCGGACCCCGCCCGCACCGCACCGGTCATCGACGCCGACACCGGATGCGCGACGCCCGAGCAGATCGGCCTCATCGTCGCGTTCGAGCGCAACTACTACGAGGAGCACGAGAGCTACAGCACCGAACGGCTGCTCGCGGGCGTCCGCAACACGCTCACCCTCCCCGGGGTGTGGGTGCTCGGAGGGTTCCCCGTCCGGGAGGACGGCACCGACCACGCCGCCGCGCTGATCGCGTTCCTCATCCCGGCGGTGACTACGTGATCGAGCGCAGCCGTGTCGATGAGCGGCCCGGGGCCGCGCGCGCGGCTCATCAGCTCACGCGCCTGTCCAGCGGCCGACTCCAGCAGGAGGCCGACCGTGTGCGCCTGCACGGCGAGCGGCTGACGGGGCTGAGTCGGAAGACGAGCCGCCGCCTGATCGAGCAGGAGGAGGCGATCCGAGCGAACCGGATCGCCGCGGCGGACAGCGCCGCTGAGCGGCGGCTCATCGTCGGAGTCGTCATCGCGACGGGCGCTCTTCTCGCGGTCGGGCTGCGGCTGATCCTCACCTCAGGGCAGCTCCCTCCTCTGTTCTGACGAGCGGGCCGCGCTGACTTGTTGTCATGCTTACAAGTCGGACCTCGCACACCGTCCCGCCTCCGCCCGCGCATCCCGTCAGGGCGAGCAGCAGTGCTCCTGCCAGTGCGATCCCTGCGGTCGTCCGCCTCATCGTGTCCCCCGATCACTCCGCCGCGGCACGTCGCCGGGCGCGTCACCTCGACGCCAACAGCAGCCGCCCGCCCGGACGGAGTCGTCCTGGCGGGCGGGCAGCCCCCGTCCCGGTCACGCGCGCGGGATGACCACCGAGACGCTCGCGCGCGAGGCGCCCGAGACGGCCGTGACCGTGCCGGTGCCGGCGGCGATCGAGCTCTTGCCCGTGCGGAACACCTTGGTCACCGTGGCGCCCGGGGCGACCGCGGCCGAGGACGCCGTGCCGTAGGGCGTCACGACGGTCAGATCGGCGGCCGCGCGGCCGGTGTTCGTCGCCGTCACCGTGACGACGACCTTCCCGAGGATCAGCCGCGAGGTCGCCTTCGCGGTGACGGAGGCGCCGGGCGCAACGCTCGCTCCGGCCAGCGCCGTCGTCACGCCGTCGACGCGCGCGGTGATCGAGACGGTGCCGGCGGTGGAGCCGGTGCGGATCCGGGGGAGCGCGGCGACGCCGTCGGCGCCCGACAGCACCGCGGCGGTCGTCGCTCCGCTCTCGAAGGCCGCCGGCCCGGTGATCGCGAAGCCCACCGAGCGGCCCGCGAGGGCGCGACCGGAGGAGTCGCGCACCAGCACGGACTGCGCGAGGTCGCGCGTCGTCGCGGTCGGCACGCTCTGCAGCGTCCCGCGCGCCTCCGCCGAGGCCGCGAGGGCGATGCCGTTCACCTCGATCTCGGCCACGCCCGTGGACCCGCCGTACTCGCCGGCTCCCCACGCCGTGAACACGAGCCGCAGCGCCGTCGTGGTCACCGGAGCGAACGTCGCGCGGTTCAGCACGTCGCGCTCGCGGCCGGGAGCCGCTCCGCTCACGGGAGTCCAGACGTCGCCGACCAGGTGCTCGACCCGCCACGACCGCGCGGGGATCAGCCCGCGTCCGTCGGCGTCGGCCGCGTCGCTCGCGAACAGCACCGAGGCGCTGTCGACGGTCACGGCGCTCGGCCAGCGCAGCTCGACGTGCTGCTCTCCGACCCGGGGCCAGGAGCCCCAGATCGTCGAGGCGGCGCCGTCGGCGACCGCTCCGACCGAGGTCCACGGCGAGGTGTACGAAGCGCTCGTCGACGAGGCGAGCGGAGCGATGTCGCCGACGTAGTCGGTGCACGGCACGGTCACGGTGACCGTCGCGGTCCGGGTGAGCTCGTCGATCCGGTCGACCCGCACGGACATGCCGGAGTTGAGCACTGCGCTCTCTCCGGCGAGCACGAACTCGTTCGCCTCGCTCGCGTCGCCCGGACGCTCGAGCAGGTCGCCGGCGTACGGCTGGCCCGGGTTCGAGCGCAGGATCTGCACGCCCGAGACGTCGCGGCGCACCTGGAAGGGACTCGTGTACGCGCCGCCGTCGGACGTCGTGTCGGCGCGGTCGTTGTACTGCGCCCAGTAGCGGATGCCCGTGTCCTGCGGGTCGTTCCAGGTGAGCGCACGCCGGCCGGCGGGTCCGGCTCCGAGGGTGTCGAGCGTCGTGGTGCGGGGTGCGCCGCAGACCGGCTGGCGGGTGTTCGGCAGCGTGCCCAGGCGCGCCAGCGACGGGGACGACAGCGGCAGGAACGACCAGGCGCCGCCCATCACGTCGGTCCGGTTGCCGTACTCCTCGCGGCGGCAGTCCGCGGGCAGCGGGGTGGAGGCGTAGTCGCGGGTCGTGGCGCAGTTCACGCTGTAGGCGTGCGGCAGCGAGAGGTTGTGGCCGAGCTCGTGCGCGAGGAAGTACGCGTCCGGTCCGGGCTGGAACGCGCGTCCGCCGTCATCGGGATCGCCGGACTGCTCGCCGTTGGCCCAGTTCGGGCACGGGTCACCCTCAGGCACCATGGCGACCAGGTGCTTGCCCGGTCCTCGCTGCCAGCCGGTCCTCTGCGCGATCCAGTCCTGCAGTCCGCCCGTGTTCGTGCAGCCGATCGGCTGGTCGACGACCTGCCAGTCGACGACCTGGTCGAGCTCGAAGCGGATCGCCCCGCTGGTCTCGCGGGAGTAGAACCGGTCGACGAGGTCGAGGGCGCGGACGGCGTCGGCGGTCGTGTACCCGCCCGGGACGGTGCCCTGCGGAGCGACGAGCGCGATCGTCACGCGGTGCGTCTGCACCTGGGCGCGCGCCGGGATCTCGACGTCGACGAAGTCGGCGTCGAGGGCGAGGGCGGCCTGCTGCGTCGTCGCGTCCGCCTCCGGCTCGATCACGGTGGGCTCGGCGTCCGGAGCCGCGACGGGGCGGTCCGGAGCGGGAGCGGGAGCGGCGGGAGCGGGGGCCACCGGAGCGGCCGCCGCTGGAGCCGCGGCGGGCCCTCCGGCGACGAGCCCGGAGGCCAGCAGCAGTCCGGTGAGCGCTCCAGGGAGCAGGGCGTGTCGTCGTCGCATGGTCGTCCTCTGGGTCGGTCCTCGCTGAGTGCCCCGAGCGGCAGCAGGCGGGGGCACGAGCTCCCGCCGACCTCCTCGCCGCTGAGGAGTCGGCTGACGTTACCGTGAACATCCGTGCAGGAACGGGCAGATGTCCCTCCGCGGCGGCCCCTTTCCGGGTGGGGACCAGAAATGACGAAGGCCGGGAGCGGGACCCCGGCCTTCAGCGACGATCAGATCTCGGTGTGCCCCAGATCCGCCGCGTCCAGCAGTCGGATCTCGGTCTCACATGCAGGGGTCGCAGGTGGGGGAGGGCCGGCATTCCAGCCGGCCCGCGAGGGGCGATCCCCTCACACTCTCTAATGGTCTCGGCTGGCTAGGTGCTGGCTGTCAGGCTGGTTCTGGCTCGCTCGGGCGTGACTCATCACACTCTTGACCGCAGTGTCTTGCTGGGGACCTGTCCGTCCGGGCGAGCTAGTACCGGCGTGACGCTGCGATGGCTAGATAGAAGGTTGTCCGCGACCTGGCTCGCGTGACTCATTAGAGAGATGCCTCCGCGGCGCATCCCACCTGGATGAACCCCTGAGGAGAAGAGGCCACATGATCGTCGCCCGCCACTACGACCACGTCGTCGGAGTCGACACCCACGCCCGCAGCCACACTTACGCGATCGTCGCCACCAAGACGGGCGAGATCCTTGGAACCAAAGCGTTTCCGGTCACGGCGACGGCGATCGACAGAGCGATCGCCTGGGTCAGAGGCGTCACGAGCGGATCGGTCCTGTTCGCCCTGGAGGGCACCGGCTCCTACGGCTCATCACTGGGGCGGGCCCTGCAGCGCGACGCGATCGCGTTCTGCGAGGTCCGCCCACCGAAGAAGTCGAGCCGCGTTCGCGGCAAGACGGATGAGCTCGACGCGATCGCTGCCGCGACCTCAGCGATGGGTATCGAGTTCGACGCGCTGACGCGCCCGAAAGCCGATGGGCTCCGCAACGCCCTCCGGGTCTCGCTCGATGCTCGCCGTGACATGGAGGTCCGTCGCACGAGCGCCCGGAACCAACTCAACGCGCTGGTTCGCACTGCCGACTTCGGCCTGGACACCAGACGCGCGCTCACTGACCGCGGCGTGCAACACCTCGCTGGTCTGGACGTGGAACGCCCAGATGTTGCCGAGCGCATCATCCGAGCCGAAGCGGTGCGACTGGCTACGACCGTGATCGAACTTGGCCGCGAGATGCTGAGGAACCGTGGCTCGCTTGCCGAGCTCGTGGAGCTTCTCGCGCCGGGATTGCAGCAGATTTACGGCGTCGGTCCGGTCACTGCTGCTGTTGCTATTGCTGCGTACTCGCATCCAGGGCGGGTCCGGGGTGAAGCAGCGTTCGCTGCGCTTGCCGGGGTGAGCCCTATTCCTGCATCGTCGGGCAACACGACCCGGTATCGACTGAATCGAGGTGGCGACAGACAGCTGAACCGTGCGATCGACGTCATCGCTCGGGTGCGGATGGTGTCGGAGGAGCGCACCCGCGCCTACGTCACGCGCCGCACCGCCGAGGGGCGAACCGCTCGGGAGATTCGGCGTTGCGTGAAGCGCTACATCTCGCGGGAGCTGTTCAAAGCGCTACAGGTCCGGATGAGCCCGATTGAGCCAGCGGGGTGACGGTCGACGGGTGACTCGAGCGAAGCCTGGGTCAGGCAACTTCTCGGAGCGCGAAGGGTCCGACGTGAAGCACGGTGGAACTCCACGCGGCGATCGTTGCCCATCCGAGGTCGGCATGGGCGGCGACGCCACCTGGAACGTTGCGGGTCCAAAAGGCGTATTCGATGCCGTCCAGCAACAGCGGAACGACGTCCCATGCCTCCCGATCGGCCGCAACGGCTCGTGCCTGGGTCTGAGCGTCGCGCACGGCGGCTTGGGCTTCGTCGTCCGTGAGTCCCGGGGGAATCGCTCCAAGGAAGATGTTGAGCACAGCATGCTCGGCGACCGTCACCGGGTCTGTGACCATGCCGTGGACCGATCCGAATGGTCCTAGTACGGTCCCGAGGCGCGGCATCGTTTGCAAGAACGTCTGACCCTCACTGCCGTCGTTCTCGACCCTGACCGTGGTCTCCTCACGTCGGTCGTTCCAGTGACTGATGCCGTGCACAGCCCATCGGGACTCGTCGGTGTCGGGAACAAGAACGCGCATGACCCCATCTAACCTGCTCACCCGATCTCCTCCAACGGATCGATGCCGGCCAGCGCAGCGCACCGCGTGAACTTGACGGGAACCCATAGAAGGGTCCCCGGGGAGCATGGCTTTAGTGGAAGTTGATCGTGGAGGGCGCAGGTGCCTTCCAGGACTCTTCCTGGTACGAGTGCGGGTCGTGAGCCTCGCGGGGCGGCTCCCCGAACGGATCCTTCGGCAGCGCCGTCGGCGCTGTGGTGAACTTCGCGCGGAGCGATGCGGCGATGGAGCGAATGCGGTAGATCACGGCGTTCATGTCGTTCTCCCGTTCGGGGTGATCAAGCGTCACCTGCCCGAAGCCTACCGACGTCGTTTCTCCGGCGGGGCGCGAGCTCCGCACGCGCAGCGGTGACGGAACACCGCCGGCAGGAGCCGCTACGCGGCCGGATTACCCGTTTTCTTCACCTCTCCGCGGTTTCAACCTATCTCGCTCCGCCGGCTGCGTGCCGTCTCTCTCGGACGCGGTCGCACGCTCCCTTATTTCGCCCGAGAGAGCCGTCACTCCGCCGACTCCACTCAATTGGTTTTCACTCGCCGGAGAGGCAAAGAAAAACGATCAAGAAGACGACAAAAGCCCCGTAGTTGGTCTAGAACCACGGGACTTGTCGCCTCAATGGTCGCACACCGATTGAGGAGAAACCATCGTGACTATCACTACCGGAACCGGGACCGTTCAGCACATCGACCCGACCACCCTCGTGATCGAGCAGAACGTGCGCACCAGCGCCCCGCTGACCAAGGACTTCATCGCGTCGATCCGCGAGAACGGCGTCATCACCCCGGTCCTCGCCCGCCGCGACGAGCACGGCAACGTCATCGTCCGCGCCGGACAGCGCCGCACCCTCGCCGCCCGCGAGGCCGGAGTCGCCACCATCCCGGTCTACGTCGTGGAGGGCGACGAGACGACCGCCGACCGGATCGTTCAGCAGATCATCGAGAACGACCAGCGCGCCGAGCTGAGCGTCGCGGACCGCACCGCCGCGTGGGCGCAGCTCGCGTTCGAGGGCGTGTCCGCCGCGGCGATCGCCAAGCGCACCGGCACCAAGACCGACGCGGTGAAGAAGGGGCTTGCGGTCGCGGAGTCCGCGACCGTCACATCCGTTCTGCACGAGCACGAGCTGACCCTGGACCAGGCGGCGGTGCTGTTGGAGTTCGAGGACGACGCCGACGCCCGCGCGACCCTGATCGAGGTCGCCACGCACGACCCGGCCCGGTTCGAGCACACCGCGCAGACCCTCCGCGACGAGGCCGCGCACCAGGCGCTCCTCGCGGCGATCGCCGCCGAGTACACCGGCAACGGCTTCCAGATCCTCACCCGCTCCGACGCCTACGGCGACCAGGCGACGTGGACGCCGGTGCGGCAGCTGCGCGGCGAGGACGGGAAGAGCGTCACCCCGGAGCAGGTCGCGGCCGCTCCCGGCCGCGGAGTGCTCATCGACACCAGCTGGCGCGGCGAGGTCGAGGTCACGCTCCTGGTTCAGGACCCGACCGCCGCCGGATTCACCTACGCCTACGGAGCCCCCGAGCAGCCGCAGACCGAGGAGGAGGCCGAAGAGGAGCGGGCCGAGAAGTCCGCGGAGCGGAAGGTGCTCATCGCCAACAACAAGGCGTGGAACGCGGCCGAGAAGGTGCGCCGCGAGTGGATCGCGACGTTCCTCGCCCGCAAGACCCTCCCCAAGGACGCGGATCGCGTCATCGCTCTGGGCCTCACCGCTCACCGGTTCGCGGTGTCCTCCGGGATGACGGGCGGCAGCGACCTCGCGCACGCGCTGCTGCGCATCGAGCGCCCCTCCGGCTACCGCGCCGACGCCCTCGCAGCGCTGGTCGAGGCGAACCCCGCGAAGGCCCGCCTGGTCGCGCTGGCCGTCGTGCTCGGAGGCCAGGAGGCGCACACGAGCAAGGAGTCCTGGCGCCGCGGCGACGAGCGCACTGCCGAGCACTTCCGCCAGCTCGCGGCCTGGGGTTACGCGCTCTCCCCGGTCGAGCAGGTCGTCACCGGCGACAGCACCCCCGCCGACGCCGCAGGACTCAGCTAGCCCACCCGGCGGGACCGGCTCGCACCGGTCCCCGCCCCTCCTCTTCTCCCACTGCTGCACAGGAAGGCCCACCATGACCACCACGACCACCGCACCCCGCCCCGCCCACCGCTTCGACCCGTACCAGGAGGACCCGACGCTGCGCGCCGCCGAGGTCGCCGTCGACGCCGCGGCCGCGTCCGGGGACGCCGACGCGACCGCCGCCGCAGCGCGAGCGCTGATCGTCGCCGCGGCCGCCTACGGCTGGCCCACCGCGACCGCCCTCGTCTTCAAATACGAGACGACCGGCCCCATCGCCCACGTCTGGAGACTGTGGAAAGTCCTCGACGCCGACCAGCAGGTCCTCCGCGAATGGGACGAGGAGCCCGGCGACATGACGGACGAGTCCGAGGAGGAGCTGATCGCACTCGACCTCATCAGCAACCGCCGCGCGACCCTCGACTACACCTACTTCCCAAAGCCCATCGGCTCCACGACCCTGATCCTCCACACGCTCGCGCTCTGAGCGCGCGCCGCGGGCCGACCCGAAACGGGCCGGCCCGCACGAGGGGGAACCCCCCTCGACCCTCCGGTCACACGCGTGGAACGGCCACGCGCGCTCGAGCGGTGGTCAGCGGCGAGGACGCGGCTTGTACTTCTTCCCCGCCCGGATGTTCCGGTTCTCGATCACACCGACCACCGCCAGGCCGGCGGCCACGGCGACGATCAGCACCGACCCGAGCACGTTGAACCACTCACCGGTGAACGCCGCGTACGTCTGCTCACCGGCGATCGCGAAGAGCATCAACGACAACCCGAACCACACCATCCCGTTGCTGATCAGCGCAGCACGCGCGAGCTTGGTCCGAGGCTTCGACATGCGCGCACCCCCCCACCGGACCCTGGACGTGTCCACGGGACGGCAGCTGACTAGGGTGCCTCGCAAAGTCGGTCAAACAGAGACCATCCGCGTTCCAAGATGCGGTACGAGGCCAGGAACGGCTGCGCAACAAACTCCGGCACCCCTCCCGCCTTACCCTCGCCGACGCCCGTTCGCCGGTCGGCCGAGCCGAAGCTCGAGCGCTGATAGAGCGACCAGCCGAGAACGTGAGCATCGGCACTCATCTCGCGCCACAGCCGACGAACGGCCTCACGCGGGGCCGGGTCGTGGAAGGCCTGATCAGCGGCGGCACCGATCACGGCCGTCAGGTCGAGCTTGGCCTTCGTGGCTCTCAACGTTTCGACATCGCGGGAACGCTCACTCAGCCACAGTTGCTGGCTTCCCAAGCGAGCGCGATCCTCGGCCGAGAGGCCGGTGCTCCCGAGAAAGTTGTAGTACCTGCGCATCT
The DNA here is from genome assembly GCF_002932735.1 of Rathayibacter sp. AY1B7. Taxonomy (NCBI): domain Bacteria; kingdom Bacillati; phylum Actinomycetota; class Actinomycetes; order Micrococcales; family Microbacteriaceae; genus Rathayibacter; species Rathayibacter sp. AY1B7. The sequence goes on from NZ_PSWK01000001.1 coordinate 11,863, forward strand.
GCTCGTACATTTCTGCGCTGACGGTCAAACCGCGTTCGCGGCGCGCGGACCGTTCTTCGGGTGCCAGCATCCAAACGGCTTGGGACGCGCCGACCAGCGCGCCTCTCAGCACGGTGAAATGCGCTGAGGGATACAGCGACCTCGCGTTGAGGGCGTCGAGCGCCAAGCGAAGATGTTCACCCGAGGACACGAGCGATATACGCGCGGTCTGACTGATCGCTGCCTGCGGAAAGATCTCATCATCAATCGCGAGCTCGCTCCCTCGCTCGGGTTCTTCTACGCGTTGGGCCCTGAGGCGCCAGCGGTCGAGATCCTCCGCGGTGTCGAACATCTGAATCAGAGCTGACCGCTCAGAATCCGTCAGTCCCATACCCCGCAATGTAGCAACGGGGGATGACGCCCTTGCGCGGGCCGCCGCATCCCCGAGGGGGCGGGCGGCGTCCAGCCCGTCGTCCTTGTCGAAGGAGGCCTCCGTGGGCAACGGACGAGTAATGCTCGAGCGATCGGTTTCCCGTATGGGGCGCGGCAACCGGTACGAGGTGGCGAAGCGATTCCCGGGTTAGCGATCGAGCTCGATGGTCGCGAGCTGGAACACGGCGCAGCGCGGGGCGGCCGCGGCGAAGTCGTCGGGGCCGGCGTTCTCGCCGGCCTCGAAGATGCGGGCGGCCACCTTGCGCCCCTGGCTGTGCTGGTGCCAGTAGGCGCGGAGCACGGGGCCGCGCTGCTCCTCGGGAAGCTCGGTGAAGGTCACTCTCTCGCGTCGTCGGCCGCGCTGGATCTCGCCCTCGCCCGCCGCGCGGACGTTCTTCACCCACTCCATCCGCCGCCCGGCCACGACGTAGCGGGCGCCCTCGAGGCTGACGATCGAGACGGGCGTGGAGCGGGGCTGCCCGCTGATGCGTCCGCGGACGGTGAGGATCCTCGGCGGCCCGGCCGGGACGCCGAGTCGGTTGAGGAGTTTCACCGCCGCGTTGCCGTACTTGAGCAGGGGCGGGAGGTCCGGTCGGTCGTTCATTCTGTGTCCTTCGGGCGGGAGTCGGTGTCGTGGGCGTGGACCGCGGTGCCGATCGCGTGGAGCACGCGCCGGGTGGTGTCGATATCGGCCGGATCGAGCCCTGCGGCAGCGTTCCCCGCCCAGGGCGCGGCGCGGGTCGCCGCGGCGGCGAGCACGGTCTCGCCCGCCGGCGTCAGGGTGACGAGCTGCGCGCGCCGGTGGTGCGGGTTGGGCCGGAAGGCCACGAAGCCGTCGCGCTCGAGATCGTTCACGATCCGCTGGACGTTCTGCCGCGAGACATCGAGGTCGCGGGCGAGCCAGGCGACCGGCCGCGGCACCCCGGCGGCGAGGGCGCCGAGGATCTGCCAGCGCGCCGAGGTCAACCCGAGATCCGCGACGAGGCGGTCCCCGGATGCGGAGAGGACGTTGCTCAGGTGCAGGACGCTGAGCACCAGATCCTGGAAGGGAGGATCGTGCTCGGCCAGCCGGGGAGGGTACATTCGACCACGGTACGTCAACATGCTGTCAAAGCGTCACATTACTGCCGGTATGGGAGGCGACGCGCCCGTCCCGTATGGGGATTCTTTAGCGGATCGATCAGGCGGTCGGTGCGGGTGCGAGTGTTGCGCTTCCGGAGACAACCATCCAGCGCCCGGCGATTCGTTGCCATGCGCGGACGTAGTGAAGCCGAGCCTCAACCCGTTTGCTGTGGTCGATCACAACGACGTCTACGACGGACCTGGTCTGGACGCCGCCGGCAACGGCCAGCGTGCTGCGACTGATTTCAGCAATCGACTCGAACTTCGTTGTGCCCGACGAATGTGCTTCGAGATCTTCGTTCCGGTTGATGATCGAGCCTTCGGGTGTCGTGAAGATCAGCTCGGGTGCGAGCAGTCGACCAAGCGCATCGACGTCACTTGTGCGCATCGCCTCTAGCAATCGATCCTCGGCAGCATCGACGCTTTCGTGGGGCATGGATGGGGACGACATTCCGGAAAGAGTATCTCTGCTCGTCGCGCGGCCTGCGTCCGTATGGGGATCGCTCACCGATACACGCGATTCGTCGCCGTCGGAACGATCGGCAGTTTCTTCGCGCGAAGGATGGTCGCGAGGAGCCAGCCGAGGAGGGAGGCGATGCCTGCCGTGACGGCGTGTTGAGTGATGAGGCTCGCGGAGGAGGGCCAGGTCGCGTTTCCGGACGCGAGTACCAACGCGGTGGAGGCGGCGCCGCCGATCACGAGTCCCAGGCCCAGGAACGCGGCCGCCTGCCCGATGCGCGGGAAGCGGCGTGTCCGCCGGTTGAGCCAGAGACTCGAGGGAAGCCACAGAAGTGCGCCCGCGACAGCGAATGCAGCTGCGGTGCCCGCGAGGATTCCTACTGCGGACCCGCCCGATACATCCCAGCTACCCGCACTCGGCAACAGCGCGACGACCGCAACAGCCGGCCACGCCAGAATCCCCCATGCCAGTTCTCGTGCTCCCATGAGCATCAGGATCCGGCACGTCGGTGAACGCACCATGAATCAGAACCGTTCAGCACGCCAGCGAGCCGCGAGTCAATCAGACGTGTCTAGGACGGGTCCACCGCGGGGAGCGGCACGTGGAGGTCGGACGCCGTGAGCGGAGCTTGGGCCAGCCGTCGGCTGAGCGCGTCGCGCTCCGCCGTGAGTGAGGCGATCGTGGGACGGTCCAGGCGTGGGTCCGCTATGTCGCTGAACGGACTCTCCGTGCCGGTGCGCGCGGACACGAGAGCCGCGTACCTCGATGCAGCGCTCTTCACGTCGGCCGCGGCGCTTTCGATCCGGCCGCGTCGGCTCTTCTTTCCGGAGGTGAGCTCGGCGTGCTTCTCGAGCGCCTCAACGAGCTTGCGGTGGGCTGCTTCGATCTTCTTCGACATGCGCTCATCCTCTCGCGCCGTCCCCTCCACGTTACTCCGGGTGTCCGCCAGGGGTCGGTGCCTGCGACGCGGAGGTGACCCGGCTGCCCCAGTGCGCTCCTGCCGTTCACTCGCCGGTCCGAGAGTGATGCTGTGCAGACGCTGTCGCTCAAGAGATCCGTCGTGATCGCGAGCGCCATCACTCTCCTCGCCCTCGTCGCGGGCGTTGTCCTCGACGGATTCACGTTGGCGTGCAACGAGTCCCTTCCGCCTCAGTGCACGGCGTTCCGTGTCGCGTGGCCGGCGCTGTTCTCTGTCGCCCTCGCAACCCTCGTTCTCCTGGTCGTAGCGATGCGTCTCGGCACGCCCTCTCGCGCTCGATGGCAGTGGCTGATGCTCGGCTCGGGTGTCGTCGGCGCCGTCACCAGCTGGGTTCCGGCTTTGCGTACCGCCGTGATCGTCGGTTGAGCAGCACACGGCACGACTACACGAGCAGGTGTTCCGCAAAGGGATGGTTTACCGGTCGCAGGGGCACCGCCTCACATTGGCGGCTACTGTCCGGCGATCATCGCGAGGGAGGGCGCCCGGCCCTTCTCGATGTGGGTGAAGGCGATCGACTCGGCGAGGCGGTCGTTGCCGGCGCGGATCGCGTCGAGGAGGCCGTGGTGCTCGTCGGACTGCTGGCGCTGGTCGCGTGCGCTGGTGAGGTAGAACAGCCACGTCATCCGCCCAGTGACGGCGCGCATCAGCGAGGAGAGCAGGGCGCTGCCGGCGACTTCGACGATTGCCTCGTGCACGACGGTCGAGGTCTCGGCGACCTCGAGCCAGTCCTCGCTGTCGAGGGCGCGGTGCTCCGCGTCGATCGCGTCGAGCAGCGGTTGCAGTGACGCACCGGCGGCGACGGCCTGTGCGGCCAGCCGCGCGGCGAGGGTCTCGAGGCTGAGTCGGACGTCGAAGAGTTCGACGACGTCCTCGATGCTCCACTGGGCGACGCGGGTGGAGCGGCGTGGGAGCATCCGCACGAAGCCCTCGTTGGCCAGCTGCGGCACGGCCTCGCGCACCGGCAGTCGTGAGACGTGCAGCTCGGCGGCCAGTGAGGCCTCGACCAGCCGCGATCCCTGCGAGTGCTGGCCGAGGATGATCTGCCGGCGCAGCGTCCGGTAGGTCTGGCTGGCGAGCGACTCCTCGGTGCTGGCGAGTGTCATGACGGTCCTCCTCGCGACGCCGGTGCGACCATTCAACACGCTCGGCCCTGCCTGTGCGGTCCGCCGGCCACCCCGCTCGGCCCCGCGCTCAGCCGCCGGGCCAGCTGCGCTCCTTCGGCAGCGGGCGGGCGTAGCTGTCGATCCGGCTGGTGCCGAGCCGCTGCCGGACGAGCGTCTCGACGAGCGCGGCCGCCGCCGCGACCCCGTCGACCACCGGCACGGGCAGCCGCGCGCCGACGTGCTCCTCGAGCCCCGCCATCCCCGCGCAGCCGAGGCAGATCACCTCGGCGCCGCGGGCGATCGCGCGCTCGCCCGCCGCGACGAAGGCGTCGAGGGTCGCCTGCGGATCCTCCTCCAGCTCGAGCACGCCGAGGCCGGTGTCCTCGATCGCGGCGCAGTGCGCGATCAGGCCGGCGGTGGTGAGGCTGTCCTCGATCTGGCCGACCGCGCGGCGGACCGTGGTGACCACTCCGTAGCGGCGGCCGAGCAGCATCGCGAGGTGCGCGGACGCCTCCGTGATGTCGACGACGGGCACGTCGAGCAGCTCGCGGGCGCCCTCGCGGCCGTGCTCGCCGAAGCCCGCCATCACGACGCCGTCGATGCCGGCCGGCAGCCGCTCGAGGGTGTGCAGGACGGCGGCGGCGCTGAGGAAGCTGTCGTACCAGCCCTCGGCCGAGGCGACGCCCCAGCTCGGCGTGATCGCGACGATCTCGGTGCCCGGCCCGACGGCGAGCCGGGCGCGGGCGGCGGCCGTCTCGGTCATCGACTCGGTCGTGTTGCAGTTGACGACGGCGATGCGCATCAGCGGCCCGCCGCCGCGGGGACCCCGGACAGGCGGATCTCGCTGCCCGCGTCCCGCAGCCGCGCCAGATCGATCAGCGCGGCGGCGACCGCGAGGTCCTGCGCGGCGAGGCCGACGGAGTCGAACACGGTGATCTCGTCGTCCCGGGTGCGGCCGGGAGCGGTGCCGGCCACGACGTCGCCGAGCTCGAGCAGCCCGGCCGCCGCGTCGAGGGCGCCCTCCGCGATCGCGAGGACGAGGTCTCCGGACTTCGCCCGCGCGGTGGCCGCGCTGTCGACGACGAGCGTGCCGAGCGCCATCGCCGCGGAGTCGAGCTCGCGGTGCTCCGGCCGCGGACGGGCGCCCACGGCGTTCACGTGCTGGCCGGCGTGCAGCCAGGCGCCGCGCACGATCGGCTCGACCGACGGCGTCAGCGTGCAGAGCACGTCGGAGTGCTCGGCGACGGCCCGCGGATCCGCGGCGCGGGTCACGGGGCGCCCCACCGCCTCCTCGAACCGGTCGAGCGTCGCGTCCGACCGCGACCAGACCACGATCTCGTCCAGGTCGCGCACCGCCTGCAGCGCGCGGACGTGCGCGACGGCGAGGTTGCCGGCGCCGATCAGCCCGAGCACCCGGCTGTCCGCCCGGGCGAGGTGCCGGGTGGCGACCGCGGAGGCGGCGGCGGTGCGCGCCCGGGTGATCAGCGCTCCGTCCAGGACGCCCACGCACTCCCCGGTGAGCAGCGAGGTGACCAGGATGGTCGAGCGCTGCGTCGGCAGCCCGCGCGCCGCGTTGCCGGGCAGGTCGGCCATCAGCTTCACGGCGGCCAGGCCCAGGGCGTCGGAGCGGACCGCCATCGGCAGGATCAGCCCGTCGTCCTCGCCCGCGAGGGCCGTCGGCGCGCCCTGGTGCAGCGCCCCGGAGCCGAGGTCCGCGAACACCTGCTCGACCGCGCCGAGCACGTCGACGTCGTGGAGCAGCCCGGCGATCTGCTCGGAGGCGAGGACGAGCGTCATCAGCGCGCGCCGACCGTCGCGCGGCCGGTCAGCTCGGCGAGGGAGGGGGCGCGGGTGACGAGCCCGGCCTCCGCGAGGATCCGCATCCAGCGGTCGGAGGCGGCCTCGTCGATCACGGTCGTGTCCCAGACCCCACCGGCGGCCATCTCGTCGGCGGCCTCGTGCAGGAGCACCGGGTCGCGGTCGGGCCAGCGCGCGGCGAGCACCGCGTCGATCTCGGCGCCGGCCTCGCCCGCCGTGATCCGCTGCATCGCCGTCTCGATCGCGTCGACGAAGCGCTCGGTGCGGTCGGCGAGCTCCTCGACCCGCTCGGTGCGGGTGTAGTAGACGCTGTTGGGCATCACGCCCGCGTCGAGGTGGCGGAAGACGATCTGCCCGCCGCCGGCCGCGACGAGCTCCTTCGCCGAGAGCAGGTCGAGCACGATCGCGTCGCCGAGGCCGTCGCGGTAGAGCTCGAGCATCATCGCCGTGGACAGGTCGCGCGCCCAGCGGGTGGCGGAGACGTCGAGGCCGGCCTCGCGGATCAGGCCTGCGGTGAACTCGAACGGCGCGCTGCCGCCGGCGCCCGGGGCGAGCACGACCTTGCCGGCCAGCCAGTCCAGGCCGACCGGTCCGGAGCCGTCGCGGGCCACGATCGTCATCGGGAAGCGGTGGTTGAGCTGGCCGACGACGGTCAGCTCGCGGCTGGTGCCGGCGTACATCCCGGGGACCCAGAGCCCGCCGAGGGCGAGGTCGGCGGCACCGGAGTCGAGGTCGTCGAGGACGCCGGTCCAGGGGTCGCAGGCGGTGGCGGTGACGGCGAGGCCGCGCTCGGCGAACAGGCCGCCGACGTCGGCGACGTACTCGGGGAGGTAGTTGAGTCCGTTGGCGGTGGCCGAGACGGTGAGGGTGTCCATGGTGCTCCTTGTGGTGCTGTCCGGTGGTGGGTCGCGCCCCCGGCGCCGGAGCGCCGGGGGCGGGGGTGGGTCAGTGGGCGGCGGCGGCGATCGCGTTCTCGTTGACGTCCTCGAGCGAGCGTCCCCGGGTCTCCGGGGCGAAGCGGGAGGCGACGACGAGCACCGCGTACATCACGGCGGCGAGGCCGAAGACGCCGGCGAAGGCGAACGAGCCGTAGAGCGCGACGGCGAGGAACGGCATGACCGCTCCGGCGATGTTGCCGATGCCGTTGACGATCGAGGCGCCGGAGGCGCGGATCGCGGTCGGGAAGATCTCGGCGGTCCAGGTGGCGAGGGTGGTGTTGGTGACCATCGTGAAGAACTGGAAGAGCGCGCCGAGCATCAGGATCGCCCCGGTGCCGTTCCCGAAGCCGGCGAAGGCGAGCGCGGTGAGGCAGCCGAGGACTCCGGCGGCGCCGACGGCGGTGCGGCGGCCGACGCGACCGGCGATCAGGGCCGCGGTCGTCGCTCCGAGGAGCGAGCCGATGTTCATGATCATCGTGTAGAGCAGGCTCTCCGAGACGGAGTAGCCGCGCTCGACCAGCAGGGTCGGCATCAGGAAGTTCAGCGTGACCTGCGACCCGAAGGCCATCCAGGACGCGACGCCAAGGGCGGCGGTGCGGCGGATCACCGGGCGGCTGAACACCGCGGCGGGCGAGGCCGACATCCGCACGGGCGGCAGATCGTCCGGCGACAGCTCGACGGGCGGGCGGTCAGTGGTGGGGGTGAGCGAGTTCGAGGCGAGGATCGCGAGCGAGCGGTTCGCCTCCTCCGTGCGGCCCTGCGAGAGCAGCCAGCGCGGCGTCTCCGGCAGCTTGCGGCGGTAGAAGACGACCAGCAGCGCGGGGACGGCGAGGATCACGAACGACCAGCGCCACACCGAGTCGGGGCCGCCGAGCGGGGTCTCCAGCGGGCCGAGCAGCAGCAGGAACAGGCCGTAGGAGAGGAAGTTGCCCAGGCCCCCGGCGCCGACGTTGACGGCGCCGATCGCGGTGCCGCGGAAGCGGGTGGAGACCATCTCGGAGAGCATGACCAGGCCGATCATGAACTCGCCGCCGATGCCGATGCCGACGATCAGGCGGCTGACGAGCAGCATCTCGTAGTTCATCGCGACGGCGCTGAGCAGGCCGCCGAGCGTGTAGATCAGCAGGTTGAGGCTGAGCGAGAAGCGGCGGCCGTAGCGGTCGGCGAGGTAGCCGGCCAGCACGCGGCCGATCAGTCCGCCGATGACCGTGGCGGTGTTGATCGTCGTGAGCTGGACGTCGCCGATCTGCAGCGTCTCCTTGATGTGGCTGCCCATGGCACCCACCGAGTTCTGCTCGAGTGTGTTGAAGAACTCCCCGGCGAGGATCAGTAGGAAGATCCAGAACTGCGCGCGGGTGAAGCCGATGGAGTCGAGGACGGAGGCGACCGTGTGGCCTGAAGCGGGCGGAGCGGTGGTGCGGGATACAGCAGACATGTGTAGCTCCCAGCAGGGCGAGGGGGAAAGCGGCTCCAGAGTGATGGTCACCGCGAGGACTCCTCTTTTGTATCCCAAATACCGTTTCGGGCAGGTTTCCACGATGCTACAACCTCCCTCTGAGCTGTCGTAACCGCGCAGAACCGCATACACCTCGAAACGTTCGCTGGCGGTGGTATACAAAAGGGCCTCGATGCGCGCAGGGGCTGCATGGACCCGTAATGCGGGAGATGTGGGGCACGAGCCGCCGTCGTCATGCGTCTCACGACCCCGGCTGGCCGCGTCTTCAGGCCCCCCGAGGAGTAGGGGCGGCGACCTGAGATGCGAACCCGGATCGTCGCGCTCCTCGTTGAGCTGCGCGGGCGCCTTCTCGGCGAAGCTATCCGCCACCCCGCCGCTTCACCGTCGGGCCCGTCGTCACCGCAGCTGTCGTCGAGACCGTCGATCACAGCGTTCTTCCCACGCTCGTCCGCAGATCTTGAGCAGCGCCGGGTTCAGCTAATCCGGCGTCCCGTATGGGGATCGTTCACCGGTACACGCGCACGCAGTAGAACCGGCCGCGGGATCCCGCGGCGAGCAGTGTCCCGACAACCCCGCCCGATGAAGAGTCCCGCTGAGGCACCCCACTCGAAACGGTCCTCGTGGCGCCCCGACGAAGGCGAGCTGCTCCGCGGCGCCGCTGCCTGCGTGCTCCGTCCGGTCGCGACGGCGACGTGTTCCGGTGAAGCGACGCCGTCGGCGACCTGCGGGTCGGGCCGCTGCCGTCACTCGCCGAGCCTGAGGCGGCGCTCGGCATCGGAAGCGATCGCGGCGCCGCTCCCTCCGCCCGGCCGCTCGAGCAGCGGGGGAGCGCCCCCGGTCTCGTGGTGAACGTTCACGTGCAGGCTCCACCCCGCACTTGTCCCGGCCCCTCCCGCCCGCCTAGCGTGGTGCGTGAACGTTCACGCCGACGACGCCGCGAAAGGGTCCCCATGACCGACTCCACCCCGACCGCTCCCGCACCCGGCTGGGCGGTGCTCGGCCCCGGCAGCATCGCGCGCCGGTTCCTCTCCCAGCTGCCGGCGAGCGACCGCGGCGCCCGGCTCGTCGCGGCGGGCAGCTCCGACCCGGGGCGCGCCGCGGCCTTCGCCGCCGAGGCCGTCGAGCACGGCTTCGCGGACGCGACCGCCGGCGATTACGCCGCGGTCCTCGCCGATCCGCGGGTCACCGCGGTCTACATCTCCACCGTGCACACGGGTCATGCCGCGCTCGTCCTGCAGGCGCTCGAGGCCGGCAAGGCCGTGCTCTGCGAGAAGCCGCTCGCCGTCAATCACGGCACGGCGATGGCCCTGGTCGACGCCGCCCGCAGCGCCGGTCTGCCGCTGGTCGAGGCGTACATGTACCGCTTCCACCCGCAGACCGCCGCGCTGCTCGAGCTCGTCCGCGACGGCGCGATCGGCGACGTCGTGCACATCGACGCCTCCTTCTCGTTCCGCACCCCGTCCCGCGAGGGCCGCCTGTACGACGTCGCGACGGCCGGAGGAGGCGTCCTCGACGTCGGCGGATACACCGTCACCGCCGCGGCGGCCGTGGTGCAGGCCGCGACCGGTGCCGCCGTCGCGGAGCCCGTCGAGTTCGACGCGAAGGGCAGCCTCGGCCCGACCGGCGTCGACGAGTGGAGCGTCGCCCGCGCGACCTACCGGGGCGGCATCACCGCCACCCTCCGCACCGGAGTGGCGCTCGACGACGTGAACGCCCTCACGATCCACGGGACGCGCGGCCGGCTGCACGTGGCCGACCCGTGGTTCGGTGCGTCCGACGCGGGCATCGAGATCAGCGTCGTGGGGGAGGAGCCGCGCATCCTCACGTTCGAGGGGGAGAGTCCCTACGCGCTCGAGGCGGATGCGACGACCGACGCCCTGGCGGCCGGATCCGTCGAGGCGCCGCAGATGACGCTCGAGGAGACGCTCGCGACGTCCCGCACGCTCGACCGCTGGCGCGCCGCGATCGGCCTGCGCTTCCCGTTCGAGGCCGAGACCGCGGACATCCCGACGGTGTCCGGACGGCCGCTGCGCGCGGCGTCGGACACCCCGATGCTCTTCGGCGAGATCCCCGGCGTCGGCAAGCGGATGTCGCGGCTCGTGATGGGCGTCGACAACCAGCCGGATCTGGCGCACGCCTCGGCGATCTTCGACGCGTTCGTCGAGCAGGGCGGCACCGCCTTCGACACCGGCTACATCTACGGCGACGGCGAGATGGAGGGCCGCCTCGGACGGTGGATCCGCAACCGCGGCATCCGCGAGGACGTCGTCGTGATCACCAAGGGCGCGCACACCCCCTACTGCGACCCGGAGTCGCTCTCCCGGCAGCTGCTCGAGAGCCTCGAGCGGCAGGGCACCGACTACGCCGACATCTACCTGATGCACCGCGACAACCTCGAGGTGCCGGTGGGGGAGTTCGTCGACGTGATGGACGAGCACCAGCGCGCCGGGCGGATCCGCGCCTACGGCGTCTCGAACTGGACGCCGGCGCGCTTCGACGAGGCGCAGGAGTACGCCCGCACTCACGGGCGGGCCGGGTTCCAGGCGCTGAGCGACCACTTCGGCCTGGCCGAGGCGTACGACGTGCCGTGGGAGGGCTGCGTCCACGTCACCGACCGGGCGTCGAAGGAGTGGCTGGTCGAGCGGCAGATCCCGCTGCTGCCGTGGTCCTCGCAGGCCCGCGGCTTCTTCACCGGCCGCGCCCGCCCGGACGACACCAGCGACGCCGAGCTGGTGCGCTGCTACTACGGGCCGAACAACTTCGAGCGACTGCGCCGGGCCGAGGAGCTGGCGGCCGAGCACGGTGTCGGAGCGACGGCGATCGCGCTGGCCTACGTGCTCGCGCAGCCGTTCCCCACCTTCCCGCTCTTCGGGCCGCGCACGATCACCGAGCTGCGCTCGTCGATGCGCGGCCTGTCGATCGAGCTGACTCCGGAGCAGACGGCATGGCTCGACCTCCGCGCCTGAGCGGTGCCGAGGCCGGCGGCCGCGCGACGATCCACGACGTCGCGGCCGCCGCCGGGGTCTCCCGCCAGACCGTCACCCGCGCGATGAACGGCATGCCGGGCATCAGCGAGGAGACGAAGCGGCGGGTCCTCGACGCCGCGGAGCAGCTGTCCTACCGCCCGTCGCGGTTCGGCCGCGGCCTGGTCACCGGCGGCGAGCACCAGCTCGGGCTCGTCGTCGACGACCTGCGGAATCCGTGGTCGCCGGAGCTCGCCTCGGCCGTCGTCCGGGTCGCGGCGGCGCGGGGCTGGAACGTGTCGCTCGCGGACGTGGGCCTCGCCGCCGACTCCGACCGGATGATCCAGGCGCTGGGCGCGCAGACCGACGCGGTGATCGGCACCTTCGGCGATCGTGCTGCGGAGTGGATCGAGCGGCTCGGCTCCGTGCCCGTCATCGAGCTCGACCCGACCGGCGATCCGCTGCGCGCCGCGGTGCTGCTCGACCACTCCGAGGCCGTCGAGGCGCTGGCCGATCATCTGGCGGGATCGGGCGTGAGGCGCCCGGTGGTCGTCGACGTCTCGCGGGATGCCCGGCCGAGCCGGCGAGCGGAGCTTCTGATCCGGGCCTTCTCCGCGCGCGGACTCCAGGCCTCCGTCGTCCGCGCCGAGGGCCCCACCGCCCAGGCGGCCGCGGACGCGACCGAGCGGATCATCGCTCGGCCCCGGGTCGCCGACGCGATCGTCGCGTTCAACGACCTCTGCGCGCTCGGCGTGCTCTCCGCCTGTCGTCGGGCGGGTGTGGACGTGCCCGGCGACGTCCGGGTGGTCGGGATCGACGGCCTCTCGATCGGGCGGCTGCTCGCACCGACGCTGACCACCCTCGCCGTCGACCTCGACGAGCTCGCGCGGCACGCCCTCGACCTCGCGGTCGCCATGATCGCCGGCGAGCTCCCGCGGGGCGGCCCAGACGTCCACCGCACCGTCCGTCACCAGCTGGTGCTCCGCGAGTCGGCCTGATCGCCCGCCGATCGCGCGGACGGACTCGCCCGCGTGCGCGGCGCGGATCTCCTCGTAAGCGGCTCGATACTCAGCCGGGCGATCCGGTCACCGGTCCGCGAGCTCGTCCAGCGCCGCGAGGATCTTCCTGCGGTCACGGTGCAGCTTCCACCAGCTGACCGTGTGGCGAGCGGTGATCAGGCCGAGCTCCACCAGGTCGCGGAGGCCCTCCTCTACTCGCCGCCCGCTCGCTCCCCGAATTCCACGAGCTTCGCGAACAGGTCCTCGATCAGCCAGCGGGTGTCGAACGCCTCGCAGACCCGGATCGTGTGCGGTCCGGCGTCGGGCAGGAGCTCGCCGTCCGCGGAGAACCGCGGTGCGCGGCGCTCCCGCCAGCGTCCGCCGGCGGGGTTCATCACGGCGCCGATGGCCGGGCTGTCGCCCAGCGACCGGAAGTCGAGCGGCCCGTACGGGATGGTCTCGTTGAACGCGATCAGCTGGTCCACGAGGTGGTCCCCGAGCGGGCTCGTGCCGCGCAGCCGGGTCCGCAGCTCGGCGTGCCCGACTCCGACTCCGGAGTACACGGGCATCGGGATCTGCCAGAGGGCGATGCCCGACTCGAGGACGCGGTTCGCGGCGTGGACGTCGTTGATCAGGTTGAACTCGGGGCTGTAGGCGGGGATCTCGTCGTAGGGCGGGCCGCCGACCCAGACGACCACGACGTCGCGCGAGGCGATCGACGGCTCGAGCAGCAGGGCGGCGGCGACGTCGGTCAGCGGCCCGAGCACGGCGATCCACAGTCGGCCGGCGTCGCGCAGGGCCTCCGCGACGATCAGGCGGGCGCCGTCGGATGCCGTCGCGGGCAGGGCCGACTCGGCGCCGTCGACGACGGTCACCGTCGATCCCGCCAACTCCAGGATGCGGTCGATCTCGGCGCGCGACTCCGGCATGCTCCCCGGCCGGCCGAAGTGCGCCGCGACCAGACCGCGGACGTCGAGGGTCTCGGTCAGCAGCGCCTGGATGATCGCGAACTGGTCGTCGGCCTCGTTCGCGGCGTCGGTGCTGACGATCAGGCGGTGCGGGGGAGGCGGGGTCATGCGGACTCGCGCTGCACGAGGGTCGTCGCGAGGATCGGCTGCCGGTCGACCGGGCGGCCCTGCACGACGGCGACGACGGTCTCGGCGGCGACGCGGCCCATGTCCTCCAGGGGCTGCCGGATGGTCGTGAGGGTCGGATCCGAGGTGGTCGCGATGACGACGTCGTCGAAGCCGATGACGGACACGTCGGCGGGGACGCGGCGGCCGGACGCCTGGAGCACGCGGATCGCGCCGTTGGCCATCAGGTCGGAGGAGGCGAAGACGCCGTCGAGGTCGGGGTGGCGCTGCAGGAGACGCGCCATAGCGGCGGAACCGCTCTCGAGGGTGAAGGCGCCGTGCACGATGGGGCTGGAGTCGAGGCCGAGCTCGGTCAGCTCGTCGCGCCAGCCGCGGATGCGGTCGCGGGCGGGCTCCATGTCGTGCGGGCCGGCGATGATGCCCAGGCGCCGGCGGCCGGAGTCGGCGAGCGCGCGGGCGGCGAGGCGGCCGCCTCCGTAGTTGTCGGAGTCGATGACGATCGCGTCCTCGGGCAGGGCGACGCGCGGGCGGCCGACCCAGGCGATCGGCACGGGGGAGTCGGCCAGCGCCTGGGCGAGGTGGGTGATCTCGTGCTGGAGGATCACGATCGCGCCGTCGACGGCCCGCGAGCGGAGGAAGCGGGGGATGCGGTCGCTGTCGTCGTGGTCGGCGGGCAGCAGCACGGGCTGCACCTCGCCGGCGTAGAGGCCCTTCGCGGCGCCCTTCAGCACCGAGGTGAAGAACGTCCCGGTGAGGCTGTCGAGCTCGTTGAAGGCGACGATCAGGGCGATGGCCCCGGCCCGCCCGCCGCGGAGCATCCGGGCGGCGCTGTTCGCCTCGTAGCCGAGGGACTTCGCGGCGCGCTCGACCGCGGCGGTCATCCGGACGTCGACATTGGTGCCGCCTGCGAGCACCCGGGCGGCGGTGGCGCGCGAGACGCCCGCGGCCTGGGCGACGTCCACCAGCGTGGGTCGAGTCATGCTGCTTCCTTCTGCGAGGGGAGGTTCCGGCTTCCGCGCCTCCCCGCGGAGCACGGTGGGGAGAACGTCGGAGTGAAGACTCGCACGGGGCGGCGGGCGGCCGTCCGGAACTGCTCGATTTGCGAAACTTCCCTTTGATACTAGGCGGAGATCGTTATCTCGCGGAGACCGGTTCTCGCTTGCATCGTGCTCGCGGGCGGGTTAGGTTGGCCGCCAAGAGATCGTTCTCTGAGGCTCGCCCTCACCGAAACCCTGCGAATCCCCAACGAAGAGGAATTGTCGTGAAAAGAAGCCTGACGGCCGTAGCCGCCGCAGCAGCAGTAGTCGCGCTCACCCTGACCGGGTGCTCGTCCGGAGGGGGAGGAGGCGCCTCGGACGACCCGAACGCCGAAGCCACCTTCTGGTCCTTCACCGGCATCAACGCCAAGGACAGCGTCGACGAGTACCTCGCGAAGATGCCCGACGCGAAGATCAAGCTCTCCGAGGTCGGCAGCACGACCGAGACCGCCACCGCCCTCACCGCGGCCCTCGCCGGCGGCAAGGTGCCCGACCTGGTCATGATCCAGAACGACGACCTGCCCCAGTTCGTCGCCAACAGCTCGAACTTCCTCGACCTGCGCACCCTCGGCGGCGACGACGTCGCCTCGACCTACCTCCCGTGGGCCGCCTCCGCCGCGACCGCCGACGACGGCTCCGTCGTGGGCGTCCCGACCGACGTCGGCGGACTGGGCTTCGCCTACCGCGCCGACCTCTTCGAGCAGGCCGGCCTGCCGACCGAGCCCGACCAGGTCGCCGAGCTCTGGAAGGACTGGCCGTCCTTCATCGAGACCGGCAAGAAGTACACCGAGGCGACCGGCAAGCCGTTCGTCGACAACATCGAGACCAGCGTCTTCTTCTCGACCGTCAACCAGGTCTCGGAGAAGTACTACTCGCCCGACGGCGAGCTGGTCTACGACACCAACCCGCAGGTGAAGGACGCGTTCCAGGTCGCCGTGGACACCAAGGACGCCGGCATCAGCGCCGGCATCGCCGCCTGGTCCTCGGGCTGGGCTCCGGGCCGCGCGAACGGCGCCTTCGCCGTGACGATCGCCCCCTCGTGGATCCTCGCCGGCATCAAGACCGACGCCCCCGACACCGCCGGCAACTGGCGCGTCACCAGCGTCCCCGGCATCGGCGGCAACTGGGGCGGCAGCGTCATCGCCATCCCCGCCCGCGCCGAGCACCCCGAGGCCGCCTGGCAGTACATCAAGACGATGATGTCGGCCGAGGGCCAGACCGACCACTTCAAGGCCTCGGGCACGCTGCCCGCCGCCACCGAGGCGGTCGCCAGCGACGAGGTCCAGTCGTACACCGACCCGTTCTTCGGCGACTCGAAGATCGGCGAGGTCATGGCCACCTCCGTCGAGCAGTTCCCGTCCTTCTACAACGGACCGGACACCACCCCGATCAACGGGGCGCTCCTCAACACCCTCGTCGAGCTGGAGGCCGGCAACGTGACCTCCGACAAGGCGTGGTCGACCGCACTCGACACGGCCAAGCAGGCCATCGGCGGCTGATCGCCCCACCCACCCGAGCGGCCCGGCGCCTCGCGCGCCGGGCCCCTCCCCCCTTTCTCGACGGAGGTACTCCCGTGTCAACGGTGACAGCAGCACCACCCCGCAAGCAGCGCAAGCAGCCCAGCGCGCCGGTCCAGAAGGCCGCGCGGATCCGCAACTCCCTCTCGGAGCGGATCGCCCCCTACGCGTACGTCGCGCCCTTCTTCATCATCTTCATCGTCTTCGGGCTCTTCCCGCTCCTGTTCACGTTCTACGTCTCGCTCTTCGACTGGAACCCGATCGGCGAGCAGACCTTCGTCGGCATCGCGAACTTCCAGCAGCTCTTCGCCGACTCCCGGTTCTGGAACGCGCTGGTCAACACCTTCGGCATCTTCATCATCTCGACGGTGCCCCAGCTGCTGTTCGCCCTCTTCCTCGCGCACCTGCTGAACCACGCCCGCCTCCGCTGGGCGAACTTCTTCCGCATGGCTCTGCTGGTGCCGTACATCACCTCCGTCGCGGCGACCGCGATCGTGTTCGCGCAGATCTTCGACAAGAACTTCGGCCTGATCAACTGGTTCCTCGGCATCTTCGGACTGCCGTCGATCAACTTCCTCGCCACGAACTACGGCTCCTGGATCGTCATCTCGACGATGGTCTTCTGGCGCTGGTTCGGCTACAACACGCTCCTCTACCTGGCGGGCCTGCAGTCGCTGCCCCGCGAGATGTTCGAGGCGGCCTCCGTCGACGGCGCGTCCAGCTGGCAGCAGTTCCGCCACCTGACGATCCCGGCGCTGCGCCCGATCATCGTCTTCACCGTGATCATGTCGACCATCGGTGGTCTGCAGATCTTCACGGAGGCGCTCCTGGTGGCCCCTGAATCGGGCCTCACCTGCGGCGCCGGCCGGCAGTGCCAGACGCTGGCGCTCTTCCTCTACGAGCAGGGCTTCGGCCAGTTCAAGTTCGGCTACGGATCCGCCATCGGCGTCGTGCTGTTCGTGATCGTGGTCCTCGTCTCCCTCCTCAACTTCTACCTCTCCACCCGCACCCGGAAGGAGGCCGTCTGATGTCGGATGTGATCGACCAGGCCGTCCCGCAGACGCTGGCCCCCACGGTCCAGAAGGCACAGCTGCCGAAGCGGCGCGGGAAGGGCGGCGGAGTCGGCTGGCCGACCTACGTCTTCCTCGTGATCGCGGTGCTCGTCTCGATCTTCCCGCTCTACTACATGTTCGTCGTCGCGTCGGTCGGAGCGACCGCCGTCACGTCGATCCCGCCGCGCCTGTACCCGGGCACGAACTTCATGGCGATCGCCGAGAAGGTGTTCGACACCGTCCCGTTCATCGCCTCGATGCTGAACAGCCTCATCGTGTCGCTGAGCATCGCCGTCATCTCGGCGATCCTCTGCGCGATGGCCGGCTTCGCCTTCGCGAAGCTGCAGTTCCCGGGCCGCAACGTGCTGTTCCTCATCGTGCTGCTGACCATGACGGTGCCGGCGCAGCTGAGCATCATCCCGCAGTACCTGATCGTCTCGGCGCTCGACTGGGTCGACACCCTCCAGGCGATCATCGTGCCGGGCCTGGCCAGCGCCTTCGGCATCTTCTGGATGCGGCAGCACATGTCCACGACGGTCAGCGACGAGCTGATCCAGGCGGCCCGCATCGACGGCGCCAACTCGTGGCAGCTGTTCTGGCGCATCGCCTTCCCGGTGGTCCGCCCCGCGGCGTTCGTCCTCGGGCTGATCACGTTCACCGCGGTCTGGAACGACTTCATGTGGCCGTTCATCGTCCTCAAGTCGCCGGAGCTGTTCACGGTGCAGATCGCGCTGAAGCAGCTGCAGGCCAACCGCTCGATCGACGTCGCCCTGGCGATGGGCGGATCGTTCATGGCCACCCTCCCGCTGCTGATCGCGTTCTTCTTCGTCGGCCGCCGGATGGTGTCCGGGATCATGGACGGGGCGTTCAAGGGCTGATGCACGACGCTTCCCCAGCACTGCCCGGGACGGACGCCGCGCGTCCTCCCGGGCGGGACTGGCGGGACCGCGCTCTGCCTCCGGCCGAGCGCGCCCGCCTCCTGACCCAGGAACTCACCCTCGAGGAGAAGGCGGCGCAGCTCGGCTCCGTCTGGCTCACCGACTCCGCCGACGACTTCGCCCCGAAGCTCGACGACGGGCCCGCCGCGGGCGACGACCTCTTCACCGGCGGCCTCGGCCAGCTGACCCGCGTGTTCGGCACCGAGCCGGTCAGCGTCCCGGAGGGCGTCCGCCGGCTCCGAGAGCTGCAGGAGCGCGTGGTCGCCGGCAGCCGCCTCGGCATCCCTGCCATCGCGCACGAGGAGTGCCTCACCGGCCTGGCCGCGTACGGCGCGACCGCGTTCCCCACTCCGCTCGCCTGGGCGGCCACCTTCCACGAGGAGCTCGTGGGCGAGATGGCGGAGGCGATCGGCTCGGACATGCGCGCCCTCGGCATCCACCAGGGCCTCGCCCCGGTCGTCGACGTCGTAAAGGACTACCGCTGGGGCCGCGTCGAGGAGACCCTCGGCGAGGACCCGTACCTGGTCTCGCAGCTCGGCGCCGCCTACGTGGCGGGGCTGGAGGGGACCGGCGTCGTCGCGACGCTGAAGCACTTCGCCGGGTACGCCGCCTCCCGCGGCGCCCGCAACCACGGACCCGTCAGCATGGGCCCGCGCGAGCTCGCCGACACGGTGCTGCCTCCGTTCGAGGCCGCCCTGCGGCACGGCGGCGCCCGCAGCGTGATGACCTCGTACACCGACATCGACGGCGTGCCCAGCAGCGCCAGCCGGCACCTGCTGACGACGCTGCTCCGCGACCGCTGGGGCTTCGAGGGCACGGTCGTCGCCGACTACTGGGCGGTGCCGTTCCTCCAGGCCATGCACCACGTCGCGGTCGACGCGGCCGACGCGGGGCGCCTGGCGCTGCACGCGGGGGTCGACGTCGAGCTGCCGCAGACGGCGGCGTACGGCGAGCTGCCGCGCCTGATCCGCGAGGGCGTCGTCGACGAGGCCGACCTCGACCGCTCCGTGGCCAGGCACCTGCGCCACAAGTTCGAGGTGGGCCTGCTCGACGGCGGCCCGCTGGTGCCCGAGGGAGCCGAGGACGTCGACCTCGACAGCGCTCGCAACCGCGCGATCTCGTCGCGGATCGCGGAGGAGTCGGTCGTGCTGCTGCGCGACGAGGACGTCGCGGGGCTGCTGTCCTCCGGCTCGCTCGCCGTCGTGGGACCGGCCGCGGACCAGTTCCGCAGCCTGGTCGGCTGCTACGCGTTCCCCAACCACGTGCTCTCCAAGCACCCCGGGCACGACCTCGGCCTGTCGATCCCGACGGTGCTGACGGCGCTGCAGGAGGAGTTCGGAGCGTCGCGCGTGCGCTTCGCAGAGGGCGGCTCGATCACCTCCGCGTCGACCGACGGCGTGCAGGAGGCGGTGGACCTCGTCCGCGGCTCCGATGCGGCGGTCGTCGTGGTCGGCGACATCGCCGGGCTCTTCGGCGACGGCACCTCGGGCGAGGGCTGCGACGCGGCCGACCTCCGCCTCCCCGGAGCGCAGGAGCCGCTGGTGACGGCCGTGCTCGAGACCGGCGTGCCCACCGTGGTGGTCGTCCTCTCGGGCCGGCCCTACGCGCTCGGGGCGTTCGGAGCGGCGCGCGGACTCGTGCAGGCGTTCTTCCCGGGAGCGGACGGGGCGGCCGCGGTCGCCGGCGTACTCTCGGGCCGCGTGGCTCCGACCGGGCGGCTGCCCGTGCAGATCCCGCGGCTCCCGTCCGCGTCGACCACGTACCTGCAGCCGTCGCTCGGGCTCTCGAACCCCGGGATCACGGCGCTGGACGCGACTCCGCTCTACCCGTTCGGCTACGGGCTGACCCGCGGCGCGGTGACGTACACGGAGCTGGCGACGGCGGCGGAGCTGCCGGTCGGCGGATCGCTCGACGTGGCGGTATCGCTCCGGAACGACGGCGCCGACACGGTCGAGGTGGTGCAGCTCTACGCGGGCTACCCGACCTCGGCGGTGGTGCGGCCGGTCGCGCAGCTCATCGGCTTCGCGCGCGTGCCGATCGCGGCGGGCGAGACGATGACGGTGCACTTCCACGTCGACGCGGCCCGGCTCGCGGTGACGGGGGAGGACGGCCGGCTCGCCGTGGACCCGGGGCCGCTGCGGCTGACGGCCGGCGCCTCGGCGGCGGACGCGGCGGTGACGGCGGAGGTGTCGATCACGGGGGAGCGGCGGCTGCTCGCCGAGCGGGCGCTGCGGACCCCCTGGTCGGTGGCGCGAGGCTGAGCGTTCGGCGCCTCAGGGGGGAGGCGCCGGCCGCTCGCGGGGGCGGGCCGGTGGTGCCGGCTCGCGAGTCCGCAGAAGTCGCGGTGCTCGAGCGCGAGACCTGCGACTTCTGCGGGGTCGGCGGCCGGGAGCGCGACGGCCGCGTAGCACCGGAGGCGCACAGCGCAAGGGGCCCGCGCGAGCCGGGGGCCCGGCCTAGCGTGGAAGGAGCGGCGCCGCCGGTGGCGGGCCGCGGAGAAGACCGATGCAGAGGAGAGTCATGCCCGCCCTGACCGACACGTTCACGCTGTCCAACGGAGTCGCCATCCCGAAGATCGGGTTCGGCACCTGGCAGATCCCCGACGGCCCCGAGGCCTACGACGCGACGACCGCCGCGCTCGAGGCCGGCTACCGCCACATCGACACCGCCCGCGCCTACGGCAACGAGGCGAGCGTCGCCCGGGCACTGCGCGACAGCGGCGTCCCGCGCGACGAGGTGTTCATCACCACCAAGCTCCCGGCCGAGGTGAAGGACTACGAGGGCGCGAAGGCGAGCTTCGAGACCACCATGGCGGCGCTCGAGCTCGACCACGTCGACCTGTACCTCATCCACGCCCCGTGGCCCTGGCAGGACATGGGCTCGGACCACCGCGAGGGCAACATCGCGGCGTGGAAGGCGATGGAGGAGATCCTCGAGGCCGGTCGCTCGCGTGCCATCGGCGTCTCGAACTTCCAGGTCGCCGATCTGGAGTCGCTGATCGCGGCGACCGACGTGGTGCCGCACGCCAACCAGATCCGCTGGTTCGTCGGCAACACCCAGGACGAGACGACCGCGTACTGCAAGGAGCACGGCATCCTCGTGGAGGGCTACTCGCCGCTCGCGACGGGCGGCCTGCTCGACAACTCCGACATCGGCGAGATCGCCGCGAAGTACGACAAGTCGGTGGCGCAGCTCTGCATCCGCTACCTGCTCGAGAAGGACGTGCTGCCGCTGCCGAAGTCGACGACGCCCTCGCGCATCGTCGAGAACGCCGACGTCGACTTCGAGATCTCGTCCGAGGACCTCGCGCACCTCGACTCGCTCGTCGACACGGAGTCCTGACCCGCGGGCGCCTGCTCCTGACGGTCCGGAGGCCGTCGCACTCGAGCTCGAGTGCGGCGGCCTCCTGCGTCTCTTCGCATCCGCCGCCGCCTCCGCCGCCGACTCCGCTCGCGAGTGCGCAGGAGTCGTCGCACTCGAAGTCGAGTGCGACAAGTCTTGGCTTCTCGCCGGATTCCTCCGATCGCGGTTCCGCGAGTGCGCAGGAGTTGTCGCAGTCGGACTCGAGTGCGACAACTCCTGGAGTCTCGGGGTGCTCGGCACAGGAGCGACGGGCGTCCGGCGTCCCGAGGCCGCTCGCGAGTGCGCAGTACTTGTCGCACTCGACGTCGAGTGCGACAACTACTGGCTTCTCGTCGGGCTCATCCCGACCGCGGTTCCGCGAGTGTGCAGGAGTTGTCGCGGTCGGTCTCGAGTGCGACGACTCCTGGCTTCTCGCCGAGGCGAGCCGGGGCGAGGCGGGGCGGGCCGGGGCGGGCCCCGCCCGCCCCGGCCGGCGCCCGCGCGTCAGGCCAGGCGCAGCAGGCGGCAGCCGTGCGGCTCGAGCTCGAGCTCGACGGCGCCGCCGACGATCGGCAGCTCGGCGCCGCTCCAGACGTCGACGGCCGAGGTCGCGCCGGAGCAGCCCAGGTCGGCCAGGTGCGCGGAGTAGGACCGCGCCGACGAGCCCAGCCAGAACACTCCGCGCCACTGCTCGTCGCCGCGCCACGCCGACCACACCACCAGGTCGCCGTCGCGGACGATCTCGCGGCTGCCGTAGCTGCCGAGAAGCGCGAGGACGTCGCCGTTCGTCAGCAGCGCGAGCGTGTCGGCGGGCGTGTCCGGGAGGTGCCCGCCCATCATCAGCGGCGAGCGGAGCAGGCACCACAGCGTCACGAGCGTCCGCTGCTCCGCGGGCGTGAACCGCGAGAGCCGGTCCTCGCCCACGTGCGCGCGTACGCCGATCCGCCCCAGCGGCAGCATGTCGGCGTCGGCCCAGGCGCCGGGGCGCTGGTGCGGAGCCCAGCGCGCGGCCCGCTGGAACTGCTCGTGCAGGTGGGCCCAGTCGTCCCAGAAGTCGTCCGAGATCCGCCACATCTGCGCGGTCGAGCGCAGCAGCTCGAGGTTCTCGAGCGAGAGCTGCTTGCCCGGGGAGAGGCTCAGCACCATCGGGCGGCCGGTCGCGTCGATCGCGCGGGAGAGGGCGGCGATCTCCTCCGCCTGGATCGGCGGGTAGAGCACGTCGTCGAGCTTCACGAAGTCGACGCCCCACGAGGCCAGCTGCGCCATCACGGAGTCGTAGTACTGCTGCGCGCCGGTCGCGCTCATGTCGACGCCGTAGTTGTCGGGGTTCCACGGGCAGACGTTCCCGCGGTCGGCGATGTCGGCGCAGGTCGCCTCCGCCCCGAGCACCGGCAGGCCGAGCTCGACGGCCCGCCGGGGGACGCCGCGCATCAGGTGCACGCCGAAGCGGAGGCCGAGGGCGTGCACGCGCGCGGCCAGCGCCGTGAATCCGCCCGTCGCCGCGGAGGGGAAGCGGCCGACGGCGGGCTGCGGGCGTCCCCAGTCGTCGAGCACCGGCTCCGACACCTCCTGGTAGTCGCTCGTGCCGGGATCGGGCTCGTACCACTGGATGTCGACGACGACCGTGTCCCAGCCGTGCGGCAGGAGGTGCTCGGCGAGGTACTCGGCGTTCGCGAGCACCTCCTCCTCCGTCACCGAGGCGCCGAAGCAGTCCCAGCTGTTCCAGCCCATCGGCGGGCGGCGGGCGGCCTCCGTGCGCGCGGCGATCACGACAGCTCCAGCGTCACGGTCGCGAAGGAGTGCGGGGGCAGCGTGACGCGCAGTCCTGTCGCCGTGGTCTCGATGCCCTCGAGGGCGACGGGGCTCACCTCGTCGGCGGCGCCGGGCCGGTTGTGCGCGTCGGGGCGGTCGGCGGTGAGGAGGCGGCCGATCGCGCCGGTCACGGTCCCGCCGCGGAAGTCGAGGGAGACCTCGAGCGGCTCCTCCAGGTCGACGTTGGTCAGCGAGACCAGGACGCGGCCGTCCTTCGTGGAGGCGGAGGCGGAGGCGACGGGGATCTCGCGGCCGTCGACCGCGTGCGTCGGGCCGGCGACCGTGGTCGGCAGCACCGTCGCGTCGTGGTGCCCCTTGTTCATCTCGAACACGTGGTAGGTCGGCGTGCGGACCATCTCGCCGCCGTCCGGGTCCGTCAGCAGCATCGCCTGCAGCACGTTCACCGTCTGCGCGATGTTCGCCATCGTCAGGCGGTCGGCGAAGCCGTGGAAGACGTCGAAGTGCCAGGCCGCGACCATCGCGTCGCGGATCGTGTTCTGCTGGAAGAGGAAGCCCGGATGGGTCCCCGGCTCCACGTCCCACCAGGTGCCCCACTCGTCGAGCACCATCCCGTACTTCTTCTCGGG
The DNA here is from genome assembly GCF_002932735.1 of Rathayibacter sp. AY1B7. NCBI lineage: Bacteria > Bacillati > Actinomycetota > Actinomycetes > Micrococcales > Microbacteriaceae > Rathayibacter > Rathayibacter sp. AY1B7. The sequence goes on from NZ_PSWK01000001.1 coordinate 35,490, forward strand.
GTCGTGGACGTCCATGACCGCGGCGTGCGAGCGGAGCAGCTCCTCGATCCCCTGCGCGGCCACGATCGTGCTCCAGTAGGTGTCGGCGTCGAAGTCGGTCGCGCTGCCCTTCGCGTGCCAGCTGCCGCCGATCGTGTAGTAGTGCACCGAGACCGACTCCCACGGCACGGAGGAGAAGGGATGCCCCTCGATCTCGGGGATCACCTCCATCAGCGTCTGCGTCCAGTGGGTGTCGGCGCCGTCGGCTCCGGCCGCCACGCGGTAGAGCGGAGTGTCGTTGCCGCTCTGCACGAAGGTCCCGAACTGCCGCGCCAGGTCGGCGTAGGCGTCGGCGCGCATGTTGCCGCCGCAGCCCCAGGTCTCGTTGCCGAGCCCCCAGAAGCGGACGGTCCACGGCTCCTCCCGGCCGTGGGAGCGGCGCAGATCGGCCATCGGCGACTTGCCCGCGCCGGTGAGGTACTCGGCCCAGTCCGCCATCTCCTGCACGGTGCCGGATCCGATGTTGCCCGAGATGTAGGCGTCGGCGCCGAGCAGCTCGCAGAGCGCCATGAACTCGTGGGTGCCGAAGGAGTTGTCCTCCGCGACTCCGCCCCACTGCGTGTTGATCAGGCCGGGACGCTCCTCGCGCGGGCCGATGCCGTTGGTCCAGTGGTAGCGGTCGGCGAAGCAGCCGCCGGGCCAGCGGAGGTTGGGGATGTCGAGGGCGCGGAGGGCCTCGACGACGTCCAGGCGGATCCCGCCCTCGTTCGGGACGGGCGAGTCCTCGCCGACCCAGAAGCCGTCGTAGATGCACCGACCGAGGTGCTCGGCGAAGTGGCCGTAGAGGTGGCGGCTGATGGTGGCGCCGGGGCGGTCGAGGTCGACGGTGACGGTGGTGTTCACGGGGTGCTCCAGGGTGGTGGCGGACGGGTCGGCGGCGGTGTCGGCGGTGTCGAGGACGCCGGGGTCGGCGGCGGTGCTCACGCGGTCTCGCGGACGAGCCGCAGGACGATCGCGCGGTCGGCGTGGAAGGTCGGCAGGTCCAGGCCCGCCTCGCCCAGCAGGCTCCCCGAGTAGGCGGGGGCCGGGCGTCGGAGTCCAGCGGCACCGTCGACTCCAGCCAGTGCGGGCTCTGCCAGGGCGGGCCGAGCGAGCCGGGGCGCGCGGTCTCGATCCGGTAGCGCGCCCGCGGATCCAGGCCCGGGAGGCGGACGCGGCGGCGCGAGTCCGCGGTCAGCGCGGGCGTGACCAGCGTGTACAGCGCCTCCGAGCCGTCCGGCGCGACGACGCCCCGCAGCGACGGCGCGTCGGGGTCGGAGTCGTCGCCCCCGACGACCCGGCCGGTCGCGATCAGGCCGCGGTGCTCGCGGTACGCCGCGATCCAGCCCGCCAGCACGGGCTCCTCCTCCGCGTCCAGCTCGCGGAGGTCCCACTCGATCCCGAAGTGGCCGAGGAAGGCGATCGCGCAGCGGGTGTGCAGGTCGCTGGTGCGACCGGTGACGGAGTTGACCGGCGAGGCGACGTGCGATCCGAGCATCTCCGGCGGCACGAGCAGCCCGGTCCAGCGCAGCATCCGCGAGCGGTCCAGCGGGTCCTGGTTGTCGGAGGTGTGCACGCGGTCGGTGCGCTCGAGGATCCCCAGGTCGACCCGGCCGCCGCCGGAGGCGCAGCTCTCGATCTCGAGCTCCGGGTGTCGGGCACGCAGCTCGTCGATCAGCCGGTACAGCGCGAGCGTCTGCTCGTGCACCGCCGCCGTCCCGGTGGCGGGGTGGCCAGCGTCGATCAGGTCGCGGTTGTGGTCCCACTTGAGGTACGCGACGCCGAGGTCGGCGACCAGGCCGTCGAGCACGCCGAGGATGTGCGCGAACGCGTCGGGGTTCGTCAGGTCGAGCACCTGCTGGAAGCGGAACCGCGGCGGCAGCTCCTCGCGGGCCCGCAGGATCCAGTCGGGGTGCGCGCGGGCGAGGTCGGAGTCCTCGTTGATCATCTCGGGCTCGACCCAGACGCCGAACTCCATGCCCAGGCTGCGGACGTGCTCGGCGAGGGGGAGGAGGCCGTCGGGCCAGGCGACGGGGTCGGGCGTCCAGTCGCCGAGGCCGGCGCGGTCGTCGCTGCGGCCGAGGAACCAGCCGTCGTCGAGCACGTAGCGCTCGACTCCGAGGGCTGCGGCGCGGTCGGCCAGCTCGGCGAGGACGGCGAGGTCCTGGTCGAAGTAGACCGCCTCCCAGACGTTGAGCGTCACCGGGCGCGGCCGGCGCGAGGAGCGGGAGACCCCGCGGAGGTGGGCGTGGAAGCGGGCGGCCGCGGCGTCGAGGCCGTGGCCGAAGCTGCCGGAGATCCAGGGGGAGGAGTAGCTCTCGCCGCTCGCGAGGCGCACCTCGCCGGGCAGGAGCAGCTCGCCGCCGCGGAAGGCGAGCCAGCCGTCGCCGCGCTCCACCGCGTGCTCGTGGTTGCCGCCGATGCCGACGTGGCAGAGCCAGACCCGGCCGTCGGCGGAGTCGAAGCCGGGGGTACCGACCGCGACGACCGTCGTCGCGTCCAGGCCGGTGCGGCCGCGCCGCGAGGAGCGGGAGTGGGTGCCGGTGACGACGGGGTGGCGCTGGGGGATCTTCTCGGTGCCCCAGCGGCCGGAGAAGTCCAGGATCTCGCGGGCCTCGGTCGGGATCCGGAGGGCGGGGTCGACGCCGATCACCTCGAGGTGCCCGGCGCCGTCGTTGCGGACCGAGACGCGGGTCCTGAGCAGTCCGGCAGGAGAGAGAACGATCTCTAGGACGACCCCGATCCGGGCCTGCGCGTCGTGCGCCTCGACGGTCACGGCGGCGCTGCCGGCCTGCGCGACCGCGCCCTCCGCGAGGGCCTCCCCGTCCACCGAGACGGTGTCCACGGTCAGTCTCGGCGACCAGCCGGCGCCCTCCCGGTGCACCCGGAGACCCGGCAGGCCGGCCCAGCCGAAGGTGTGCTCGGGCAGGATCCCGGGCTCGTAGGGGACGTCGGAGGAGCCCTCGATCCCCGTCCGCACGGGAGTTCTTGCGAAAGCTGCGAGATCGTCGTCGCTCGCGTCGAGTCGCGGACCCCAGTGCAGCAGCACGGGCAGGTCGCCTCCCGATTGAGTGAGGAGGGCGGACACGTCATCGGCGACGAGATGGATCACTCTCGGGGATTGCATGTCCCCATTCCTATCGTCGATCCTGGTCTGAGTACAGCGAGAGATCGATCTCGGCCCTCGGTCGAATGGACCACCGCGCGGATCGACCCGCGCCGATCGACCACCGCTCGCACCGCTCACCCCCACCACCCACCGCCTCGACGAGGAGCACCCATGCCGCTGACCCACCCGGCCCCGCACGAGACCCGCCTGGAGCGCGGGGTGCTCGACGCGCGGCGGCGGCTCAACCGCGACTACCTCCTCTCGCTCACCGACGAGGGGCTGCTGCAGAACTTCCTGATCGAGGCCGGGATCGGCGACCAGGGCTGGCACCTGCACCCCTCGCAGGACTCGCGCGAGGCCCGCGGCCTCGACCGGCACTGGGGCTGGGAGACGCCGGGCTCGCAGCTGCGCGGGCACTTCCTCGGCCACTGGCTCTCCGCAGCGGCCCGCGAGGTCGCGGTCACCGGCGACCCGCTGCTGCGCGTCCGGATCGACTCCGTGCTCGACGGACTCGAGCGCTGCCAGGAGGAGAACGGCGGCGGCTGGATCTGGGCGATCCCGCGCGGCTACCTCGACCGCCTCGCGACCGGCCGCCCCGTCTGGGCGCCGCAGTACGCGATGCACAAGCTGCTGATGGGCCTCGTCGACCTGCACCTCGACCTCGGCGACGAGCGGGCGCTGCGGATGGCGCGGGCCGCCACGGTCCCGCTGCTGGAGTGGGTCCGCGGATTCGACGACGCCGCGTTCCAGGAGATCCTCGAGGTCGAGACCGGCGGCATGCTCGAGGTCTGGGCCGACCTCCTCGCGATCACCGGCGACCCCGTCTACACCGAGCTGCTCGGCCGCTACGACCGCCGCTCCCTCTTCGAGGGCCTGCTCGAGGGCCGCGACGTGCTGACCAACATGCACGCCAACACCACGATCCCCGAGGTCCTCGGCGCCGCCCGCGCCTACGAGGTCACCGGCGACGAGCGCTGGCGGACGATCGTCGAGGCCTACTGGGAGCAGGCGGTCACCCTCCGCGGCACCTTCTGCACGGGCGGTCAGACCTCCGGCGAGATCTGGACGCCGCCCTTCGCGTTCGCCGCTCGCCGCGGCGAGAAGACGCAGGAGCACTGCGTCGTCTACAACATGATCCGGCTGGCCGACGTGCTGCTGCGCTGGACCGGCGACCTCGCCTACGCCGACTACATCGAGCGGAACCTCTGGAACGGCCTCCTCGCCCAGCAGAACCCGCGGACCGGGATGGTCGCCTACTTCCTGCCGCTCGAGGGCGGCGCCCGCAAGGACTGGGGCAGCCCGACCGAGGACTTCTGGTGCTGCCACGGCACGCTGGTGCAGGCGCACACGCGCCACTCCGGGCTCGTCTTCTACCGCGGCGGCGACGCCGAGCTGACGATCGCGCAGCACGTCGACGCGAGCCTGCGCCTGCCGACCGCCGCCGGCGACGCGGCGGTGCGGGTCGAGGTGCTCGACACCGCCGGCTACGTCGGCCCGGACGCCAACGCGGGTGCCGCGGGCGACGTGCACCGCCCCACCGCCTCGCGGATCCGGGTCGAGATCGTCTCGGAGGAGGGGGTCGCGCTGCACGTGCGGCTGCGGGTGCCGGAGTGGACCGTCGGCGAGCCGGGGGTCGCGGGCGACGCCGAGCGCGTCCGGGCGGGCGACGGCGCGCTCCTGATCGAGCACCCCGGCGGCCGCACGAGCGTCGACCTCGCCTTCGGCACCGAGATCCGCGCCGTGCCGATCCCGGACGAGCCGGGCACGGTCGCCTTCGTCGAGGGCCCGATCGTGCTGGCCGGCCTCGTCGACCGCGAGATCGCGCTGCGGGGGCGCCTCGAGGACGCCCCCGCCCTGCTCGCCCCCGACAACGAGCGGCAGTGGACCCAGTGGCTGCGCGGATACCGCGCCGTCGGCCAGCCCGCCGCCGTCCGCTTCCGGCCTCTGCACGAGGTCGTCGACGAACCCTTCTCGCTCTACTTCCCGGTCTCGGCCGGGAGCTGATGGACAGGATCCCCTCCGTGACCTGCGCTCCGCGCTCATGACCGCCTCCACCGCCTCCCCCGCCGTCCAAGCGATGCCCCGCGGCCGCCTCCTGCTGCCGATCTTCGCGATGCTCGTCGGCTTCGGGCCGCTCACCATCGACCTGGTGCTGCCGTTCCTGCCGACGCTGCAGGACGATCTCGGCGTCTCGGTGGCGACCGCCCAGCTGGTCGTCACCGGCGCCACCTTCGGCTTCGCGGCCGGCCAGCTCGTCTCAGGACCGCTCAGCGACGCGGTCGGCCGCAAGTGGCCGCTCGGCGTCTCGGCGGCGCTGCACATCGCGGCGAGCCTCGTCGCGGCGATGACCTCCGACACCGCCGTGCTGCTCTCGGCCCGCTTCGTCCAGGGCGCCGCCTGCACCGCCGCGGGCGTCGTCGTCACCGCCATCGTCCGCGACCTCTACAGCGGCAAGCGGCTCGTCACGATGCTCGCGAACCTCGCCGTGATCGTCTCGGTCTTCCCGATCCTGGTGCCCTCCGTCGGCGCGCAGCTGACCAAGGTGATCGACTGGCGCGGCTCCTTCCTCGCGGTCGCCGCCTGGGGAGCGCTCGCGACCGTGATCGCGCTCCTGGTGCTGCCCGAGACGCTGCCCCGCGAGCGGCGGCACCAGGGCGGGCTCGGCCCGTCGCTGCGCAACTCCTTCGGGATGCTCCGCCGGCCGCGCGTGCTGGCGCTCGCCGCCGCCTCGGCCGCGGGCTGGTCGGTCGGCTTCGCGTATCTCGCGACCGCTCCCTTCCTCTACACGAACGTCTACGCGGTCGGGCCCGACCTGTACGGGCTGCTGTTCCTGGTCACCTCGCTCGTGACGATCGCGGTCGGGCAGACGACGGGACGAGTGATCGTGCCCCGCTTCGGACCCCGGTTCGCGATGTTCGCCTCGGCGATCGTCACGGCGCTCGGCGCCGTCGTGGTCGCGGTGCTCGCGCTCACCGGCACGCAGCCGCTGCTCGTCGTCGTCGGCGCGCTGACGTTCGCGCTGGCCGGCCGCTCGCTCGGCTTCGCCCCGGTGCAGTACCTCTCGCTGCAGGGCCCGTCGAGCGAGGCGGGCAGCGTCACGGCGATCCTCGGCACGGTCAGCTTCACGGCGGCCGGACTGGTGATGCCGGTGATGGGCGCGTGGGCCGAGATCTCGCTGATCCCGTTCGCGATCCTGCTGCTGCTCGCGGGCCTGGTCGAGGGCGGCGTGGCGCTGCTGTTCCGGCCGGGCTCGCGGCGCTTCGATCCCGGGGCGCAGCGGCTCGAGGACGAGCCGGCCGGGGCCGCCCGACCGGCCGGCCCCCGCGCGCACGACGAGAAGAGCTGAGATGACCCTCCGGGAAGGAACCACCGTGGAACTGCGCTCCGGCGACTACACCCTCCGCGTCGAGGCGGGCGGCCTCGAGGTGCTCGCGGGCGAGCGCGTCCTCTACGCGAACGACCGGCCGCTGCGCGTCACGGTCAAGACCGTCGCCGCGATCAGCGAGTACTCCGGCGCGCCCTACGACGACGTCTCGCTGTCGGAGGGGGCGATCACCGCGAGCGGGACGATCACCGTCCGCTCCGGGTCGGCCTTCGCCGTCACCGACGTCTGGCGCGTCGCGGGCGACGGCTTCTCCGTGCACCGCGACGTCGAGGTGCTGGCGGCCGGCGGCGACCTCGGCTTCTCCACCGCCGTCTCGCTCGGGCTGACCGGGTCCGACGACCTCCGCGACTACGAGTGCTTCGCCCCCGGCGCCTGGTACCGCGACAACGCCTTCGGGCCCGCGGACGCGATGGGCCGCGACCCCGGCGGCGAGTACTTCTGGCGCACCGAGACGCACTACGCGCTGCCGCTGTTCGCCGCGCAGAGCCTCGCGACCGGCGAGACCGTGGCGCTCTCGCGCTGGGCGGCCGACGCGACGCTGCCGCGCCTGGACGTGGTCCGCTCGGAGAACTTCACCGACCCGGAGTGCACCGTCGGCTCGATCGGCCTGAGCCGCCCGCAGGGCACGACGCTGAACTACCTCTACTACGGCTTCGGCGTGCGGACCCCGCTCGACGTGCCGCCCGCGGGCCTGTCGATCGACTACGTCCACCCGGGCGCCGACGGCGAGCGCCCGATCGACAACCCCTACTCCGGCCTCGACTACGACGCCGCCCCGAAGGCCCTGCAGCGGGTGAACCACCCGGTCGGGGTCGGCTTCCGCCAGCGCTACGCCGTCGCGGTCGACCTCGGCCGGTACGACGACTTCGCGACGATGATGCGCGCCACCTGGCGCAGCACCTACGCCCGGCTCCGCGACGACCTGTTCGAGGTCGACAACGAGCGGCACTTCCACCACGGCATGGCGATCCTCCAGCGCCTCACCCGCCGCTACGGCGACTCCTGGGGCCTGCCGTTCGCCTGCCAGCTGCCGGACCTCGACGTCTCGAGCGTCTCCTTCCAGTTCGGCTTCGTCGGGCAGCAGCCCGGCATCGGCTACCAGCTGCTGCGCTACGGCGACCGCGAGGGCGTGCCGGAGGCGTTCGAGCAGGGCGTCGGCATCGTCGACTTCTGGGCGCGGACCGCGCTGCCCGAGTCGGGCCCGCCGCGGATGTGCTTCAACCCCTCGCTCGGCGGCTTCGAGCCGTACCCGCACTACCTGCGGATGCTCGCCGACGGCGTCGAGGCGATCCTCGACGCCTACCTGCACCTGAGCGACCTCGGCGACGAGCGCCCGCTCTGGCTCGAGTTCTGCCGGCGGACCGCCGACTGGCTGCTCGAGGTGCAGGACGCCGACGGCAGCTTCCACCGCGCCTACAACGCCGACGGCTCGGTGCGGATGGACTCGCGCTCGAACACCCCGAGCGTGATCCGCTTCCTCGTGCAGCTGCACCTCGTGACGGGGGAGGGGCGCTACCGCGCGTCCGCCGTGCGCGCCGGCGAGTGGTCGTTCGCGAACATCCACCGCACGCTGGAGTACCGCGGCGGCACCTGCGACAACGCCGACATCCAGGACAAGGAGGCGGGCATCTACGGACTGTTCGGCTTCCTCGCGCTGTACGACCTGACGGAGGAGCCGCGCTGGCTGGAGGGCGCCGTTCGCGCCGCCGACTACACGGAGACCTGGACCTACGCGTGGTCCTTCCCGGTCCGCGCGCCCTGGGCGCATCCCTTCAACCGGTACTCGATCTGCGGACAGAGCATCATCACCCTCGGCAGCGGCGCCGACGTCTACATGGCGGCCTGCTCGTACAGCTACTACCGACTGCACCTGATCACGGGCGACGAGCACTACCGCGATTTCGCCGAGTTCCTGCACCGCAACACCCGCCAGTCGACCGACGTCGACGGCAGCATCGGCTACGCGATGCCCGGCCTCGGCCACGAGAGCGGCGACTTCGCGACCCAGACCCTGCGCAGCCACCACCACTGGCTGCCCTGGTGCACCTTCGTCGAGGTCGACCCGGCCTCGCGCCTGCGCGACACCTTCGGCGTCTACGAGATCGCCGACGCGCAGCGCCTGCCCGCCGCCGAGCTGGCGGCCCGCAACCGCATCTACGACCGGTACGGGCGGTCGGGCGCCTGAGCGCGGGCGGGGTCCGGCAGGTACCTCCGGCTCGCAGCTTCGGCGCACCTCCGGCTCGCGGAACCGCCTCCGGCTCGCCGGATCCGGCTGTTCCCGCGTGCCGAGGCGCGTTCCGCGTGCCGGAGGTCACCCCGGTCGACCTCCGGCTCGCAGATTCATCCCCGGCTCGCCGGATCCGCCCGTTTCCGCGCGCCGAGGAGTGTTTCGCGTGCCGGAGGTCACCGCGGCTGACCTCCGGCCGATCTTCGGCTCGCGGTTCCGCGTCCGGCTCGCTGATTCCGTCTGTTTCGGCGTGCCGAGGCGTGTTCCGCGTGCCGGAGGTCGCCGCGGCTGACTTCCCGCTGACCTCCGGCACACCTTCTGCGCATCTCCGGCAGCCCCGAGACACGTCCGGCTCGCAGAACCGCCTCCGGCAGCACGTCCGGCGGACCTTCGGCTCGCGCGTCAGACTCACAGCACCGATGTCGAAGCGTCGTCCGACATCCGCTGGTTGCTCCGGGGGACCCCGTGACGACGCTGGACCTGATGTCGACTATTCACCCTGCGGCAGGCGGGCCTCGTCGTCGCCATCGTCCGCAGCGATGGCGTCGATCAGGTGCTGAGCATCCGGGAGCGCACGCTGTTCCTCAGGCGCCACCCGAACTCGACCGCGGATGCCGCATACCAGTCCCGCTTCTCCTGCTCATCGAGCTTGTCGATGAGGATCCGGATGTGGCCCCACGGCAAATGTGCCACAGGCTGTGGCACATTTACGAGGTCCGCCCATCCGGCCGCGAAGGACCGCATGTTCAGGAAGATCTGGATAGGCCACGCTTGACGCTAGCCCGTGCAGGAGACCGGCCGACGACCATGCGAGAGCGCTGCTCAATCACGACCTCCGCGGTGCTGAAGGCTTCTGGGCGTAGCTCCTGCGGCTGTCTCTGACTGCTTTCTGCAGCACCCCGGTCAGATCTGGTGTCGGCGGTCCTCAGTACGCTTGGTAGTCATGACAGACGACGGAGCCCGGCACGCGTTCATCTCCTACGTCAAGGAGGACAAGGACCACGTCGACAAGCTCTGCCGTGTCCTCGATGCGGCTCAGATCCCGTACTGGCGTGACCGCAAGGACCTCGCGCCCGGCGATGCATGGAGGCAGAAGATCCGCGACGCCATCCGATCCGGCTCCGTGACCTTCCTTGCTTGCTTCTCTGACTCGTCGCGCGCGCGAGAGACGTCCTACATGAACGAAGAGCTCACCCTTGCCGTCGAAGAGTTCCGGCTCCGCCCACCCGGCGCCACCTGGCTAATCCCCGTTCGCTTCGACGACGGCCAGGTTCCCTTCTGGGATCTTGGTGCGGGGCGAACCCTTGACGACCTGAACTACGCGGACCTCTTTGGAGACAGCTACTCGGAGAACGCAGCTGGCCTGATCGCGACGATGAATCGACTCGTAGGGCTAGGCGTCAGCAGTCCGGCCACGCTCCGCGCTGCACTCGACGAAGCCGTAGGGGAGCGGCGCGGCGCTCTGATGGCCAAGCTGACTAAGGAGATGCTGGCCAACCAGTCGCGGCGCATCGAATTGGACGACCTGATTGGACAGGAGACGCGCACAATCCTCCGAACCATGAAGGACGATGAGCGTTTCTCCGCCTCGTCTCTTCCTGGGAGCGGCAACGAGCGGGTCGCCGCAACAGTGGCTCAGGCTCGCGCGTACTGGGAGCTCGTCGAACCCATGTGCTCGTCGATCCGGATCGCGGCGCGCTGGGCTGATGCCGCTACCTTCACGACGTGGACGGCCGCAGTGCGCGCGATCACCTCAGAGGCCCTCAAGCCTGCGAGTGGCATGACACAGCTCATCAGACTCAGAGCTCTCCCCGCGCTGTGTCTACTCGTCGCCGGCGGTCTCGCCGCACACGCTCAAGGACGCTGGGACAACGTCCGGGCCCTGGCGATCGATACTCAGGTCAGCACCAACGGCAGCGCCCCCGCGCCGCTAGTCGATGTGATCTATCCCTACGGCCCCTTCGAAGATCCCGAGTGGGTCCCGAACGTGCTCGCGCGATCGACGCTCGGGTCCAGTGATCCCGCCACCGTGGTGGAATTGTTCGCGAACCGGAAGCTCACAAAGCTCCGTACCCCGATCGCGGACTGGCTGCATCACGTGCTCCGGTCGATGTTCGAGGATCAGTTCGCGACAGACGACGACTACGACGCCGCCTTCCATTCGACCGAGATCCTCTTCGGGCTCCTCTCCCAGGACGTCGCGATACAGGCAGTGGCCGCAGGCGGATGGCGACGCGACTCGCACTGGTTTGGGAGATCCACCTGGCAGGACAGATGCTCACGAGTCGGCCCCATCAGCGCGATTACCCTCGGTCTCAAGCGGGACGGCGGCCACTGGCCACCGCTGCAAGCAGGGCTTTTCGGAGGAGATATTGACCGGGCGGCAGAAGCAGCCGAACGGTTTCAAGATGTGTTCGAGCGTGTAGCGCGCGACAGAGGTTAGGTCGGCTGACACCGGCGGCTCAGGCTTGGACACCCCCTCCCGTACGGAAAGGGCTCCGCGAACTCAGAGTGGGCCGAGGAACCTATCTATTCTGCTCTGAGGCGAAATCCCGGCAGCTCGGCAGGCAGTGCCTCGCCGTGCTTCGGGGTGCTACAGCGTCGAAGTAGGAGGTGCCGGCGGCCTCGACATTTCGGTTGGCCCGACTCATCAGCTCCCGAAGACCAAGCTGGCATAATGTAGGTCATATCAAAGGAGGGATCAGAGCCACCTCGCCAGCGGCCGCTGCTGCAGGCAAGGATCATCGAGCAATACGCGCCGTAAAGCCACAATTGTAGGGGAGCATAGCGGACGCGCCGCCTTCAAAGACGACAGGAGCAAACTCTGATGACGCGCATTTCATGGGAGAGATATGAGGGCAACGATGTTGAAGCAGTCGTTGCGATGCTCATCAATCGAGAACGCTCAAACTCTGTACGCATTACACCTTCAAAGGGCGATGGCGGCGTGGACATACTTGATAGAGGTGCGGCTGCCCGCGGCGGCGACGTCGTCTACCAGGTGAAACGCTATACAGAACCGCTTTCAGCGAGCCAGCGAAACAATATTGAGGAGTCATGGGCGCGGCTTCAAGCCGATCCTCGGTGGGGGGCGCTCGATGTCCAGGAATGGCATCTAGTTACGCCCTGGGATCCAACACCTGAAGCAGACGCTTGGCTACAAGGCCTCGACAACAGCGAGCGCACTATCGTATGGCACGGCCTGACTTACATCGAGGTCCTCGCCACCAAATATCCGGAGATCATTGACTACTACTTAGATGGTGGAAGGAGTCGCATCGAAGACGCATACCAGGCAGTCGTCGCCATCCTAGCCCCAGCCGATGCGAATTCGAGCTTGGATGTCCCTAACGTTTCTTCCAGGTTGGCGAAAGCGCTCACGGTTCTCGACGGAGATCCCCACTATCGGTACGAGGTTCGGCTCGGAGAAGGAACGGTACCTCATTCGGTCGAACGGCCGAACCTGGTAATGACATGGATTGAATCGCAAGGCCTGGGCAAAAAATGGCAAGCCGTCGACGTCATAGCTCGATGCGCAGCTTCAGTTACTGAGCGGCCGATCATCATCTCAGGTAGCGTGCGCGCGGAAGACGGCTCCGATCTGGCCACGGCTCTTCAAGACTTCGTGGACTACGGCGCACCGTTCGCTGCGCCGGCTGGGGCGTTCGCAGGCAGCATCGACGCTCCCGGAGGTCTCGGCGGCCCACTAACGAACGCGGCGGTGCGAGTCCTACCTGTCGTCGGCGACCTCGGTGCGGACCCGCACCTTATCCTCGCGACCCAATCCCGCGAGGGCTTAGTGATCGCTGAGACAGAGGTCACCCGTGTTGAGCGAAGCGCAGGCACGAAAGGTTTCCGCGTGGTTCTACAGCAGAGGAATAACGTTTTTACGATTGAAGACCGCTACACTGAGACGAAGGGCGGCAAAAGAGTGATCCGCTTTGGTGACTTTTCTCACCAGCCCGCCTTAGAAGTGCGCGCGGCTCTTACTTTCATCACGTCAGCGACCCCTCCGAACATGGTTACGGTGCGCCGGAAAGGCGTGCCTGCCTCGAGCGCGACTGTCGATAAAAACTGGAGCATCGACTTTTCCGATGAAATTAGCCGCGTTCTCGAGGGTGTTGCGGGCCCTGCTGGTATCCTTTCGCGTCTTCAACAATTTACAGGGATGATCGTCAAAATCCCAGACCTAACCAAGACGACTTCTGCTCAGGTAGCAGAGTGGCGGCGCGTGGCGAGGATTCTGGAGGGAGAGGATGTGATGGGCACTTACCCCGAGGGCTACGCAGTCGGGGTCGAACTCGTAGCAGAGGTTGACACGATCCCAGGCCCACTGGCGATTGAAGTTCCCCTCGATGTGACGATTGGACGTCAGGAGATTCAGTTCGGCAAAGCTCTCATGTGGATCGAGGATGCAACGGTCCTAGATCGACGCGAAGTCGACGGTCATTTCTTGCACTGGCTCTCGACGCCCGATCGGCGCATCCGATTCTCCTTACCCAAGGACGATCAGGACGGCCCAGTAGGTGAGCCAGCCTAGCCCAGTTGACGGTACCCCCTTCGAGTTATTGGAAGGAAATACTTCCCGGAGTCCAGTCAACGACTTTTGCGGTGGTTGCACCGGAATCAGAACCAGGGACTATCTTAACGGTGTCTCCGGGGTGCAGTGCCTCGGGATCGGTCCCTGGTGCAAGCTGGGCGGAGTTTGCGGTGCTGGCCAAAGGGTGGTCGATGGCGTACGTACGGTTGCCCAGCTGGAATATTGGTGCTTCCACCTTCACTAAGTGTCCCCCCGCGGCGATACTTGCCACGACGCCCCTGACGCTCGTTGCTTGTGCCTCATCCTCCGGTATCCGGAGGCTAATTGCGTTCCACTCCCAGTGATAGGGTGTGCCCGCATAGATCGAAGCGAGTAGTGAGAGGTAGCGGAACTGGCCATCGGTAATCTCGTTTATGGAGGGCATAACGAACGTAGATGTCGAGTACGTCTGTAAGTGGAAAAGATGCTGTGCGACCGGATGATAGATCGTCTCGAGCGCGGTCGGCAAAACCGTCCCATGCGCTCGGATAAGCGATTGATTAGCGCCGGTTTCCACCGAAATGACGTCACCCTCGCTGATGCTAAGTAATACTTCGAGTTCGGTGAGAACGGCTTCGGGATTTCGTCCGTCAGCGTTGCCCATTCGCACCTTCGCGTCGGCGTCGTCATCTTGCTTGATCCGCAGCTCAAAGTCCAGCATCCCCTCAGGGGTCCCGCTAACGAGGCGCAACCAGCCGGTAGAGCTGCCGACCGTTCGCGCGGATACGACCAGCGGCAAACGGAACCGGGTCTCGCTGTCACTTTTGATGCACCGGAGGTAGAGCGGTGGCAAGTCCTCGCTGGTCGCCTGCACGAAGGAGACGGTTGACTCGATCGGCTCACGCTCTGAGAACGGGCCCCCGACGGTTCTGGTCCTGACGCGGGCGTCCTGGAATGGGATACCCCATTCGGACCAAGCTTGTATGGCTTCATGTTCAGGAGTGTCTGGCGCTGCCAGGAATTCCATGCTCAAACTGATGGGTTCAATCTCCATCGCATCATCGGAGCGCGGCACTACAGACTCGTACTTCCACCGAGAGTCTCCAAGAAAAGTCATGCGGTGGTATACTGCCCGGTCGTCGTCAGTCGGTAACGGAATGTCATAAGCGTTGGCCACCGTGCGCGTGCCGTGCTCGATGCGGTAGTTATCGCTTATTGTATCGCGGATGGCATCTAGCGCATCTTGCCGGGTCTCGATTGCATCAAGCATCTTAAGGGATTCACCGCGTTCGACTGGCGAGGACGCAAGCATTGCCTTTTGGCTAATAAACTGCTCTAGAACCCCTTCGCCGTGAACGAACCTTTGCATGGTTTCGGGATAGCGGTCCGCAAGGCCAGCGATGAAAGCGTCCCCGTCCCACTGGCACGGGAACGGCGCGTCCGCTGTAATCTCGTCGAATAACGCATAGCGCTCGTCGGTTGGCGTCCACGGTGTCACGAGGTGGTATCGGGCAATTCGAGATTCGCCTGGTCTAACATGCTGCTCCATGAACCGTTCCCATGACCCCCTGACCTGGCGGAACTGGCTATCGGTCATGGCCGTCGTAAATCCTTTAACCTGCCATATCTCGAGGCCGCCTGCCGTTGAACGAAGTATGTCGATGCCGCCATCACCCTGAGACGGATTGACCTGCCGTGCGTTAGTGAACTCGCGGCGCAGGAGGGTCGCGACGAGAGACTCGATGGAGTCCCCGCTTCGCCGCTGAATCAGCGGCCAGTCATAGGTAGGCACGGAGCAAGCCTACGAAATGAGTCAAGGACCATGGGGAGACGCGCTGCGACGAAATAGACGCCAAGGTGCCGGGGGGACATGGGCGAGCTTGGCCCGCGATGGTCGGCGGAGCGGAAAGTGGCCCCAGCGCCGCTCGTGCAGCGGCGACGGCGGCTGGGTCGGAGGTGCTGACCTGGCGAGCTTCATTCCAGTCAATCGACGTTTGCACCCGGTTGTCCCTGAACCCGGCGGGGTCGGTGTCGAGCTTCCGCTCCTCTGCCGCGGACCCCTCCGGCTCGCGGTTCCGCGTCCGGCTCGCTGGTTCGACCAGTTTCGGCGTGCCGAGGCGCGTTCCGAGTGCCAAGGCGCGTCGCGAGTGGCAAGGCGTGTTCCGCTTGCCGCAAATCGCTCCAGTCGACCTGTGGCTCGCGATTTTGCGTCAGGCTCGCTGGATCCGCCGGTCCAGCGTGCCCAGGCGGTTTTCGCGAGCCGGAGGTCACCCTCGCGGCCTCAACCGCGCCACTCCACGTCCACGCGCACCGGCTCTGCGCCGATCGGCAGCCCGCCCGACACCTCGCGCCCGTCGACGCGCAGTACCGCGTCGCTCAGCGTCCGCAGCCGGGTCCCGCCCGCCGGCGCCAGCCACTCCGCACCCGGGACCCGCCGCACCGTCAGCGATGCCCGCCCCGGTGTCCACTCCAGCCGGTCCACGACCAGCCCGCCGCGCGCCCGCAGCCCCGTCACCGCACCGCGCGCCCACACCGAGGGCAGTGCCGGCAGCACCGTCAGCGTCTCGTCGTCCGACCCGAGCAGCATCGCCGCCACGAGCCCCGGCAGCCCGCCGCTCGCGTCGAGATTGAAGATGCGCCCCGCGTCGTGCCGGGTCGTCAGCGTCGGCGACCAGTGCTCGACCGCCAGCCACTCCGCACAGGTCAGCGCCGACTCCGCATCGCCCAGCGCCGCGGCCGCCGTGCCCACCTGCACCAGCCCGAACGCCATCTCCATCCGCCCCGGGGGAGCGGTCGGCGCCTCGGCCCGCCACGCGATCTTCGCGGCCACCGTCGCCGCCGCGGCGGCTCGCAGCCGCAGGGCAGCCGGACCGTCGCCCTCGAACGCCGCATAGCCGCCGTACCAGAGCGGGTAGAGCTGAGAGGCGTGCCGGTGCGCGATCTCCTCCGGGAACCGCGGGTCGATCCACTCCGCCAGCGTGCCGTCCTCGGCGACCCGGTACTCCGGCAGCTCCGCCACCACCCGCGCCCAGCGCTCGTCGAGCGAGTCGTCGCCGCGGGCCCGGCCGAGCAGCGCCGTCGCCCGCGCGGCGTCCCGCAGCACGGCGACGTCGATCGTCGCATCGACCGCTATCGGCGAGCGCGCACCACCCGGTGTGTTCTCGGGGGAGTAGGAGGGGACGATCCGGCGCACCCCGTCGACCACGGTCGTTCCGGTCTCGGCGAAGCGCAGCACGCCCTCGGCCAGCTCCCACAGCCGGTCGTCGACGATGCCGCGGTCTCCCGTGGCCGCGACGGCGTCGGAGGCCAGGCGCAGCACCCAGCCGCCGCAGCCCGTCCAGAAGAGGTGCGGGTAGCTCGCCGCGAAGTGGTCGGCGCGGCCGTGGGTCGACATCCGCGACGGCAGGAGCATCCCCTCCGCCCCGTAGACGAGGCGCGCGTTCTCGCGGTAGTCGTCGAGGTGCGGCAGCACCAGCTCCAGGATCGACAGCGCCAGCTCGGGCGTGCCGGTCGGGATCATCCCCGCCATCGCGCCGTTCTGCACGTTGCCGTTCAGCGTGTAGTCGGCCGACCAGGCCGGCCGCCAGGTGCCCTGCCAGACGCCCTGCAGCGTCGGCGGCAGCTCACCGGTCGACGCGACGATGTTCGCGCGGCCGCTGAGGTACGCGAGCTCGACGACGCGGCGGCGCGCGCCCTCGTCGCCGGCGCGGGCCTCCTCCCAGAGGTCCTCGGTGAGCACCGCGGAGGAGGCTCCGGCGAGATCGAGGGAGGAGGCGCCGACCAGCCGGCCGTGCCCGTGGCGCTGGGCCTCGCGCAGCTCCGCCCACGAGGCGTCGCCGCCCGTCGGCTCGCCGCCCGCACGCTCCCGGCCCGTCGGCTCGTCGCCCGCCAGCGACAGATCGACGCGGAGGAGCGCGCCCGCCCCGGCCGCGACCGGCACCGTCGAGCGAGTCACGACGCCCTCCACGTCCCACGGCGCCCCGGTCGCCGCGGTGACCGTCGCGCGGATCCGCTCGCCTCCGGTCTCGGCGCTCCCGGTCCCGGCGACGGCCAGCAGTCGCCCGACCGCACCGCCCTCGACCGTCGCCTCGACCACGGCCGACGCGTCTGGCACGCCCGTGTCGAACGAGGTCGCGTCCCCGGCGCCCAGCCCGAGCTCGACCGTGCTCTCGCCGTCGCGCTCCGACTCCACCCGCAGCCGGACGCTCTCGCCCCCGTGCGGAGCGATCAGTCGCACCGCGTGCCGCCCGCCGTCGAGGTCGGTCCACTCGACCGCGACCTCGCCCAGCAGCGGGTCGAGCAGGCGCCGGCTCGACGCGACCCCGCCGACCGTGCGGATCGACAGCGTCGCGCACAGCCCGAGCGGATCGGTCCAGATCAGGCCGCCGTCGTAGCCGCTCGCCCGCGCCCCGCGCTCGAGCAGGTCGCTCGCCGCGTCGGCGTCCCCGGCCAGCAGGGCACTCCGCAGCTCGTCCCGCACCGGGGCGAGGTCCGGGGCGGCGGGCCGCGCGTTGACGGGGAGGAAGTAGCGCTCGTGCGCCAGCGAGACGGTGAGCGCGTCGGCCGGGCCGTGCACCACGGCGCCGACGCGGCCGCTGCCGACGATCAGGCCCTCCTCCCAGGTCGGGGCCGCAGTGGCGGTGACGAGTGTGGGCGTGCGCGACAGTGCGCCGTCGATCGGGGCGATGATCGGTTCCTTTCGGGCTCGCGGGAGTGCCTGATATGTTGCGTGGACCCTCAAATTACCTCTCCCGGTGCGACGGCGCGCGGGAGTCGAGAGTTAGGAATCCGCGATGACGCGACCGATCACCCTCTTCACCGGCCAGTGGGCGGACCTCCCCTTCGAGGAGGTGGCCCGCCTCGCGGGGGAGTGGGGCTACGACGGCCTCGAGATCGCCTGCTGGGGCGACCACATCGACGTGGCGCGCTGGGACGACGCGGAGTACGTGCAGAGCCGGAAGGACATCCTCGAGCGCAACGGCCTCCAGGTGTTCGCGATCTCGAACCACCTCACCGGCCAGGCGGTCTGCGACGACCCGATCGACGAGCGCCACCGCGACATCCTCAGCGACCGCGTCTGGGGCGACGGCGACCCCGAGGGCGTCCGGCAGCGCGCCGCCCAGGACCTCAAGGACACCGCCCGCTTCGCCGCCGCGCTCGGCGTGACGCAGGTCAACGGCTTCTCCGGCTCGTCGATCTGGAAGGGCGTGGCCATGTTCCCGCCCGCCTCCGACGAGTGGATCGCCGCCGGCTACCAGGACTTCGCCGACCGCTGGAACCCGATCCTCGACGTCTTCGAGGAGGTCGGCGTCCGCTACGCGCTCGAGGTGCACCCGAGCGAGATCGCCTACGACTACTGGACCGCCAAGCGCACCCTCGAGGCGATCGGCCACCGCGCCTCGTTCGGCTTCAACTTCGACCCGTCGCACTTCGTCTGGCAGCAGCTCGACAGCGTCGCGTTCGTGCTCGACTTCGCCGACCACATCTTCCACGTTCACGTGAAGGAGTCGGTCACCAACCTCGACGGCCGCAACGGCGTCCTCGGCTCGCACCTGCCGTGGGCGAACCCGCGCCGCGGGTGGACCTTCGTCTCGACCGGGCACGGCGCCGTCCCGTGGGAGCCGGTGTTCCGCGCGCTCAACGCGATCGGCTACACCGGCCCGACCAGCGTCGAGTGGGAGGACGCCGGCATGGACCGCCTCGACGGCGCCCCCGAGGCCCTGGCCTTCGTGCGGAAGCTCAACGCGATCACGCCGCCGGCCGACGCCTTCGACGCGGCGTTCTCGACCTCGCGCGACTGACCGTCCGCCGCACGCCTGCGTCCCGGAGGCCGGAAGGACCGACTGCCCGCGAGGGCCGTCCGGGCCTCCCGGCCTCCGTCGTGCTGCGACCGCGTCCGCAACCGGGGCCGGGACGCTGCAGCGGGCGCCGAACGGGCCGGAGAGGGCGATCCGACCTCGATCGCCGACGTGATCCAGGTCGGTCTCGGCGGCGGGCCCCCCGCCCCGACCCGGCGGCTCGCCGGGAACGACGGAACGGCCGGCCCCCCGCAGGGAGCCGGCCGTCCGGCCTCGCAGGATCTACAGGCCCTGGGAGAGGCGGTAGTACGCCGCGTTCGAGCGGATGTCGGACTCGAAGCCGCGGAGGGTGGTCGACTCGTCGATCACGAGGAGCTCGACGCCGGCGATGCGGGCGAAGTCCTCCCACGCCTCCAGCCCGATCTGCGTCGTCATCACCGTGTGGTGCGCGGCACCGGCGGTGATCCAGGCGGCGGCGCTGGTGCCGAAGTCCGGGGCGGGCTGCCAGACGGCGCGGCCGACGGGCAGGTGCGGGAGCGTCTGGGGCGGCTCGACGTTCCGGACCTTGTTCGCGACCAGGCGGAAGCGCTCGCGGACGTCGCTCAGGGCGACCACCACGGCGGGTCCGGCGTCGGCGGTGAAGACCAGGCGCACCGGGTCCTCGCGGCCGCCGATGCCCAGCGGGTGGATCTCGAGCGAGGCGCGCTTCGACGACAGGGACGGCGACACCTCGAGCATGTGCGCGCCGAGGATGAGCTCCTCGCCGGGCGTCATGTCGTAGGTGTAGTCCTCCATCAGGCTGGTGCCGCCGGGGAGGCCGGCGCCCATGACGGCGGCGATGCGGATGAGGACGGCCGTCTTCCAGTCGCCCTCGCCGCCGAAGCCGTAGCCGTCCGCCATGAGGCGCTGCACGGCGAGTCCGGGGAGCTGGCGGAGCCCGCCGAGGTCCTCGAAGCTGTCGGTGAACGCCTCGAAGCCGCCCTCCTCCAGGAACGAGCGCAGGCCGATCTCGACCGCGGCGCCGTAGCGGAGCGACTCGTGGCGCTCGCCGCCGGGGAGCAGCTCGGGGACCACGTCGTAGCTCTCGAGGTACTCCGCGACGAGGGCGTCGATCTGCTCGGAGGTGGCGGCGTCGACGCGCTCGACGAGCTCGTTCACGCCCCAGGTGTTGACGCTGACGCCGAGGCGGATCTCGGCTTCGGTCTTGTCGCCCTCGGTGACGGCGACGTTGCGCATGTTGTCGCCGAAGCGGGCGACCTTCATGCTCCGCGAGGCGGACCAGCCGG
Organism: Rathayibacter sp. AY1B7; assembly: GCF_002932735.1. Lineage (NCBI taxonomy): Bacteria > Bacillati > Actinomycetota > Actinomycetes > Micrococcales > Microbacteriaceae > Rathayibacter > Rathayibacter sp. AY1B7. The sequence continues at coordinate 55,832 of NZ_PSWK01000001.1, forward strand.
CGGCCGCGCGCGACCAGGTGCCGATGGCCTCGGTGACGCGGGCGTCGCTCGCGTGGCCGACGACCGTCTTCCGGGGCACGCTCATCCGGCTGAGGATGTAGCCGTGCTCGCGGTCGCCGTGCGCGGCCTGGTTGAGGTTCATGAAGTCGAAGTCGATGTCCTGCCACGGCAGGGCGACGTTCGCCTGGGTGTGGAAGTGCAGCAGCGGCTTGGCGAGCGCGTCGAAGCCGTGGATCCACATCTTCGAGGGGCTGAAGGTGTGCATCCAGGTGATGACGCCCACCACGGAGTCGTCGGAGTTCGCCTCGATCATGGTGCGGCGGATGGCGTCGGAGCTCTTCAGCACCGGCTTCCACTCGACGGTCACGGGGATCGCGCCCGCCTCGTTCAGCTGCGCGACGACGGCCTGCGACTGCTCGGCGACCTGGCGGAGGGTGTCCTCGCCGTAGAGGTCCTGGCTGCCGGTCAGGAACCAGACGGTGCGGGTGGCGAGGTCGGGGATGATGCTCTGGTACACGCTCATGCGATGGCTCCGGTGGGGTTCTGTCCGTAGACGTTCTGGTAGCGGTCGAACAGGGCGTCGATCGACTCCTGCGGGATGGGGACGAGCTCGCCGCCCTGGCGCGCGAGGTGCACGGTGCGGGCGACGTCCTCGGCCATGACGGCCGCCTTGACGGCGTCCTTCGCGTCCTTGCCGATGGTGAAGACGCCGTGGTTCTGCATCAGGACCGCCCGCGAGCGGTGCCCGCTGAGGGTCGCGACGATGCCGCGGCCGATGGAGTCGTCGCCGATGATCGCGAACGGGCCGATGGGGATCTCCCCGCCGAACTCGTCGGCCATCGCGGTGATGACGCAGGGGATCGACTCGGCGCGGGCCGCCCACGCGGTCGCGTAGGTGGAGTGCGTGTGCACGACTCCGCCGACCTCGGGCATCTCGCGGTACACGTAGGCGTGCGCCGCGGTGTCGCTGGAGGGGCTGCGGTCGCTGCCGGGGGTGCCGGGGACGACGTTCCCGTCGAGGTCGCAGAGGATCATGTTCTCGGGCGCGAGGTCGTCGTAGGAGACGCCGCTGGGCTTGATCACGAAGAGGTCGGCGCCGGGCACGCGGCCCGAGATGTTGCCGCCGGTCCAGATGACGAGGCCGTAGCGGACGAGCTCGGAGTGCAGCCGCGCGACGTCCTCGCGGACGCGGGCGATCGCCTCCTCGACGGCGGGGGTCTGGGTGGTCATGCGGTAGCTCCCTGGTTCTGCGGGTCGGTGAGGGTCTCGACGGCGGTCTGCTCGACGGCGAGGCCGGCGCGGTAGCGCTCGAGGTAGGCGGAGAAGCCGGCGACGTCGTCCGCGTCGGGGGCGACGGTCTCGAAGCCGGAGTCGCCGAAGACCTGATCGGTGAGGTACGCGTCGAGCGCGACTCCGCTCTGCAGACGGTAGGCGGCGAGCACCGCCATGCCCCACGGGCCGCCCTCGGAGGCGGTCGCGGCGACCGAGACCGGGGCGTCGAGCGCGCCGGCGAGGAAGCGCTGGGCGACCCCGGCGGTGCGGAACATGCCTCCGTGCGCGAACATCTCGTCGATCCGGACGCCCTCGCCCGCGAGGACGCGCATGCCCAGCGCCAGGGTGCCGAACACGCCGTAGAGCTGCGCGCGCATGAAGTTGGCGAGCGTGAGGCGCGAGTCGGGAGTGCGCACGACGAGCGGGCGGCCCTCGACCAGCCCGGCGATCGGCTCGCCCGCGAGGTGGTTGTAGGCGAGCAGTCCGCCCGCGTCCGCCTCGCCCTCGAGCGCCTCGGCGAAGAGGGTGCCGTAGACGGCGTCGCTGTCGGAGGGTCCGCCGGACGCGGCGGCGAACCGCGAGAACAGGCCGACCCAGCCGGCGAGCTCGCTGGCTCCGTTGTTGCAGTGGACCATCGCGACGAGGTCGCCGGCGGGGGTCGCGACGAGGTCGAGCTCGTGGTGCACGCTCTCGAGCGGGCCCTCGAGGACGACCATGGCGAAGATGCTGGTGCCGGCGCTGACGTTGCCGGTGCGCGGGGCGACGGAGTTGGTCGCCACCATGCCGGTGCCGGCGTCGCCCTCGGGCGGGCAGGCGGGGGCGCCGGGTCGGAGGGAGCCGGTGGGGTCGAGCAGGAGCGCGCCCTCGGCGGTGAGCGAGCCGGCGTCGGCGCCCGCGGGGAGCACGGCGGGCAGCAGCTCGCGCAGCGGCTTCACGGCGCCGGCCGCGCGCTCGTCGTAGAGGTCGACGACGCGCTGGTCGTAGTCGCGGGTCGCCGGGTCGGTCGGGACCATGCCGGAGGCGTCGCCGACTCCGAGGACCTTCTCGCCGGTGAGGCGCCAGTGCACGTAGCCGGCGAGGGTGGTGAGGAAGTCGATCCGCTCGACGTGCGGCTCGGAGTCGAGGACCGCCTGGTGCAGGTGCGCGAGCGACCAGCGCAGCGGGATGTTGGCGCCGAACAGCTCGGTGAGCTCGGCCGACGCGGGACCGGTGCTGGTGTTGCGCCAGGTGCGGAAGGGGACGAGCAGCCCGCCGTCCGCATCGAAGGGGAGGTAGCCGTGCATCATCGCCGAGACGCCGAGCGCCCCGACGGAGGAGAGCTGCACGCCGTGGCGCGACGAGGCGTCGGCGACGAGGTCCGCGTAGGCGGCCTGGAGGCCCGCGTGGACGGCGTCGAGGGAGTAGGTCCAGCGGCGGTCGACGAACTGGTTCTCCCACTCGTGGCTGCCGACGGCGAGGACCACGGACGGGTCGGCCGCGTCGACCAGGCACGCCTTGATCCGGGTGGAGCCGAGCTCGATGCCGAGGGCGGTGGCGCCGCTCGTGATCACGTCGGCGGGGGTGGGCCTGCGCTGGTCCATCATGCTCCTCGCTCGGGCGATGTGACCGTTCACAAAGCCCCGGGTCAGCGTAGGCGAAACGGCTCGGGGTCGGCAAGCGAGGGGCCGCCCGACGGGGTCCGACTGCTCCTCCTCCGCCGCAAGCCCCTTCCGCCGGGGCCGCCCGCTTGGTCGCATGAGGCATGCGTGAGATCAGACTCGTCAGACTCGTCACCCGCCTCGAGAACGCCGCCGCCCTCGATCCGCTCGTCGGCCGGGTGAAGCGGGCCGTGAACGCGGTGGTCCGGCCGCAGCCGGTGCGGGACGTGCTGCACGGCGTCCCGGTCGGCCACCCCGTCCATCCGCTGCTCGTCCTCGTGCCCACCGGCGCCTGGGTGTCGGCGGCGGTGCTCGACCTGCTGCCGGGGAACCAGCGCGCGGCGAGGACCCTCGTCGGCGTCGGCGTGATCAGCGTCCTGCCGACCGCCGCTTCCGGCTTCACCGACTGGTCGGAGCTGCACGAGCAGCAGACCCGCGTCGGGCTGGTGCACTCGGCGGCCAACGTGGTCGCGACGGGCCTCTACGCCGCGTCGTGGGTGCAGCGCCGCCGCGGGCGCACCACGAGCGGGAAGGTGCTCGGGATGCTCGGGCTCGCCGTAGTGTCAGGCGGCGGCTACCTGGGCGGCCACCTCAGCTACCGGCAGGCGGCGGGGGCGAACCACGCGGAGGACGTGCCGCACCGCTTCCCCTCCGGCTGGCAGGAGCTCGGCGCCCTGGCGGACCTGCCGGAGCGCACGCCGGTGAGGAGGGAGGTCGCGGGCCTCCCCCTGCTCGCCTTCCGGCGGGGCGAGCGGATCGACGTGCTCTCGAACGTCTGCAGCCACCTCTCGGGCCCGCTCGACGAGGGCGAGGTCTCGGCGGACGGCTCGGGGGAGGCGTGCGTCGCCTGCCCGTGGCACGGCAGCACCTTCTCGCTCGAGACCGGCGAGGTGCTGCGGGGGCCGGCCACCTCGCCGCAGCCGCGGTTCGAGACGCGGGTGCGCGAGGGGCGCGTGGAGGTGCTGCTGCCGCACGCGGGGTGAGGCGGGGGCCGGTGCTGCTCAGGCCTGAGCCGTCGACGCCCGCTCCACCAGCACCGGCGGCACCGGGCGGTCGACGGCGGGCTCCTCGCCGCGCAGCTCCGCGAGCACGACGCCGATCGTGCGGCGGCCGACTTCCGCGAAGTCCTGGCGGATGGTGGTCAGCGGCGGCTGGTAGTGCGCCGCCTCGGGGACGTCGTCGAAGCCGACGACGCTGAGGTCCTCGGGCACGCGCAGTCCCCGCTCGGTGCAGGCGTGCAGGAGTCCGAGGGCCATCTGGTCGTTGCCGGCGAACACCGCGGTCGGCCGGGGCGAGGAGTCGAGGAGGCGGAGGCCGGCGCGGTAGCCGGACTCGGCGCTCCAGTCGCCCTCCACGACGGCGACAGGGTCGAGGCCGGCCGCGCTCATCCCGGCGCCGAAGCCCTCGAGCCGCGCCTGCGCCTCCACCCAGTGCTGCGGACCGGCGAGGTGCGCGATGCGGGTGTGGCCGAGGCCGACGAGGTGCTCGGTCGCCAGTCGCGCTCCGGCCGCCTGGTCGACGAGGAGCAGGGAGTCGGCGCCGCGGTCCGTCGCGCCGAGCGTCACCGAGGGGACGCCGATCGCGAGGCTCTCGATCGCCTCCAGCGCGCGCTCCTGCGGGGCGAGGACCACGATCGCCTCCACCGACTCCCGCTGCAGGTGGGCGAGACCGTCGGCCAGCGACTCCGCGTCCGGCGCCGCGTTCACGACCGGGACCCGGTAGCCCGCGTCGCGCGCCGCCTGCTCGATCGCGGCCATCGCGGTGGCGGTGCCGTAGAAGCTGTGGCTCTCGGCGGCGAGGATCCCGATCAGGCCGGAGCGGCTCGTCGCCAGGGCGCGGGCGGCGGCGCTGGGGCGGAAGCCGAGGTCCTCGATCGCGGCGAGCACGCGCTCCCGGGTGCGCGGCCGCAGCTGGGGGCTGTCATTGAGCACCCGCGAGACCGTCTGGTACGACACTCCGGCCCGCACCGCGACGTCGCGGATGGTCGGCGCGCGGTCGAGGGGCATGGCCACACCGTAGCGGTGCGTGCGCCCCCGCCCCCTCCCGCGAGACGCCTCCCGGGTGCGCGTCCGTCGGCGGGTCGCGTACCGGAGTGGCGTGCCGCGGGCGCGGGTCAGGGGCCGCCGAGCCAGTGGTCGATGCGGTGGTGGTCGGGGGTGAAGCCGTGGTCGACGCCCCAGAGGACGGCCTGCGTGCGGCTGGTCGCGCCGATCTTGCCGTAGACGCTGCGGATGTAGGACTTCACCGTGTTGGGGCTGAGGTAGGTGAGGGCGGCGACGTCGGCGTTGCTCTTGCCCTGAGTGATGAGCGCGAGGATCTCCGACTCCCGGTCGGTGATGCCCTCGTGGCGGCCCGGCCAGTCGAGGCCCGGTGCGCTGCCCGCCCGCCGCGGAGGATCGCTGACGACGACCTCGCCCGCCGCCACCCGCTCGAGCGCGGCCACCAGCTCCCGCGCCGGCAGGGTCTTGGAGAGGTAGCCGTGGACGCCCTGCTCGAGGGCGTCCGCGATGAGCGTCGGCGCGAAGTTCCAGGTGTAGACGACCACGTGCTCGGCCCGCTCGTTGCGCACCAGCTCCGCGATCTCGTGGTGGTCCGACTCCGGCTGGGCGAACGAGTCGTAGAGGACGACGTCGATCCGATCGGAGAGGGAGGCGTTCGCGTCGATCTCGGCGACGACCACCCGATCGCGGTAGTGGTCGAACATGTGCGCGAGGCCCGTGAGGACGACGTCGTAGTCGTCGACGAGCGCGACGGTGAGGGGCGCGCGGCGGGTCATGGTCGGACGCTACCGCACGACTCGTCGGGGCGAGCACACCCCCAGGGGTGTACCGCCGCCTCCTCCGGGGTGGTTGCGTAGCCACCGGTCCCGCAACCGCGGAACCGATCAGCGGGCCCCCGCCCGCACAACGGAAGGACGACCGCCATGCTCGGTCTCATCATCAGCCTCATCGTCGTCGGACTCATCGCAGGAGCGCTGGCCCGCCTCATCGTCCCCGGGAAGCAGAGCATCAGCATCGGCATGACCATCGTGCTCGGCATCGTCGGCTCGTTCGTCGGCGGCTTCCTCGGCTTCCTGATCTTCCAGCACGACCCGATGGACGGCTTCTTCCAGCCCGCCGGCATCATCGGCTCGATCATCGGAGCGATCATCGTCCTGCTCGTCTACACCCGCTTCGCCGGCCGCTCCGCCGCGCGCCGCTGACCCGCAGCGCACGGCGACAGCGAGGTGGCTGCCGACCCGCGCTCCGCGGGCATGCAGGCACCACGCTGACCGGCGGCCCCGGCCCGGCTCCCTCCACGGGCCGGGCCGTCGTGCTGTCCGCGGGGTGCCCGGGCGACGACCGCGGTCTCCGACGCTGCGTCCGCGGGTTCCGACGCTCCGTCCGCGGAGCCCGCGCCGCGTCCTCCGACCTCCGTGGATCGGCGGCCGAGTCCGTCGACGCCGCGTCGGTGGCGGCCGAGTCCGTCGCCCCAGAGTCGGCAGCCGCGCAGCCCGTCGCCGCCCAGCCGCCGCGCACCGGGGTGCGCGATGCTCGGGCGATGCCGCTCGTCGTCCCCGATGCCCTCGTCCCGCTCGCGCTCCGGCTCGCCCGTGCGAACCGCACCTTCGTCAGCGCGGAGGGAGCCCGTCGCCGCATCCGGGAGCGCGCGCTCCGTCCCGCCTCCTACGGCCCGCCGCCCCGCCTCCGGCCCGGCGTGCGCGTCGACGTGGAGCAGGTCGGCTCCTGGCCGGTCTACACGATCCGCCCGCGGGTGATCCGCGGCGGCGTCGTCTACGTCCACGGCGGCGGCTGGGTGAACGAGATCGCGCCCCAGCACTGGTGGCTCGCCGCCCGCATCGCCGACGAGGCCTCCGTCGCGGTGACCCTCCCGATCTACCCGCTCGTGCCCTTCGGCACGGCGCTCGAGGCGCGCGACGGCGTCCGAGGCCTGGTGCTGCGAAGTCTGGAGCGGCACGGCGCGACCTGCCTCGCCGGCGACTCGGCGGGCGGCCAGATCGCCCTCTCGACGGCTCTCGCCCTGCGCGACGACGGGGTGGTCCTGCCGCGCACCACCCTCGTCTCGCCCGCGCTCGACCTCTCCTGGAGCAATCCGCGCATCCAAGAGGTGCAGCCGACCGATCCCTGGCTCGGCACCCCGGGCGGTCGCGTCCTCGCCGAGAGCTGGCGCGGCGCCCTCGACCTGCTCGATCCCGCGGTCAGCCCGCTGTTCGGCGACCTGGCGGGCCTCGGCCCCCTCACCGTCTTCAGCGGCACGCGTGACGTCCTCAATCCGGACGCCCACGTGCTGGCCGAGCGGGCGGCGGCCGCCGGGGTCCCGTTCGAGCTCCACGAGGCCGTCGGGCAGGTCCACGTGTACCCGCTCGTGCCCACGCGGGCCGGCCGCGAGGCGCAGCACGACCTGGTCGAGGGGCTCCGCGCGGCGGTCTGACCACCGGCCGGCCCAGGCGTCCGGCAGGCTCCTCTCAGTCCGTCTTCCGTATGGCGGACGGCGCCTCCGCCCGCTCGTCCACGACGTCGAGGCGAGCCAGCGCGTTCGCCGTCCCCCGGCGGCCCCGTGTCGCGACCAGGCCGATCATCGCGGCCGCCGCGAGGACGAAGGCGAGCAGCGACCAGAAGCCGCCCTCGACGGCGAGCAGGGTGGACCAGCCGCCCGATCCCGCCGCCCAGCGCACGAGCCGCTGCCAGAGGAGCGGTCGCGGCTCGGGACGCAGGCGCACCACCGTCTCGCCGAGGGTCCGTCCGGACCGCAGCACGATCACGAGCTGGAACAGCGGAGCGACGAACGGCAGGGCTCCGAGAACCACGTCCCCGGGGCTCGAGCGCGTGTCCACCCCCGCGAGCACGAGGCCGACCCCGGTGATCGAGACGAGCGCGCCCGTGATGAGGCTCAGCGCGAGAACGTCGCAGAACATGCCGAACGCGCGGCGGCGGATCGTGACCGGGCGGGCCAGCTCCGGCACCGCGCCCTCGGTCCGGCGGGTGAAGAGGAGGAGGACGGGGGAGAGGAGGGTGCCGAGCAGGGCGCCGGCCGTGTTGGCCAGCAGGTCGTCGACGTCGAAGAGCCGGTAGGCGCACGGGTAGAGGAACCAGTCGCCGGTGAGCTGCGTGACCTCGATGAGGAGCGAGACGGCGAAGCCGACGGCGGTGCCGCCGATCAGCCCGGCGACGAGGCGCCCGCGCAGAGCGAGGTGGCGGACGAGCATCCCGAGGGGGACGAAGAAGACCACGTTCAGGAGCACCTGCGCGGACGCGGGGTTCGTCAGCAGCGCGCGGGGCCCGTCGATCCCGCCCTCCTTCGCGATGTCGCCGACGAAGGCGAACAGGCGCAGCTGCGGACCCGATCCGGTGCGGCAGGCGGCGGCGACCGTCGCCTCGTCGGGCAGGGGGAGGAGCGTGTAGGTGACGAGGGCGAGCGCGTAGACCACGGCGGCGAAGGCCAGCACCGCGTTGCCGATCCCGAGGACGCCGCGGCGCCGGTACTGCAGGGCGGCCCAGGGCACGAGGCCCACGAGGGCGACGGCGGAGCCGAACAGGAGGGCGAGCACGGCGGAGGTCATGCGTCGACAGTAGGAGAGCGGAGGCCGATCCCCACCGACAGGCGCGTCGGGGATCTCCGCCAGCGCGATTCGTCCCTCCCCAGCGCGGGATGCGGGCGCTCCTCCACGGATCCGAGCGATCCCCGCCCGCCGCCACCGCGCCCTGCTAGCGTTTCCTGGGTCGCGTCCAAGAAACGCGTGCACCCCCGACCCCTCCACGAAAGACGTCATGCCGCTGCGCTCCCGCCTCCTCGCCCTCCCCGCCGCCGTCGCGGCCGCCGCGCTCCTGCTCAGCGGCTGCACCGCCGAGACGCCGGACGCCTCCAGCACCCCCGTCGACGGCGGGACGCTGACCTACGCGTCCGGCGACGCCGAGCCCACCTGCCTCGACCCGCACGTCGGCGGCAACTACCCGCAGGCGCTCCTCGCGACGCAGGTGCTCGAGTCGCTCGTCTCGCGCGACGCCGACGGCACCATCACGCCGTGGCTGGCCGAGTCGTGGACCGTCTCGGACGACGCGCTCAGCTACGACTTCACCCTGCGCGAGGGTGTGACCTTCACCGACGGCACCGCCCTCGACGCGGAGGCGGTCGCCGCGAACATCGCGCACCTGCAGGACCCGGCGACCAAGTCCTCCACCGGCTACCTCGCCGTGGCGAAGGTCGCCTCCGTCACCGCGGTCTCGCCGACCGTCGCCCGCTTCACCCTGACCGCGCCGGACAGTGCGCTGCTCGAGTCGCTCGCGCAGCCGTGGACCGCGATCGAGTCGCCCGCCGGCATCGCCCGCGGCGAGGAGGCGAACTGCGAGGCGCCCGTCGGCACCGGCCCCTTCACCGTCTCGGAGTGGGTCAAGCAGGACCACGTGACCCTCACCCGCAACGAGGCCTACGACGCGTCGACCGGCCCGACCGGGGACGGCCACGAGGGCCCCGCGCACCTGGCGAGCATCACCTGGCGCTTCATCCCCGACTCCGCCACCCGCTACGCGGCGCTGCAGTCGGGCGAGGTCGACGTGCTCGACAACGCCCAGCCCGACACCCTGATGGCCGCGACCGGAGCCTCCGACCTCGTCGAGCTCGACGCGCCCCGGCCCGGCTCGGTCAACCGCCTCGAGCTCAACTCCGGCCAGGCGCCGTTCGACGACGAGTCCGTCCGCGAGGCGTTCGTCCGCGGCGTCGGCGTGAACGACGCGATCGACTCCCTCTTCTTCGGCACCGCCGAGCGCTCCTACTCCCCGCTGTCCAGCCGCGAGGCGACCGCGTACTCCGACCCGTCGCTCTTCGAGGACGCCGGGTCCGACTCCGAGACGGCCGCCGCCGAGGATCTGCTCGAGAAGGCCGGCTGGGTGGACTCGGACGGCGACGGCATCCGCGAGAAGGACGGGACGCCGCTGACGCTGCGCTTCCCCGTCAGCACCAACCAGTCGATCCCGGCCGAGCAGTCGCTGTTCGAGCAGATCCAGGCCTCGGCGAAGACCCTCGGCTTCGACGTGCGGATCAGCCTGCTCGACCTGTCGAGCTGGTACACCGCGCTCGCGTCGAACGAGTACGAGCTGGTGAGCGCCCCGTACACGAAGGTCGGACCCGACGTGCTGCGGATCCTCTACTCCTCCTCGGGCATCACCCCCGCGCCGAGCGGCTACTTCGCCAACCACGCGCAGATCGCCGACCCCGCGCTCGACTCGCTGCTCGAGCAGGCGAGCGCCACGACCGACGAGGACGCCCGCGCCGACCTGTACGAGCAGGCCCAGCGGATCGTCCTCGAGGGCTACTGGATCCTGCCGCTCTACGACCAGCAGAACCACTACCTGCACCGGTCGGCCGTCCAGGGCCTCGTCGCCCTCGACACCGTGTCGACCCCCTGGTTCGCCGACGCCTGGGTCTGACCCGGCTCCGGAGAGCCGCCTGCACCGATCGATGAGCGGACGCATGCCGGTCGAGTAGTCGCCGCGGCGGCGCATCGAGACCCCGCGATCGGGATGGGCGGATCTCGAGACGCCCGCTCCGCGGGCTGCTCGATCAGCAGGGGTCCGTCCTCCATGCTGGTCGAGTAGCCGCCGTCTGTCGCGCGTCGAGTCCCCGTGCTCCGGAGGGAGCGGGCCTCGACGACGCCCCGCCCCCTCCATCGCCCCGACCAGAGAGGACGCCCGCCCGCATGATCCGCCGCGCGCTCCTCCGCCTCGGCGGCGCCCTCGTGGTGCTGTGGGCCGTCGCGACCGCCGTCTTCGTCCTCATCCGCCTCGTCCCCGGCGATCCGGCGCAGGCGATCCTCGGCGGTCCGGGCTCGCAGGCGTCGCCCGAGGCGCTCGCCGCGGTGCGGGAGCAGTACGGCCTCGACCAGCCGCTCCTCGTGCAGTACCTGGTGCAGCTCGGCAGGCTCGCGCGCGGCGACCTCGGCACCTCCTACTCCCTGCGCACTCCCGTCGCGCAGATCCTCGGCGAGCAGCTGCCCGGCACCCTCCTGCTCGCCGTGCTCGCGCTCACCGCCGCATGGATCCTGGCGCTGGCGACCGCCCTCTGGTCGACCCGGGGCGGACGCCTCGCCGCCGCGGTCGGGTCCGGCCTCGAGCTCACGGCGGCCGCGCTCCCGCACTTCTGGCTGGCGACCGTGCTGATCGCCGTCTTCGCGACCGCGCTGCGCTGGCTGCCCCCGGTCAGCACAGGGTCGCCCGCCGGGCTGGTGCTGCCGACGCTCACCCTCGCGATCCCGCTGGCGGGCTTCCTCGGCCAGGTGATGCGCCGCTCCCTCCTCGACGCGCTGGAGTCGCCGTTCGTGCTCGCCGCTCGGGCGCGCGGCGAGGGCGAGCTCGGCGTCCGCGCCCGCCACGCGCTGCGCCACGCGGTGCTGCCAGGGGTCTCGCTCTCGGGTTGGGCGTTCGGCTACCTGATCGGCGGGGCCGTGGTGGTCGAGACGATCTTCGCGAGGCCGGGGCTCGGCCGGACTCTGCTCGCGGCGGTGACCGTCCGTGACGTGCCGGTGGTGACGGGTGTCGTGCTGGTCACGGCGCTGGCGTACATCGTCGTGACGCTCGCCACCGATCTGCTGACCCGCGTGATCGACCCGCGGCTGGCCCGGCGGGAGGCGGTCGCGTGAGCGAGCTCGAGCTGCGCGCCGCCCGCCCGCTCCGCCGGGGTGCCTCCCGCCTCCGCGCCGGCGAGGTGCTGGCCGTGGTCTTCGTCGTGCTGCTCCTGCTCGCCGCCGTCGCGCCCGGGCTGCTCGCCCCCTCCGATCCGCTCGCCGTCGCCCCGCGCGACGCCTTCACCCCACCGGGTGCCGCGCACCTGCTCGGCACCGACGAGTCCGGTCGGGACGTCCTCAGCCGCCTCATCGCAGGGGCGGGCGCGTCCCTCCTGATCGGCGCCAGCGCCACCGTGATCGGCCTCGTCCTCGGCGCGGTGCTCGGGGTGGTCGCGGCGTTCGGCGGCCGCGTCGTCGACGGCGTGATCGGCCGCGTGCTCGAGGTGCTCTTCGCCTTCCCCGCACTCCTGCTCGCGCTGCTCGTGATCGTGGTCACGGGTCCCGGAGTCGTCCCCGCCACCATCGCGGTCGGCCTCTCGACCGCGCCGGGGTACGCCCGCATCCTGCGCACGCAGCTGCTCGGCATCCGCGACTCCGGCTACGTCGAGGCGGCGCGCGTGCTGGGGCACGGACCCGTCCGCATCCTCGTCCGGCACGTCCTCCCCAACACCTTCGGGCCGCTCGCCGTGCTGGCGACCCTCGGCGTCGGCCAGGCGATCGTCTGGGCCTCGGCCCTCAGCTACCTGGGCCTGGGCGCCGAGCCGCCCGCGCCGGAGTGGGGCGCGATGCTCTCGGCGGGCCGCACCTACCTCTCGAGCGCGTGGTGGCTGACCGTGTTCCCGGGGCTGGCGATCGTGCTGACCACGATCGCGACGACGGTCCTCGGCGGGCGTCTGCGGGGTGCGCGGTGAGCGCGGTCGTCGTCGAGGGGCTCCGGGTCGCCTTCGACGGAGTCGAGGTGGTGCACGGGGTCTCGTTCCGCGTGGAGCCGGGGGAGTGCGTCGCGATCGTCGGCGAGTCCGGGTCGGGTAAGAGCGTCACCGCGCGAGCGCTGCTGGGGCTGAGCGGAGGCGCCGTGACCGGGAGCGTCCGCGTCGGCGGGACCGAGGTGGTCGGAGCGGGCGAGCGGGAGCTGCGGCGGCTGCGCGGCGGATCCGTCGGCTTCGTCCCGCAGGACGCGCTGCTCTCGCTCGACCCGCTGCGCCCGATCGGCCGCGAGATCGGCGACGTGCTCCGCCTCCACGGCCGCCTCCCCGCGGCCGAGCGCGCGCAGCGGACGGTCGAGGCCCTGGCGAGCGTCGGCATGCCGGAGCCGGCCGAGCGGATGCGGGAGCGCTCCGGCGACCTCTCCGGCGGGCTCCGCCAGCGCGCCCTCCTCGCGGCGGCCGTGGCGCTCGATCCGCCGCTGCTCGTCGCCGACGAGCCGACCACCGCGCTCGACGTCACCGTCCAGGCCCGCGTGCTCGAGCTCTTCGCCGAGCAGAAGGCGCGCGGCCGGGCGCTCGTCCTGGTCTCGCACGACCTCGCGGTGGTGGCGGGCCTCGCGGACCGCATCCTCGTGCTCGCCGACGGCCGCGTGGTGGAGGAGGGGACCGCGGCCGAGGTGCTGCGCGCGCCCCGCAGCCCCGAGGCCCGCGCGCTCGTGGCCGCTGTCCCCGCCGGGCGCCCGCGCGGCTCCCGGCTCACCGACCCGACCGCACCGGCGACACCGCCCGAGACCCCCGGCGAGGTCGTGGTCGCGGCCCGCGGACTCGCCGCCCGCTTCCCGCTGCCCGGCGGAGGAGTGCGGGTCGCGGTCGACGACGTCGACCTCCGGCTGCGGCGCGGCGAGACCGTGGGGCTCGTCGGCGAGTCCGGGTCGGGCAAGAGCACGGTGGCCCGGCTCGTGCTGGCGCTGCGGCGTCCGGACGCGGGCGCCGTCGAGCTGTTCGGCGAGCCGTGGTCGGCAGCGACCGAGCGCTCCCGCCGTCCCCGCCGCCCGCGGATCGGCGCCGTCTACCAGGACAGCCTCTCCTCGTTCGACCCGCGCTGGAGCGTCGGCCGCCTCCTCCGCGACGCCGGCGCAGCCTCCGTGCCCGCGCTGCTCGAGAGCGTGGGGCTCGACCCCGCCCTGGAGCGGCGCTCGCCGCGGACCCTCTCCGGCGGTCAGCGCCAGCGCGTCTCGATCGCCCGGGCGCTGGCGACGCGCCCCGACGTGCTGATCTGCGACGAGCCCGTCTCGGCCCTCGACGTGTCGGTGCAGGCGCAGATCCTCGACCTGCTCGACGACCTGCAGCGCCGTCACGGCCTCGCCCTCCTCCTCATCTCGCACGACCTCGGCGTGATCGCCCACATGAGCGATCGCATCGCCGTGATGCGCGAGGGTCGGATCGTCGAGGCGGGGCCGGCCGCGTCGCTCCTCGCCGCACCGCAGGAGGAGTACACGCGCCGCCTGCTCGCCGCCGCCCCTCGCCTCGAGCGCTGAGCCGTCCGCGGCGCCGCGCCCGCCCGCACCGCCGAGGCGCCGCGCTGCCCGCCGGGACACCGCCTCAGCAGTGGTGTCCCTCGAGCGCAGCGATGTCTCGAAGCGCCCCCCGCGCAAGCCCGCGCCGCGAATCCGCCGCACCTCCACCACGTGTCGGACCTGCGGCGTAGCGTTGCCGAGGTGATGCGCCCGACGACCCAGACCCTCGGCCAGCTCCGTGCCTCCGGGCACGTGCAGAAGAGCCTCCGCACCGAGATCCGCGACAACCTGCTCGACGCCCTGCGCGAGGGCCGCGACCCCTGGCCGGGCCTGCACGGCTTCGCCGAGACGGTCATCCCGCAGGTCGAGCGCGCCGTCATCGCCGGCCACGACATCGTCCTGCTGGGCGAGCGCGGCCAGGGCAAGACCCGCCTCCTGCGCACCCTCGTCGGCCTGCTCGACGAGTGGACGCCCGTCATCGAGGGGTCCGAGCTCGGCGAGCACCCCTACGAGCCGATCACCACGGAGAGCCGCCGCCGCGCGGAGGAGCTGGGCGAGGACCTGCCCGTCGCGTGGAAGCCCCGCGAGGAGCGCTACGTCGAGAAGCTGGCCACCCCCGACACCAGCGTCGCCGACCTCATCGGCGACGTCGACCCGATGAAGGTGGCCGAGGGCCGCAGCCTGGGCGACCCGGAGACCATCCACTTCGGCCTCATCCCGCGCAGCCACCGCGGCATCGTCGCGATCAACGAGCTGCCGGACCTGGCCGAGCGGATCCAGGTCGCCATGCTCAACGTGATGGAGGAGCGCGACATCCAGATCCGCGGCTACGTCCTCCGCCTCCCCCTCGACGTCCTCGTCGTCGCGAGCGCGAACCCGGAGGACTACACGAACCGCGGCCGGATCATCACGCCGCTGAAGGACCGCTTCGGCGCCGAGATCCGCACCCACTACCCGACGGCTCTCGTCGACGAGGTCGCCGTCATCCGGCAGGAGGCGGACCTCGTCGCGACCGTGCCCGATGCGCTCATCGAGATCCTCGCCCGCTTCACGCGGGCCCTGCGCGAGTCGAGCTCCGTCGACCAGCGCAGCGGCGTCAGCGCCCGCTTCGCCATCGCCGGCGCCGAGACGATCGCCGCCGCCGCCCTGCACCGCGCCACCCGCCGCGGCGAGGAGGAGGCGGTCGCCCGCCCCATCGACCTCGAGACCGCCGTCGACGTGCTCGGCGGCAAGATCGAGTTCGAGTCGGGGGAGGAGGGCCGCGAGGACGAGATCCTCGACCACCTGCTCCGTCAGGCCACCGCCGAGACCGTCCGCGCCCACCTGCGCGGCGTCGACCTCGGGCCGCTCGTCGAGGCGGTCGAGAACGGCGCGATGATCACGACCGGCGAGCAGGTGACCGCCCGCGAGTTCCTGGCCGGCCTGCCGTTGCTGGGCGAGGCCCGCGTGTACGACGAGGTCGCCGAGCGCCTCGACGCCGTGGGGGAGGGGCGCCGCGCCGGAGCGGTCGAGCTCGCCCTCGAGGGCCTCTACCTCTCGCGCAAGCTGAGCAAGGAGACGGGCGGGGGCGAGGCCGTCTATGGCTGATGCTCCGCGCGGCAACCGGCGGCTGAAGCGCGACGCGCGCTACGCGAAGTACGACGGGGGACCCGATCCGCTCGCTCCTCCGGTCGACCTGAAGGAGGCCCTCGACGCGATCGGCGAGGACGTGATGGGCGGCACCTCGCCCGAGCGCGCCCTGCGCGAGTTCCTCCGCCGGGGCACCCGCGACCGCGAGGGCCTGGACGACCTGGCCGCCCGCGTCGCCGAGCGGCGTCGCGAGCTCACGCAGAGGAACAACCTCGACGGCACGCTCCGCGAGATCCGCGAGCTCCTCGACAAGGCCGTCCTCGCCGAGCGCAAGCAGCTCGCCCGCGACACGCAGATGGACGACGGCGACCGCGCGCTCGCAGAGATCCAGCTCGACAGCCTCCCGCCCTCGCCGGCCGCGGCCGTCTCGGAGCTCCGCGACTACCGCTGGCAGAGCCCCGAGGCGCGCGCCGACTTCGAGCGGATCCGCGAGCTCCTGGGCCGCGAGATGCTCGATCAGCGCTTCGAGGGGATGAAGCAGGCCCTCGAGAACGCGAGCGACGAGGACCGCGCCGCGATCGACGCGATGCTCCGCGACCTGAACGAGCTGCTCGAGGCGCACGCGCGCGGGGAGGACACCCCCGAGCAGTTCGACGCCTTCATGGAGCAGCACGGCGAGTACTTCCCCGAGGGCCCGGAGTCGGTGGACGAGCTGATCGACGCGCTCGCCGCCCGCGCGGCCGCGGCCCAGCGGATGCGCAACTCGATGACCGCCGAGCAGCGCGCCGAGCTCGACGCCCTCGCCCAGGAGGCCTTCGGCACGCCGGAGCTCATGCAGTCCCTCGGCCGCCTCGACGAGACCCTGCGGGGGCTCCGTCCCGGCGAGGACTGGGGCGGCTCCGAGCGGATGGACGGCGAGCAGGGGCTCGGCCTCGGCGACGGGACGGGCGTGTTCCAGGAGCTGGCCGACCTCGACGCCCTCGCCGACCAGCTCGCGCAGACGGACCGCTCCTCCCTCGACGACCTCGACCTCGACCTGCTGGCGAAGCGCCTCGGCGAGGACGCCTCCGTCGACGCGCAGACGCTGAAGCGCCTGGAGCGGGCCCTGCGCGACTCCGGGACCCTGCGCCGCGGCTCCGACGGCCGCCTCGCCCTCAGCCCGAAGGCCATGCGCCAGCTCGGCAAGGCGCTCCTGCGCGACATCGCCGAGACCGTCTCCGGCCGTCAGGGGGCCCGCGACGTCCGGCGTGCGGGCGCGGCGGGCGAGCGCTCCGGAGCGACGCGCTCGTGGGAGTTCGGCGACACCGAGGCCTGGGACATCCCCCGCACGGTGACCAACGCCCTCACCCGCAGCGCCGGCGAGGGCCGACCGGTCGGCTCGGGGGTGCGCATCCTGATCGACGACGTCGAGGTGCAGGAGACGGAGGCGCGCACGCAGGCCTGTGTCGCGCTCCTCGTCGACACCTCGTTCTCGATGGCGATGGACGGCCGCTGGGTGCCGATGAAGCGCACCGCGCTCGCCCTGCACACCCTGATCAGCAGCCGGTTCCGCGGAGACGCGCTGCAGCTCGTCGCCTTCGGCCGACGCGCCGAGGTGATGGACGTCGAGCAGCTGGTGGGCCTGGACGCGGAGTGGGACAAGGGCACGAACCTGCACCACGCGCTGCTGCTGGCCAACCGCCACTTCCGCAAGCACCCGAACGCGCAGCCGGTGCTGCTCATCGTCACCGACGGCGAGCCGACCGCGCACCTCGAGCCCGACGGCGGCGTCTTCTTCGACTACCCGCCGGACCCGCTGACGGTCGCCGTCTCGGTCCGCGAGCTCGACGCGTCGCTCCGCCTCGGCGCGCACACCACGTTCTTCCGCCTGGGCGACGACCCGGGCCTCGCGCGCTTCATCGACTCGCTCGCCCGCCGGGTCGGCGGCTCGGTGGTGAACCCGGAGGCGGAGGACCTGGGAGCGGCCGTCGTCTCCTCCTACCTCGGCGCTCGCGGCGCGGGTCCGGGAGGCGGCGGGACGCCGGGCGAGGAGCTGTTCGGCCGCGGCTGGAGCTTCTGAGCCGCTCAGGATGCAGGAGGGACCCGCTCCCGCGCCTGAGGATCAGCGCGTCTCCGCCGCTCCGGAGGCGTTCGTCCTGAGTTCCGACCGCGCCCGGCTCAGAACAGCGGCCAGGGCACCGCGGGCATCCCGCCCCGCGGGCCTGGGAAGCGGCCGAAGGAGCCGAGCCGCTCGCAGCGCTTCGCGAACGCGGCGACCTCGTCCTCGGTGAGCAGCTCCGAGAGCGCCTCGCCGAGCGGTCCGTCGATCTGCGCGCGCAGGAGCGCCAGCGCCGTCAGCTCCTCCTCGAGCAGCGGTTCGCCGATCCAGCCCCAGAGGACCGTGCGCAGCTTGTGCTCGGAGTGGAAGGTGAGGCCGTGGTCGACCCCGTAGCGGTGGCCGTCGGGCAGCGCGAGCACGTGCCCGCCCTTCCGGTCCGCGTTGTTGGCGACCACGTCGAACACGGCCATCCGGCGCAGCGCCGTCGAGTCCTCGTGCACGAGGGAGATGTCGCGGTCCTCCTCGTCGCTGCCGTCGAGGACGTGCCGCCATCCGTCGGGCACGGCGTCGGCGGGCACCAGGTCGACCGCGTCCTGGTCCGGATCGATGTCCTGCCAGAGCTGGACCATGCCCGGCCCGAGCGGACCGTCGCGGAGCCACGTGCGCGGCACCACGTTCCAGCCGAGCGCCTCCGAGACGAGGTAGGCGGCGACCTCGCGGCCCGCGAGCACGCCGTCCGGGAAGTCCCACAGCGGCTTCTCGCCCGAGATCGGCTTGTAGACGACGGACGTCTCGCCGAGCTGCGCGAGGAACGTCGCGTTCGAGGCGATCGTGATCCGGCCGGCCAGCTCCAGCTCGCCGTCGAGCCCGCCCGGGTCGCTCATGCGAGCGGGCAGTCGTGCCCGTCGGGATCCATCGGCTCGCCGCAGCGGGGGCAGAGCGGACGTCCGGCGCCGACGACCTCGAGGGTTCGCTTCGCGAAGGCGCGCGCCGTGCCGACCGGGATCTTCACCTGCAGCATCTCGGTGGGCTCGGGCTCCTCCTCGGAGTCGTCCTCCGCCTCGGTCAGCGGGTAGGCCTCGATCACGATCTGCGCGGTGGACGGGTCCCAGCCGAGGCTGAGACCGCCGACGCGGAACTCGGGCTCCACGGGCTGGTCGAGCGGGTCGTTGTCGACGAGCTCCGGGGGAGTGCCGGCGGGGACGCTGACCGGGTTGCCCTGGGCGGTCATCAGCTGGTCGAGGATCTCGTCGATCTTCTCGGCGAGGAGGGCCGACTGCTGCTTCTCGAGGCCGACGCTGACCACGCGGGGCCCGGTCTTGGCCTGGAGGTAGAAGGAGCGCGAGCCGGGTGAGCCGACGGTCCCCACGACGACGCGATCGGGCCAGTCGAATCCGTGCACGATCGGAGGCATGCCCCCAGTCTACGAGCGCCCGCCTCCGCAGTGGCTGCGCGCGTCGGCCTCGGGCGGTCTGCCGATCGAGCGGCCCGCCCCTCCTGCTGACCGAGCCCCCCGCGGAGCGGGCGCATCGAGATCCACCGCCGCCGAGCACCCGCATCCCTGCCGCTCGATCGAGCCCTGAAGCGGCCCTCCCGAACCCGCGCCTACTCGTGCCCCGCCCCGCCACCCACGGCGGCGTCCGCCACGGGGGCCGCCTTCCGCAGCCAGCCCAGGTCCCCGGCGTCCGTGTTCATCGCGACGACCTCGGGCCGCCCCGCGCCGTAGCGGATGATCGACACCGACGCCGGTCCGACGCTGAGCCTCTGGAACAGGTCGAGGTGCATGCCGAGCGCGTCCGCGAGGATCGCCTTGATCGTGTCTCCGTGGCTGACCGCCGCCCACACCGCGCCGGCCCCGTGCTCCTCCGTGACCGCCGCGTCGTGCCGGCGGATCGCGGACACGGCCCGGGCCTGCATCGCGAGCATCCCCTCGCCGCCGGGGAACACCACCGCGGAGGGCTGGTTCTGCACCGTCGCCCAGAGCGGCTCCGTCGCGAGATCCCGCAGCGAGCGCCCCGACCAGTCGCCGTAGTCGCACTCGGTGATGCCCTTGTCGATCACCGTCGCCGGCGATCCTGTCTGCCGCTCGAGGACGAAGCGCGTGGTCTGCCGGCACCGCTCGAGCGGGCTCGACACCACGGTCGCGAGCTCGACCGCCGCCAGCCGCTCCCCGGTGCGCGCCGCCTGCGTGCGTCCGACGTCGTCGAGCCGCACTCCGGCGGTGCGTCCGGCGAGGATCCCCGCGGTGTTCGCGGTGGTGCGTCCGTGCCGGACGAGGAGGAGCGTGGGCATGGGGCCAGCGTAGGCGGCCGTGCTCCCGCCCCGCCCCGCCGAGCTGCCGGGGCCGCGCCCGCGCGTTCAGCGCGACTCCATCGCGGGACGGATGCCCCGGCCGCAGCGCCTGCCTAGGGTGGAGGAGCGGCCGCCCACCGCGGCCCGGAAGGGACACACATGGACGGGACGACGCCCCCCGGCATTCCCCAGGACGGCACGGACACCGAGAGCCCCGCCGCGCGCACCGCCGCCGACGGCACCGCTGCCGAGCACACCGACTCCGCGCACACCGACTCCGCGACCCCCGCATGGGCCGCCCCCGAGGCCTCCGGCCGCCACGGCGAGGTCGCCCTGCGGATCCGCGGCCTCCGCAAGCGCTTCGGCGACAAGGAGGCCGTGAAGGACATCGACCTCGACGTCCCCGCCGGGTCCTTCTTCGGGCTCGTCGGCCCCAACGGCGCGGGCAAGACGACGACCCTCTCGATGGCCACGGCCCTGCTCCGCCCCGACAGCGGCGTCGTCACGATCCACGAGGTCGACGTCTGGAAGGACACCCTCGAGGCGAAGCGGCTGATCGGCGTCCTCGCCGACGGCGTCAAGCTGTTCGACCGCCTCACCGGTCTCCAGCTCGTCACCTACTACGGCCTGCTCTGCGGGCTCGAGCGCTCCGTCGTCGTCGAGCGGACCGACGACCTCCTCGCCCTGCTCGGCCTCGATCCGGCCGACCGCACGCTCGTCGTGGACTACTCCGCGGGCATGACCAAGAAGATCGCGCTCGCCTGCGCGCTCGTGCGCGCCCCGCGCCTCCTGGTGCTCGACGAGCCGTTCGAGTCGGTCGACCCGGTCTCGGCGGCGAACATCCGCGACATCCTCACCGGCTTCGTCGCGTCGGGCGGCACGGTCATCGTCTCGTCCCACTCCATGGACCTCGTCGAGCGGATGTGCGACCGGGTCGCCGTCATCGCCGACGGCCGCGTGCTCGCCTCCGGCACCCTCGAGGAGGTCCGCGCCGGCTCCAGCCTCGAGGAGCGCTTCGTCGAGCTGGTCGGCGGCCGCACCCACCAGGAGGGACCGGCATGGTTGCGCATCTCCTGAGGCTGCGGCTGCTCCTGCTCCGCAACTCGCTGACGCGGAACGTGTGGCAGCTGATCGGCGTGATCCTCGGCGGTCTCTACGCGATCGCGGTGCTCGGCCTGGTCGCGGCCGGCCTGGTCGCGCTCGGAGGCACGGACCCGGCGTTCGCGAACGTCGCGATCGTCCTCGGCGGATCCGCTCTGATCCTCGGCTGGGTGCTCGGGCCGATCTTCCTGTCCGGCTCCGACCAGAGCCTCGACCTGCCCACCCTCGCGACCTTCCCGATCCCGCTGCGGACCCTCCTCCTCGGGCTCGCCGCCGCGGGCCTCGCGGGCATCCCCGGCGTGGTGACCACGCTCGGGGCGCTCGCCTCCGCGGCTGCCTGGTGGAGCCGTCCGATCGGCATCCTGCCCGGCCTCGTCGCCGCGGTGATCGGCGTCGCGACCTGCGTGGTCGCGTCCCGCCTGATCGGCGCGCTCACCACGGGCCTGGGCTCGAGCCGCCGCTACCGCGAGGTGATCGGCGGCGTCGTGCTCGTCGTCGTCATCCTGCTCGGACCGCTCTTCTTCGGCCTGACCAACGTGATCCGCGACGGCCTGGACGTCCTGCCCGTGATCGCGGGCGCCCTCGGCTGGTCGCCGCTCGGCGCGATCTGGGCCGTCCCCGGATCCGTCGTCTCGGGCGACTGGGTCGCGGCGATCGCGCGCCTGCTGATCGGGCTCGCGACGCTGGCCGTCCTCGTCTGGGCGTGGGCCCGGGCGCTGCGGCACGCGCTCGCGGAGCCCGCCGCGTCCGGCGCGCACTCCGCCTCCGGATCCGCGGGCCTCGGCCTGTTCGGGCGCTTCCCCGGCACCCCGACCGGCGCCGTCGCCGCGCGTGCCCTCGGCTACTGGTGGCGCGACCCGCGCTACAGCCGCGGGCTCCTCGTCATCCCCGCCGTCGTCGTCCTCGCCGTGTTCTACTCCGCGATCGGCAGCGGCGGCGACACCTTCGTGCTGCTCTCGGCCGTGCTCGTCGGCCTGATCTTCGGCGTGACCCTCTGCGCCGACGTGTCGTACGACGGCACCGCCTGGGCGGCGCACGTCAGCTCCGGAGTGACGGGGTCGGCCGACCGCGCCGGTCGCGTCGTCGCCGCCGCGATCATCGGCATCCCAGCCGTGATCGTGGTGGCGGTGGGCACCGCGCTGTACGCGGGACGCGCCGACGCGATTCCGGCCGTGCTGGGCATGGCGCTGGCCCTTGTGCTCAGCGGGTTCGGAGTGTCGAGCGTCGCCTCGTCGCTCGTCGTCTACCCCGTGCCCGGGCCGGGGGACAGCCCGCTGAAGACGCCGCCGGGCTCCGGGATGATCTCGAGCGTCGTGATGCTGGGGAGCATGGCCGCGACCGGTCTGCTGGCGCTCCCGTCGATCGTCCTCGGCGCGATCTCGCTCATCGGCGGCGACCCGGCCTTCGGCCTGATCGGACTGGCGGCCGCCCTCGTGCTGGGCACCGTCTTCGCGCTGGTCGGCATCCGCGTCGGCGGTCGGATCGTCGACCGCCGAGCGCCGGAGCTGTTCGCCGCCCTCGTGACGATCGGCTGACGCGGGTGGCGGGGCGCGGGTGGGCGGTGCCCGCCCGCTCCCCGTCTCCGCCCCGCTCCCCGCCCCCGGTCACCGCCTCCGCGAGTGCGCGGAAGTCGTCGCACTCGAGCTCGAGTGCGACGACTCCTGCACACTCGCGGGAGCCGGCGAGGACCGCGCGCACCCGCGAGTGGCCGCGCGCCCGCGAAGGCCCGCACACGGGAGCCGCGGCAGAATGTGGACATGCGCAGCCTCGAAGTCCTCCTCGATCCGGAGTCGGAGGCTCGCGTCCGCAGCCAGTGGGAGGCGCTCGAGGCGGCCGGCATCCCGAGCCTCGCACTGCACACGTCCGCCAGCAACCGCCCGCACCTCACCCTGGTCGCCGGGCCCGAGCTGACCGCCCCGGAGCCGGGCGCGCTCGGTCCGCTGCCGGCGACGGCCGACCTCGGTGCCGTCCTCCTCTTCCCGCACGCCGGGCGCTTCGTCCTCGCCTGGGGAGTGGTCCGCTCGCCCGCCCTCGACGCTCTGCACGACCGGGCCACGCGCCTCGTGCCGGGCGGCGTCGACACCTCGCTGCCGGACGCCTGGACGCCGCACATCAGCGTCTCGCGCCGCCTCCGCGCCGAGCAACTCGGCGACGCCGTCCCCCTCCTCGGCGAGCCGTTCACCGTCGGCCTCGCGGGCGTCCGCTTCTGGGACGGCGACACCCGCACCCTCACCGACCTCTGATCCGGGCGCCGCAGAAGACCCCCGACCTCCCCGCAGCCGCCTCCCCAGCTCCCTCCCTGCGGCCCTTCTCCACAGTTCCCCGGACCCCCGGGGCGGCGTCGGAGGCGGCGGGTAGAGTTCCCCGGGTGACAGAGCCCACCGCGACAGCCCTCCCCGCCCCGCCGCTCGCCGACCCCTCGGCGGAGTCCCGCGGCGGCGTCCGGAGCGACGCGGCGAGCGGCGCTGCGGGCTCCGGATCCTCCGAGGCGCAGGCGATCCTCGAGAAGGTCTTCGGCTACGGCTCCTTCCGCGGCGAGCAGCAGGCCATCGTCGAGCAGGTCATCGGAGGCGGCGACGCCGTCGTCCTGATGCCCACCGGCGGCGGCAAGTCGCTCTGCTACCAGATCCCCGCCATCGTGCGCCCCGGCACCGGCGTGGTCGTGTCCCCGCTCATCGCGCTGATGCAGGACCAGGTCGACGCCCTCCGCGCGAACGGCGTCCGCGCCGAGTTCCTCAACTCCACCCAGGACGCGGGCGAGCGCAGCCGCGTCGAGCGCGCCTACCTCGACGGCGAGCTCGACCTGCTCTACGTCGCCCCGGAGCGCCTGGGCAACGAGGGCATGAAGCAGTTCCTCGCCCGCGGCCGGATCGCCCTCTTCGCGATCGACGAGGCCCACTGCGTCAGCCAGTGGGGCCACGACTTCCGCCCCGACTACCTCGCACTGGGCGAGCTCGCCGAGCGCTGGCCCGACGTCCCGCGCATCGCCCTCACCGCGACCGCCACCGAGGCGACGCACCGCGAGATCACCTCGCGCCTGCACCTCGGCGCCGCCCGCCACTTCGTCTCGAGCTTCGACCGCCCGAACATCCAGTACCGGATCGTCAACAAGGTCGAGCCGCGCAAGCAGCTGATCGACTTCCTGCGGCGCGAGCACGCGCACGACGCGGGCATCGTCTACGCCCTCTCCCGCAAGAGCGTCGAGGCGACGGCCGAGGCGCTGCGCTCGGCGGGCTTCGACGCCGTCGCGTACCACGCGGGCCTCGACTCGCGGGTGCGCGCCGCCGCCCAGTCGCGGTTCCTCCGCGAGGAGGGCGTCATCGTCTGCGCGACCATCGCCTTCGGCATGGGGATCGACAAGCCGGACGTGCGGTTCGTCGCGCACATCGACCTGCCCAAGTCGGTCGAGGGCTACTACCAGGAGACGGGTCGCGCCGGCCGCGACGGACTGCCGTCCACCGCCTGGCTCGCCTACGGCCTGCAGGACGTGGTGCAGCAGCGCCGGATGATCGACGAGTCGCCGGGAGACCTGGCGCACCGTCGGCGGATGTCCGCGCACCTGGACGCGATGCTCGCGCTCTCCGAGACGGTCCAGTGCCGCCGCGTGAACCTGCTCGCCTACTTCGGCCAGGAGAGCACCGCCTGCGGCAACTGCGACACCTGCCTCGAGCCGCCCGCCTCCTGGGACGGCACGGTCGCGGCGCAGAAGTTCCTGTCGACGGTCGTCCGCCTCAAGCGGGAGCACAACCAGCAGTTCGGCGCCGGTCACATCATCGACGTCCTCCGCGGCAAGACCACGCCGCGCACCACCCAGCACCAGCACGACGGCCTCGCCACCTGGGGCATCGGCGCCGAGCTCAGCGACACCCAGTGGCGCGGAGTCGCTCGCCAGCTCCTCGCGCAGGGCCTTCTCGGCGTGAACGACGACGGCTTCGGCACGCTCGTGCTCACGCCCGCGTCCGGCTCCGTCCTCAGCGGCGAGCGGAAGGTCGAGCTGCGGCAGGAGCCGGAGAAGCCGGCCCGCTCCAGCGGATCCTCCCGCTCCGGACGGTCCACCGTGGCCGAGCTGTCGGGTGAGGCTCAGCCGCTGTTCGAGCGGCTCCGGGAGTGGCGCGCCGCGCAGGCCCGCGCGCAGGCGGTCCCGGCCTACATCGTCTTCAACGACGCGACCCTCCGCGAGATCGCGACCGCCGAGCCGGCGACGATGGACGCGCTCAGCATCATCGGCGGCGTCGGCCAGAAGAAGCTGCTCACCTACGGCGAGGCCGTTCTCGCCGTCGTCGCGGGGGAGAGCCCCGAGATCGCCGTCCCGGAACCCGGTGAGGAGGCTCCCGCTCCCCGCCGCGCGCCGGCCGCCCGTGGCGGGTCGTCCCGCTCGCAAGGGGCGAAGCCCTCGTTCGGCCGCGAGTCGTCCGGTCCGCCGGTGTCCGCCGCTCAGCCGCCGGAGGACGACTGGGTGCCGCCGGACGAGCCCGACTGGGAGCCCGGCTGGGACAGCTACTGATCCGTCGCTGAGGCGCGCGGTTCACCACCCGCGACGGAGGCGGGCGCCGGCGCGGGCGATCGTGTTCCGGGCTCCGCGTCGACGATCGTGCCCACCTCGTCACCGACGCGAGCGTCCTCGGTCCGAGGCGCCGGCGAGCGCCCTCAGCCGTTCGCGCCCGTCGACGCCATCCACCCGCCGAGCAGCGTGCAGCAGAACGACACCGCGAGGCCCGCCACCGGCACCCAGAACGCGATGCGCCGCCGCACCAGCAGCACGATCGAGACGACCAGCGCCGCGAGGAACGGCACCCACACTCCTCCCGCGGCGAGGACCATCCCGCCCTCGATCAGGCCGATGTCGCAGGCGTTCGATCCGCCGCACGAGTCGCTGGCCATCGCGAAGAACAGCCCGAAGAACGACAGCAGCAGCGTCACCGCGGAGGCCACGAGGATCAGCACGATCGTCAGCACCAGGTCCCAGACGCGGACCGGGCGCCGATGCGGCACCCCGGATCCCGGCGCGGCCGGAGGCGCGGGAGGCGCGGCCGCGACGTCCACGGGCGGCGCACCCGGAGTCCGGGGAGGCGCTGCCGCGACGTCCGCGGGCGGCCCGGCCGCCGGGTGTCGGGCGGGCGGAGGGGGAGGCAGCGGCGGCTCGCTCATGCCGAGAGACTAGCGAGGCGGCCTCCGGTGCGGCGTCCCTCCTCCGCAGAAGCAGCCCGCAGGGACAGCCCGTTCAGCACACGGACGAGCCGCCCCCTCCTCCGCTCCCGTCGGCAGGGACAGCCCGTCCAGCGCACAGACGAGGCGCCCCGCCTCCGCCTGGTCGGTTCCGACAACGCGCTTCCGCCTCCGCCCGGCGCCGTTTGTGCCCGGGCGACGGAACGTTTCCGCCGCGCCGCCGCGCGACCTACCGTGCGAGGACCGCCTCCGCTGCCGCGCCCGTCGGCGCACGACGCACCGGGAGCGGCCCGAACCGCAGACGGTCGAAGGGACACGAACACCATGGTCAGCACCGCTCCCCACCCCCGCTCCGCCGCCGACGCCGCCGACCGGGCGGCCACCGGACGCACGCGGGCCCGGCGCTCCCGCTCGGGCTCGATCGCGCCCACGCCGCCGGTGGACTCCCTCGGCTCCGAGGTCGACGCGCGCCTGGACGAGGACGGCGCCCCCTCCGTCGACGTCGCCGCCCTCGGCGAGACCCTCCTCGGCGCCTGGCGCGAGCAGCGCCTCGCCAGCCGCGCCCTGACCGCCCGCCCCGAGCTGCACCGCACCGACGGCCTCCCGATGAAGGAGCACCGCCTCCGCGTCTCGGAGCAGATGCGCGTGCTCGCGGCCGAGGGCGGCGTGCACCGCGCCTTCCCGGTCGACCTCGGCGGCGAGGCCGACCACGGCGGCAACATCGCCGGCTTCGAGGAGCTGGTCACCGCCGACCCCTCCCTGCAGATCAAGTCCGGCGTGCAGTGGGGGCTCTTCGGCGCCGCGGTCCTGCACCTGGGCACCCGCCCGCACCACGAGAAGTGGCTGCCGGGGATCATGAGCCTCGAGATCCCGGGCGCCTTCGCGATGACCGAGACCGGGCACGGCTCCGACGTCGCGTCGATCGCCACGACCGCCACCTACGAGGACGGCGAGTTCGTGCTGCGGACGCCGTTCCGCGCGGCCTGGAAGGACTACCTCGGCAACGCGGCGGTGGACGGGCGCGCGGCGGTCGTCTTCGCGCAGCTGGTCACCCAAGGGGTGAACCACGGCGTCCACGCCTTCTTCGTCCCGATCCGCGACGAGCAGGGCGCGTTCCTGCCCGGCGTCGGCGGGGAGGACGACGGCCTCAAGGGCGGTCTGAACGGGATCGACAACGGCCGCCTCCACTTCGACGGGGTCCGCGTCCCGCGCGAGAACCTGCTGAACCGCTACGGCGACGTCGCCGCCGACGGCACCTACTCCTCGCCGATCGCGAGCCCGGGCCGCCGCTTCTTCACCATGCTCGGCACCCTGGTGCAGGGCCGCGTCTCGCTCGACGGAGCCTCGGTCGCCGCGGCGAAGATCGCGCTGACGGTCGCCGTCACCTACGGCGACCAGCGCCGCCAGTTCACCGGCGGCGGCGAGCGGGAGGAGGTGCTGCTCGACTACCAGCGGCACCAGCGCCGCCTCCTGCCGCGCCTGGCCACCACCTACGCCGCCGCCTTCGCGCACGAGAAGCTGCTGACGGCGTTCGACGAGGTCTTCTCCGGCGCGAACGACACCGAGCAGTCGCGGCAGGACCTCGAGACCCTCGCCGCGGGGCTGAAGGCGCTCTCGACCTGGCACGCTCTCGACACGCTGCAGGAGGCGCGCGAGGCCTGCGGAGGCGCGGGCTTCCTCGCGGAGAACCGGCTCACGCAGCTGCGCGCCGACCTCGACGTGTACGCGACCTTCGAGGGCGACAACACCGTGCTCCTCCAGCTGGTCGCCAAGCGCCTGCTGACCGACGTCGGACGCCGCTTCAAGGGCGCCCAGCCCGCGGAGCTCGCGCGGTACGCCGCCTCGCAGGTCGCGGGGGCGACCGTCGACAACTCGGGTCTGCGCCGTCTGGCCCAGGTCGTCGCCGATCGCGGATCGACGGCCCGCTCGGTCGGCCAGCTGCGGGAGGACCAGCGCGAGCTGCTCACCGGCCGCGTCGAGAGCATGGTCGCGGGGATCGCCTCACGGCTGCGCCCGGCGTCGAAGCTGCCCTCCGACGAGGCGGCCCGCCTGTTCAACGCGCACCAGAGCGAGCTCATCGAGGCGGCGCGCGCCCACGCCGAGCTGCTGCAGTGGGAGGCGTTCACGGAGGCGCTCGCCGGCGTCGAGGACGCGGGCACGCGCACCGTCCTCACCTGGCTCCGCGACCTGTTCGGCCTGGGCCTGATCGAGAAGCACCTCGACTGGTACCTCATCCACGGGCGCCTGTCGTCGCAGCGAGCGGTCGCGGTGACGTCCTACATCGACCGGCTGCTCGCCCGCATCCGCCCGCACGCCGCCGACCTGGTCGCGTCGTTCGGCTACGGGCCCGAGCACGTGCGCGCGGCGATCGCGACCGGCGCCGAGGCGGAGCGCCAGGAGGAGGCGCACGCCTGGTACGAGGCCGCCCGCGCCTCCGGCACCCTCCCCACTCCGGAGAAGCGCCGCTGAGCCCCTCCTCGAGATGCCGCTCCGGTACGCGACACGTCGCGCGAGGCGCACCGGAGTGGCATCCCGTGGCGACAGGACGGGGAGGGGCGCGTCAGGACGCGAGGAACGCCAGCGCCTGGTCGCGCTCGGCGCGCAGCTCGAGCACGGACTCGTCGATCCGCGCGCGGGAGTGCGCGTCGATCTCGAGCCCCTCGATGATCCGCCACTCGCCGTCGACGGAGCGGACCGGGAACGAGGAGATCAGCCCCTCCTCCACCCCGTAGGAGCCGTCCGACTCGACGGCGGCCGAGGTCCACGACGTGCCGTCGACCCAGTCGCGCACGTGATCGATCGCGGCGGAGGCGGCGGACGCGGCCGAGGAGGCTCCGCGGACCTCGATGATCTCGGCGCCGCGCTTGGCGACCCGCGGCTCGAACTCCGTGTGCAGCCACTCCGCGTCGACCAGCTCGGGCACCGGCCGTCCGCCGACGGTGGCGTGCGTCGCGTCGGGGTACTGCGAGGCGGAGTGGTTGCCCCAGATCGCGACGCCCTCGATCGCGTCGACGGGGGCGTCGAGCTTCGCGGCGAGCTGCGCGACCGCCCGGTTGTGGTCGAGGCGCGTCATCGCGGTGAAGCGGCCGGCGGGGATGTCCGGGGCGCTGCGCCGCGCGATCCAGGCGTTGGTGTTGGCCGGGTTGCCGACGACCAGCACGCGGATGTCGGAGGCGGCGTGCGCGTTCAACGCGGCGCCCTGGGGCCCGAAGATGCCCGCGTTCGCGGCGAGCAGGTCGGCGCGCTCCATGCCCGCGCTGCGCGGCCGGGCGCCCACGAGGAGGGCGACGCTCGCGCCGTCGAACGCCGCGGCCGGGTCGTCCGTCGCCTCGATCCCGCGGAGGAGGGGGAAGGCGCCGTCCTGCAGCTCGAGCGCCGTGCCCGCGGCCGCGCGGAGGCCGGAGGGGATCTCGAGCAGGTTCAGGCGGACGGGGACGTCCGGCCCGAGGAGCTGACCCGAGGCGATGCGGAAAAGGAGCGCGTAGCCGATGGCGCCTCCCGCTCCCGTGACCGTGACCGTGACCGGAGTGCGCTGCTGGTTCATGCGCCGAGCGTATTCCCGCCGGCTGGGGGAGGGGGAGGAGTCAGCCGGACGGCGGGCCCTCGGCGGGAGGCGCCGTCGACCCGCGGAGCACGAGCTTGTTGCGCAGCCGCACGTGCTGCTCGGCCACGCTCCCGCCGTCGATCAGCGTCAGGAGCGCCCGGGCGGCCGCGCGCCCCACGCGGTGCAGCGGCTGCCTCACCGTCGTGAGCGCGGGGACCACCCGGGAGGCGTCGGGCACGTCGTCGTAGCCCACGACCGACAGCTGCCCCGGCACCGAGAGGCCCAGCGCCCGGGCCGCCTCGATCACGGCGATGGCGGAGGCGTCGTTCGCGGCGAGGACCGCCGTCGGGCGGTCGGGCAGCAGCAGCAGCTCGTGGGCGGCGGCGAGGGAGGGGTCGTGCCGGTAGTAGCCGACCCGTACGAGCGCGGGGTCGTAGGGGAGGCCGGCGTCCGCGAGCGCCCGCTGGTAGCCGGCGCCGCGCCGGTGCGACGACTCCAGGTCGGGGCGGCCCGCGACGAAGCCGATGCGGCGATGGCCGAGCCCGATCAGGTGGCTCGTCGCCAGCTGCGCTCCGCCGAAGTCGTCGGTCGCCACCGAATGCAGCTCGGTCTGCGCGGTCAGCGGATCCACGACGACGAGCGGCAGGTCCGACGAGGGGATCACGCCGGAGGGAGTCACCAGGATCGCTCCCGCTACGTGCGCCTCGGTGAGGCGCCGCAGGGACTCCTGCTCCCAGCCCGCCCGGCCCCGGCGGCTCGCCCCGCTGCCGGCGAGGAGGTCGAACCGGGTCCCCCGGAGCGCCGTCGCCACTCCCTGCAGCACCTCCGTGCCGAACGGCTCGAAGTCGCCCAGGAGCACGCCGATGACGCCCGAGCGCTCCGCGCACTCCGTCGTCACGACCTCCTGCTCGGCCTCCGCCGTCGCCGCCCCTGCGGACATCCTCGTCCCCTCCCGCCGTCCCCGCCCGGCCGCGGCGGAACGCGGTGATCGCCTCGCTGCGCTGCTCCGGACGGTTGAGAACACGTCCTTGCAATCGGGAATGTTCCCGGTAACATTGCCCGCAAGACTAGCTGAGGGAAAGCTCAGCAGTCGAGAGAGACGAGTGTCGGGCAGCCTTTCTCCCCTCAGTGCTGAGGGGGTCGAGAGCTGGAGCTCGCGTGGCCACGCTGTGGAAGCCGCCGCGCACGAGCCGTCCGCCGCTCTCCGCGCGTCCTGCGCTCCAGGCGCGGCCGAACGCCCCTCGGGCTGCGCCGCGCTCCGTCCTCTCGCGGCCTCGGGCCGCGCCACCACTTCGCGCCGTCCGGCGCTCGACCTGATCGGCGACGATGCCGATCGAGTGAGGAACACCATGTCCACGCGACGCACCCCCCGACCCCTCTGGCTCGTCCGCTCGGGCGCAGCTCTCGCCGGCTGCCTGCTCCTGTCCGGCGTCGCCGCCGCGGCCGCGGCCGCCGACACCGAGTACGGCTCCGACGACGTCGACGTGAACGTCAGCATCGAGGAGCTGGAGCAGCCCGGCGCCCTCTCGATGTCGATCGACGGCACCTCCGCCACGCTCGCCGAGGAGGGCTCCACCCCGACCGTGCGCGCTTTCACGGGGCAGCTGCCCGACGTGACCGTGACGGACACCCGGACCGTCGACGAGATCCCGGCCGGAGCCGGCTGGTACGTCCTCGGCTCGGCGAGCGCCTTCACCGGCGACGCGGACCAGGAGGACATCTCCTCCGACCACCTCGGCTGGACGCCGGTCCTCGTGGACGGCGGCGAGTCGGGCCTCGTGTCCGAGGGCGACCCGGTCGACACGATCCTCGACGAGGGTGCCGACGCCGTGGGCCTGTTCGACCAGGAGCTGCTCGCGCTGTCGCTCGACTCGCAGGAGACCGCGACGGACGGGTCCTGGACCGTGTCCGCGGGCCTCACCCTGAAGACCGAGGCCGACGTCGCCCCCGGCGACTACTCCTCCGTCCTGACGCTGTCGCTGTTCGAATGACCCCGATGCGCGCAGTCGCCTCCACGGCGATCGGCGCCCTCCTCGCGGCGGGCCTGCTCGCCTCCGGCGCGGCTCCGGCGACCGCGGCCGGCGCCTGGTCGCCGAAGGCCTCCTACACGTCGACGGACCGCGGCGACGGCACCTACTCCGTGCCGCTGCTGAACGCCGACGTGCCCGACGTCAGCGTCGAGCGCGTGCCCGCGGCCGAGAACGACGAGGGCCGCGACATCTACTACATGATCAGCACCACGATGCACCTGAGCCCGGGCGCCCCGATCATGAAGTCCTACGACCTCGTCAACTGGGAGATCGTCAACTACGTCTTCGACCGGCTCGAGATCGGCGACCGCTTCTCGCTCCGCAACGGGCAGAACTCCTACGGCAACGGCCAGTGGGCCTCGTCGCTGCGGTACCACGACGGCCGCTACTACGCGGTCTTCAACACCAACAACCTCGGCGGCTCCTACCTCTACTCGACCGACGACATCGAGGACGGAGCCTGGACCCGCACAGCCCTCGGCCGCGCCTTCCACGACCCGTCGCTCTTCTTCGACGACGCGGACGGCGGCACGCCGTACATCTTCTACGGCTCCGGATCCACCAGCGCCGTGAAGCTGAGCGAGGACCTGACGACCGTCGTCGCCGAGTACCCGAACATCCTCCGCACCTCGGACTACCCGGGAGCCGGCTACCTCGGCGGCCTGTTCGAGGGCGCGCAGGTGCAGTACATCGACGGGCAGTACTACATCGTCATCATCACCTGGCCCTCGGGCCAGGGCCGCCAGGTGGCGCTGTTCCGCTCGTCCGAGCTGCTGGGCCGCTACGCGACCGCCGACGGCAGCAACCCCTACGAGGGCAGGGGCGTGCTGAACTCCAGCGGGTTCGCCCAGGGGAGCCTCGTGCCGATCGCGAAGGAGGACGGCTCGACCGCCTGGCACGGCATGTTCTTCCGCGACAGCTTCCCGACCGGCCGCATCCCCGGGCTCATCCCGGCGACGTGGAAGGACGGCTGGCCGACGTTCGGGACGAACGGCTCGGTGCCGGTGGGCGGGAGCTTCCCGAAGCCGATCCGCCTCAGCCCCGAGGAGGAGCTGTTCGAGCGGCAGAAGAGCATCGTCGTCTCGGACGACTTCGACAACGACGCCCCGGCGAAGGCCTACCAGGACGAGTCGTGGACGATCCCGCCCGCGCCCGCCTACGACGCGTCGCTGCTCGGCGTGCAGCTGCTCCAGAACCCGGGAGCGGAGTCGGGGACGGCGCCGTGGGCAGGCCAGTTCGGCGCGACGCTGTCGGCCGACACGACCGACCCGGCGTCCGGCACCGCCGCGCTCCGCGTGGGCACCCGCACGCTCAACGGCTCCGGCCCGAGCCAGGTGCTGGCGAACAAGCTGCAGCGCGGCGTGACCTACACCGTGTCCGCGAAGGTGAAGTACACGACCGGCCCCGCGTCGGTCCGCTTCAACCTCTGCGCCGACTTCGGCGCGGGACCCGTGACGATGGCCTCCGCCGCCGTCACGCAGGGGCAGTGGACGACGATCACGGGGACCTACACGGTGCCCGAGACCGCGAACGTCGGCAGCGTGAAGTTCGCCGTCGAGACGCCGTGGGGCAATCCGCAGCCGGCGTCCTCGAGCACCGAGTACCTGCTCGACGACGTCTCGCTCGTCGGCGCCGCTCCCACCCTCGAGCGCCCGACGGCCGCCGAGATCGAGCCGAACGGCTCGACCCTCGCCCTCCCCTGGCAGTGGAACCACGCCCCCGACAACCGCTACTGGTCGCTGACCGAGCGCGAGGGCTGGCTCCGCCTCACCAACGGGAAGGTGCTCAGCGGAACGGCCGCGCACACGCGTCTCTCGGGCTCGCCCGAGATGACGTACCTGGAGGAGGCGCGCAACACGCTCTCCCAGCGCATCGTGGCTCCGAAGCAGTCGGCGGAGGCGGCGTTCGACGTCTCCGGGATGAAGGACGGCGACGTCGCCGGCCTCGCGGCCTACAACCGCGGCTTCTCCTACGTCGCGGTCAAGCGCGTGGACGGCGTCACCACCGTCGGCGTCGTGAACCGCAGCCAGCCGTTCGCGACCACGTTCGATCAGGCGGCCGTGGAGTCCTTCCTCCCCGGCACCACCGCCGCCCTCGGCGACGCCTCGCAGGTGCGCCTGAAGGCCGACCTCGAGCTCTCGGCCCCGGCCGGACAGCTCTGGACGACCTTCTCGTACAGCCTCGACGGGACGAGCTGGACGAAGCTCGGCAGCCGCGTCGGCCCGCAGACCCTCGACGGTCAGCTCACGCACTTCATGGGCCACCGCCTCGGGCTGTTCAGCTACGCGACGAAGACCGCCGGCGGCCACGTCGACGTCGACGAGTTCCTCCTGAGCGACACCCTCTCCTCGGAGGGGAAGGCGCTCGACCGCTCGCAGCTCGACGCGGCCGTCGCTCACGCGGCGACGCTCCGCTCCGACGACTACCCGGCCGACGCCTGGTCCGACCTCCAGTCGGTCCTCGCGAAGGCGCAGGCGGTCGGTACCGCGGGAACGCAGAACCAGATCGACGCCCCGGAGCGCGCGCTCAGCTACCAGCTGGCCCGCCTCGGGACGCTGAAGGAGGCGTCGCTCGATGTGACCGCCGCCGCCGCGACCCGCTGCATTGCGGGGAAGGTCGTCGTGACCGTGCGGGCGACCAACGCCGACGACGTGCCCGTCGCCCTCCGGATGGAGAGAGCCTCCGGCACGAAGACGGTCGCCGCGCTCGCACCCGGCGCCACGACGAGCCACGCCTTCACCACGCGGGCGGCCTCGGTCCCCGCCGCCGAGGTGGTCGTGACCGCGACCGCCACCCTCGACGGCGAGCCGGTGACGACCACGGTGAGAGCGCCCCACCCGGCCGCGTCCTGCGGCTGAGCACTCCGGGGGCGGCCCGCGCGGCCGCCCCCGCCCCCGAACGCGTCAGCGGCACCCGTCGCCGACGATCTCCTGCACGACACGATCAAGGAGGATCCGTGAGATCACCACAACGAGAAGCCGCTCCGAAGGGGCGGTTGCGGCTGAGGCTGCTGGCCACGGCCGCGCTGACCGCGCTCCTGGTGGCACCCTTCGCCGCCCAGACCTCGTCCGCCGCTGAGGCGGAGCTCGTCGTCAACGGCGGCTTCGAGAGCGGCATCAGCAGCTGGTTCGTCAACAACGGCAACGCCGCCGACGCCGGCACCATCGCGACGACCACGGATGCGCGCACCGGCACCGCCGCAGCGCTCGTCACCGGCCGCACGACCACCGGCGCGGGCGCCATGCAGGACCTCAGCGGCAAGGTCGTCGCCGGCCAGACCTACCAGGTCAAGGCGCAGATCAAGTACGAGAACGCCGCGAGCCCCGCGACCAAGCAGTTCTTCGCCACCATGCACTACGGCGGAGGCACCTACACGAACCTCGCGAGCGTCACCGCCACGAAGGGGCAGTGGGCGACGATCAACGGATCGTTCACCATCCCCGCCGGGCAGAGCGTCGCGACCGCGCGCCTCTTCTTCGAGACGCCGTGGACCGCGACTCCCTCGGCCGCGCCCGAGACGCACCTCATGGACTACAAGCTCGACGACGTCTCGCTGGTCGGAGCGGCGCCGCCCGGGCCCGCCTCGCGCACCATCGAGGTCGTGGGCAAGATCCCGGGCGACCACAACCCGCTCATGGGCTGGAAGTTCGGCGCCGACGGCTTCGGCTTCGTCGAGAACGGCCGCGTGTACATGTACATGACGAACGACACCCAGGGCTACGCTCCGAACCCCGCCACGGGCGTCTCGGCGGGCATCGACTACGGCAAGATCAACCAGATCACCGTGATCTCCTCGGACGACCTCGTCAACTGGACCGACCACGGCGAGATCCAGGTCGCCGGCTCCACCGGAGTCGCGCCCTACACCGGCAACTCGTGGGCTCCCGGCATGGCGAAGAAGACCGTGAACGGCGTCGACAAGTACTTCCTCTACTACGCCAACGGCGGCGGCTCCAGCAACGTGATCACCGGCGACTCGCCGGTGGGTCCGTGGACCAGCCAGCGCACCTCCACGCTCATCAACGCGTCCACCCCGGGCGCCGAGGCGGTCGCGTGGAAGTTCGACCCGGCACCGCTCGTCGACGACGACGGCCAGGGCTACCTGTTCTTCGGAGGCGGACCCGCCTCGACCGCGCTCCCCGCGGCCGAGCGCTTCAACAACCCGAAGAACATCCGCGTGATCGAGCTCGGCGACGACATGATCTCGACCCAGGGCACTTCCGCCGTCGTGGACGCGCCCGTCGCGTTCGAGGCGGCCCAGGTGTTCAAGCGCCAGGACAAGTACTACCTCTCGTACTCGTCCCACTTCGGCGGCAACGACTTCGGCGGCAACCAGACCCGCGAGCCCGGCTACCCGGGCGGCGGCGAGATCGGCTACATGATCTCGGACGACCCGATGTCCTGGCCCAAGGAGAACTACGCCGGCGTGATGTTCCCGAACCAGAGCCGCTTCTTCGGAGCCGGCACCGGCGGCAACAACCACCAGTCGGTCTTCGAGCTGGGCGGCAAGTACTACTTCACCTACCACGCGCCGACGCTCAACAAGCGGATCAACGGCGACACCACCCAGGGGTACCGCAGCCCGCACATCCAGGAGCTGCAGTTCAACGCCGACGGCACGGTGCAGCAGGTGGTCGGCGACTACAAGGGCGTCGACCAGGTGAAGGACTTCGATCCGTACCGCACCTTCCCGGCCGAGACCATCGGCTGGAGCAAGGGCATCGCGACGGCGCCGCTCGGCACCCCCGCCGCGGGCGCGACGCAGAACCTCGTGCTGAAGGACCTCGACAACGGCGACTGGACCGCGCTGTCGGCCGTCGACTTCGGGGACACCGGAGCCGCGACGTTCACCGCGAAGGCCAAGGCGCTGCAGGCCGGCGGCACCGTCACCGTCCGCCTCGACTCCGAGACCGGGCCCGTCGCGGGCACCGTCGCGGTGAACGGGACGACCGGTGAGTGGACCGACGTCAGCGCCGCGCTGACCGGAGCGACCGGAGTGCACGACGTGTTCTTCAGCTACTCCGGACCCTCCGGCGACCTGTTCGAGCTCGACACCTTCGCCTTCACCGAGGGCGAGGCGGCTCCGGCGCTCGACATCACGGCGAGCGCGGCGACCCGCTGCATCGCGGGCAAGGCGATCGTCACCGTCCAGGCGAGCAACGGCTCCGACGTCCCCGTCGGCGTGACCTTCACGTCGACGTCCGGCACGAAGTCGTTCACCTCGGTGGCGCCCGGCAAGACCGTGTCGCACGCCTTCACCACCCGTCAGGCGAACCTGCCCGCCGGTGCGGTGACCGTCGAGGCCACGGCCACGATGAACGGCGCCCCCGTCGAGACGGAGGTGAGCGCTCCGTACGCGGCGCGCCCGTGCTCGTAGCGCACGGCTGAACCATCGGGGAGCGCCCCCGGCCCTGCGGGGCCGGGGGCGCTCCTGCGCGTGCGGGGATCTCGATGCGCCCCTCCGGGGCCGCTCGATCAGCATGTGCCGGCCGCGCAGCGGGGTGATGAGACCCCGCTGGATCAGCGGCTGTCGGCCAGGCGCATCGTTCCGCCGGCCTGGGCGGCGAAGGCGCGGGCGGTCGCCGCGATGGTGCGCTGCATGACCCGCGCCGCGGCGGTCGGCGCGAGGTCCGCCGGGCGCGCGAGGCTGATCGTCCGGGTCAGCGTGGGCTTCTCGAGCGTCGGCTCCTCGAGGCGGATCGAGCGCAGCCCCGGGCGCCCCTGCAGCACCATCGCCGGGACGACCGCGACGCCGAGGCCCCGCTCGGCGAAGCGCAGCACCGCGTCCATCTCGGCGCCCTCCAGCACCACGTCCGGCTCCAGGCCCGCGGCGGCGAACGCGGCGTCGGTCGTGCGGCGCAGGTCGTAGCTGGAGTTGAAGACGATCTGCGGGAGGCGGGCGACCGCCGCCAGGTCGAGCGCGCCGGTCGCGGCGAGGGGAGGCTCCGCAGCGGAGGAGACCACGACGAGCTCCTCGACGAGCAGCGGGGTCACCGTGAAGGCGCCGGGAGCGGCCGCGGTCGAGGTCGTCACCAGCGCCAGGTCGAGCTCGCCCCGGGCCAGCCGGTCGAAGAGGCTCCGCGACCCGTCCTCGGCGAGGTGCAGCTCCACGGCGGGATGCGCGGAGTGGAAGGCGTGCAGCACCTCCGCGACGAGGCTGATGCAGAGCGTCGGCGTCGCGCCGAACCGTACCCGGCCGCGCTCGAGCCCGGCCAGCTCGGCCAGCTCGCGGCGCACCGATCCGGCGTCGGCGAGCATGCGCCGGGCGAGCGGCAGCAGCAGCTCGCCGGCCGGTGTGAGGGTGCTGCCGGAGCGCGCCCGGTGGAAGAGCTCGGAGCCGAGGTCCTGCTCCAGCGCGGCGATCCGGCGGCTCAGCGAGGGCTGCGCGAGATGCAGCTCCTCGGCGGCGCGGGTGAAGCTGCCGAGGCGGGCGACCTCGACGAATCCGGTGAGCTGCTCGAGATCCACGTGCATACCCTAAGCGCATGGCCGTGCCCAGCATTATGCATTGGAGTAATCGAAGCGCCGTGCCTAGCGTGGACGCATGACCACTTCAGAGACCACCGCACCGGAGCGCCGGATCTCCACCTCCGTCCTCGTCATCGGCACCGGCGGATCGGG
This sequence comes from Rathayibacter sp. AY1B7, assembly GCF_002932735.1. Lineage (NCBI taxonomy): Bacteria > Bacillati > Actinomycetota > Actinomycetes > Micrococcales > Microbacteriaceae > Rathayibacter > Rathayibacter sp. AY1B7. The sequence goes on from NZ_PSWK01000001.1 coordinate 94,102, forward strand.
CCTGCGCGCCGCGATCGAGCTCGCCGAGGCGGGCGTCGACGTCCTCGCGCTCGGCAAGCGCTCGAAGTCGGACGCGCACACCTCCCTCGCCGCCGGCGGCATCAACGCCGCCCTCGCCACGATGGACCCCGACGACAGCTGGCAGCAGCACGCGGCCGACACCATCACCGAGTCCTACCAGCTCGCCAACCCGCACACGGTCGAGATCGTCACCTCCAACGCCGCCCGCGGCATCCAGGACCTCGAGCGCTACGGCATGCCGTTCGCCCGCGAGGACGACGGCCGCATCTCGCAGCGCTTCTTCGGCGCGCACACCTACCGCCGGACCGCCTTCGCGGGCGACTACACCGGCCTCGAGATCCAGCGCACGCTCGTCAACCGGGCCGCCCAGCTCGAGATCCCGATCCTGGACACCGTGTACGTCACCCGCATCCTCGTCAACGAGGACGGAGCAGTGTTCGGCGCCTACGGCTTCGACCTCGTCGACGGCACCCGCTACCTGATCCATGCGGATGCGGTGATCCTCGCCGCGGGCGGCCACAACCGCATCTGGCGCCGCACCTCCTCCCGCCGGGACGAGAACACGGGCGACTCGTTCCGCCTGGCTGTCGAGGCCGGCGGGCGGCTGCGCGACCCGGAGCTGGTCCAGTTCCACCCGTCGGGCATCATCGAGCCCGAGAACGCGGCGGGCACGCTGATCTCCGAGGCGGCCCGCGGCGAGGGCGGCATCCTCCGCAACGGCCTCGGCGAGCGCTTCATGGGCAAGTACGACGCCGAGCGCCTCGAGCTCTCGACCCGCGACCGCGTCGCCCTCGCCTGCTACACCGAGATCAAGGAGGGTCGCGGCACGCCGAACGGCGGGGTCTGGCTCGACGTCTCGCACCTGCCGCGCGAGACGATCATGACCCGGCTGCCGCGGGTGTACCAGACGATGCTCGAGCTGCAGATGCTCGACATCACGAAGGACCCGATCGAGATCGCGCCCACGGCGCACTACTCGATGGGCGGGGTCTGGGTGCGCTCGGACGACCACAGCACCGACGTCCCCGGGCTCTACGCGATCGGAGAGGCCTCCAGTGGACTGCACGGCGCCAACCGCCTCGGCGGCAACTCGCTGATCGAGCTGCTGGTCTTCGGCCGGATCGTCGGGCAGGCGGCGGCGGAGTACTCCGCCTCACTGACCGCCCAGACCCGCTCGGCCGCGTCCGTCCAGGTCGCCCGCGACGAGATCGCCGGCCTGCTCGCGGCCGACGGCACCGAGAACGTCCGCGCCCTGCAGCGCGCGATCCGCAACACGATGACCGAGCACGCCGGAGTCGTCCGCGACGAGGAGGGCCTGCTCGCCGGGCTCGCCGAGCTGGACGCGATCGAGGCGCGCATCGCCGACATCGGCGTGCACCCGGACATCGCCGGCTTCCAGGACCTCGCCCACGCCTTCGACCTCAAGTCGGCCGCGATGGCCGCGCGTGCCACCCTCGAGGCAGCGCTCGAGCGCCGGGAGAGCCGCGGCTGCCACAACCGCAGCGACTACCCGGACATCGACCCGGCCCTCCAGGTGAACCTCGTCTGGTCGCCCTCCACGGGGATCACGCGCGAGGAGATCCCCGCGGTGCCGGAGGAGATCCAGGCGCTGATCAGCGGCGAGGTCGCCACCGCGGGCAAGCTGCTCGAGTAGCAGGATCCGCGAGGGCACGACGCCGGCTCCCTTCCGAGGGGCCGGCGTCGCGCTGTGCGCGGCGCTCGCCGCCCCGCCCGGATCTGCACCGCCGGTTCGTCGGCGCTTCGGATGCCTCCGGTGAGGCCGCGGCGCCGACGGAGCACACGTCCAGGAGGAGCGGAAGATACCGCGAGGGCGGCGGCGCCCGCGTCCGCGCGGGAGGCGGCAGCGCATCCCCGCCGGACGCCCGGCCCCTCTCGACTCGCCGACGGCGCGGTCCTACAGTGGCTGCGACGACCCTCGACTCCCGCCGCGGGACCGACGGCGCCGTCGCGAGCGGAGGGAAGCCGTGTCCTCGACCGCTCCCGTGCCCGGACCCGCCGTCGACGCCTCGACGAGGCTCCGCGACTTCCACCAGATCCTCCTCAACACCGCCGTCGCGAACGTGACGACGAGCTTCCTCTGGTTCGCGCTCACGTTCTGGGTGTACCTCGAGACGCGCTCCGTCCTGGCGACAGGGATCATCGGCGGCGCCTACATGCTGCTCGTCGCGGTCTTCGCGATGGCCTTCGGCACGATCGTGGACCGGCACCGCAAGTTCCGCGTCATGGTGTTCGCCGGCGCGGTCACACTCGTGTCGTTCGGCGTCGCGGGCGGTCTCTTCCTCGCGCTGCCCGAGGCGGCGCTCCTGGACTTCCGCGCCCCCTGGTTCTGGGTGTTCTCGGGCACGATCCTCTTCGGCGCCGTCATCGAGAACATGCGCAACATCGCCCTGTCCACGACGGTGACCCTGCTGGTCCCGGTGGAGGGGCACGCCCGCGCGAACGGCCTCGTCGGGACGGTCCAGGGCCTCGCCTTCGTGGTGACGAGCGTCTTCAGCGGGCTCGCCATCGGCCTGCTCGGCATGGGGTGGACGCTGGTGATCGCGATCGGCCTCTCCGCCGCCGCGCTCCTGCACCTCCTCTTCCTGCGCATCCCGGAGGACCGGCCCGCGCCGACGGGGGAGAGGGCGCCGCTGATCGATCTCCGCGGCAGCATCACCGCGGTGCGGGCGGCGACCGGGCTGTTCGCGCTCATCGTCTTCTCGACGTTCAACAACCTGATCGGCGGCGTCTACATGGCGCTGATGGACCCGTACGGCCTCGAGCTGTTCCCGGTCGAGCTGTGGGGCGTGGTGCTCGGAGTGACGGCGACCGGTTTCGTCATCGGCGGTCTGCTCGTCGCGAGGTTCGGTCTCGGGAGGAACCCGATCCGGACGATGCTGCTGCTCGTGATGGCGATGGGCCTGATCGGCGCGGTCTTCACCCTCCGCGACTGGTGGTGGCTCTACGCCGGCGGCATCTGGATCTACATGACCCTGATCCCGGCGGTCGAGGCCGCCGAGCAGACGGTGATCCAGAAGGTCGTCCCCTTCGAGACCCAGGGGCGCGTCTTCGGCTTCGCGGCGGCGTTCGAGTCGGCCGCCGCTCCGATCACGTCGTTCCTCATCGCCCCGATCGCCGAGTTCGCGCTCATCCCGTACATGGAGTCGCCGGCCGGGCGCTCGGCGTTCGGCGGGCTGCTCGGCGACGGCATCGGCCGGGGGATCGCGCTGGTGTTCCTGGTCGGCGGAGTCGTCATGATCATCGCGGCCGGCGCGGCGATGCTCACCCGCTCCTACCGCGTCATGTCGGCGCAGTACCTGCGGGAGGCCGCGGCGAGCGGGGAGGCGGAGCCCGTCGGCACGGAGGCGCCGGAGACGCACCGGACCGCGCCGAGCACCGTCGAGCAGAACCGCTAGCGCCCGCAGACGCCGCCCGTCATGCGCCTCCGGGGGGTCCGGCGGACCGGACGGCGCCGACACGAGGAAGACGTGCCGGACGCCCCCTCCCCAGGGTGCGGCGTCCGGCACGTCGGCTGCGACCACCCGGTCGAGGGGCCCTCCTCGACTCCCGAGCGCTCCGCTGCCCCGCGCCTCCGGAGGGAGACATCGGGGCATGCGGCGCCGGCGGGGGGGGAGGGCTCTGGTTCCCCGCCCCGCCGGCGCCGGCCGCCCGCGAGGGGCGGCGAGGATGCTCGTTCGGGCGTGCCTCGAGTGACGGCTACATGCCGTCACTGAGCATGGACTGCACCAGCTTCACGTGGCGCTCGAGGTTCAGCTGGCTGAACTCGCTGTTGTAGTTGAGGCCGTAGTTCAAGATGTGACCCGGGGTGCACTGGATTGTCGCGTCCGGTCCGTCCCAGGTGCGCAGCAGTGCCAGGGCCGAGTCCCAGCTGCTGTTCTCGCAGTTCGTGTTGAAGGTGGTCGACGTGCCCAAGCCCACGGTGTGCGAGATCTCGTGCATGGCGGTGCCCTCCACCATGTAGACGCGCTCCTTGCCGAAGCGGATCTGGCCGTAGATGTTCGCATCGGCCGTCGGGGTTCCGGGGCTGTACGAGACGGTCAGGGAGCGGGAGATGTTGCTGAGGCGGTTGTAGCGCGCCACGGCGCGGTCCATCGCGTCGGTGATGCGGGCGTAGGCGTCGGCCTCGTCCGCGGTCGGGCTCGCGACGCGGTTCAGCGTCCAGGTGATCTTCTGCACGGTCGGATCGGTCAGTGCCCAGCGCTGGGCCTTGGAGCCGGTGCAGGTCCACTGCTGAATGGGGGAGCCGTCGATCTGGCGGAAGTCCTTGTTGTCGAGGCAGAGGTCGCTGTGCCGATTGGCGATCTCGGCGTAGCCTCCGCCGACGGAGGTGATCCGCCACTGCTGGGCGGTGCTTCCGTTGCAGCTCCACTGCCGCACCTCCGAGCCCGGAGTGGTGCCGAAGTCGAAGTTGTCGAGGCAGAGGTTGCTGAAGGTGTTCTTGATCTCGGCGTAGCCGGTGCCGAGGTCGGTGACCTGCCAGCGCTGGTTGCTCCCCTCGGTGCAGCTCCACTGCCGCACCTCGGCTCCGGGCTGAGTGCCGAAGTCGAAGTCGTCGAGACACATGCTGCTGTGCTGGTTGCGGATCTCCTGCGCCGATCCGAGGCCGGCCGGGGCGGTGGCTGCAGAGGCGGGCGAGCTGATGCCGAAGGTCGTGATGCCGACGACGGCCGCGATCAGGGCGCCGATCAGGCGCTTGGAGGGGTGGGACTTCGTTGTCCGGGACATGGGTGCCTTTCACAGACATCCGGCGTCCCCGAAGGGACGCGGATGAGGGTCGCAGGAAGGAGCCGTGTCCGAAGGGATCGGAGCACGGCAGAGGATGCGCCGGAGCGACCGGGATGGTGATCCGGTCGTCCCGCCGCGGGACGCGTCAGCGCCGACGCTCCGAGTGGGATGGGAAGCTGATCACGACCTGCATGTTGACGTGGACAACCATCGACCGGTCGCGGAGCCGGTGTCAAGTGCCGGTCTCGAGCGGGTCCGGTCCGAGCCCCGCCGGGCGAGGGTGATCCGTCCACGCCGATCCCCGTGCTCGCAGGGAGAGAGCGCTCACACCCGCCTACGCTGCGGCATCGCCCGGGAATCCGCCATTGTTACCGTTAACAAAAGTCGGTACGGTGTCACCTGAAGTGGGCAAGCGCGTCCTCGCGCCTCGCGTCCCACTCCGACCGGTTCGAAGGCGAACCTGAGAGGAACGTCGATGATGACGACAGCACCACCCTCCCGCCGCACCCTCCCGCCGCAGGCCCACGCCCGGCCCCGATGACTGTCGGCCCGGCCGACACCTTCAACGCGGTGACCGCGGTCGGCGCCCGCAGCGCGCGACGTCTCGTCCTCGCACCCACGTCGACCTCCGCCTCCCAATCACGGGTCGCCAGGCCCGCGTCCCGGGCCGCCTTCCGGCGATTCCCTCCCCGCCAGACGGACGCCGGACTCACCACTCCGCCGGCCGATCGCGCGGGCTCCGTCCTCCCCCTCCGACCCCTCACCTGAAGGACCCCCCATGTCACGAACCCCCCGGCAGGAGCGCACCCGGCGCTCACGCCTCCCTCGAGCGGGCGCCGCGCTGACGCTCGCCATCGCCTGCCTCGGCGGCGTCCTCGGACCGATCGGCGCCGCCGGCGCCGCAGAGACCGTCCCCGCTCCCGCGCTGCAGTACTCGTTCGACGGCATCGGCGCGACGCTCGCCAATGGAGCCGTCGTCGCCGACTCCGCTCCGGGCAACCACCCCGGCACCCTGATCAACTCCGGCGCGACCAGCGTCGCGGGTCCCTCCGGCGCCTCCACCGACCGCGCTCTCTCGCTCCCGGGCGGATCGAGCACGTCGGCCGCGCCGCACGTCCGGATCGCCCCGGGCCTGATCCCCGCCGGCACGCAGGACGTCACGATGTCCGCCTGGCTGCGCTGGAGCGGTGCTCCGGACTGCACCTGGCCCTTCACGCTCGGCTCCAGCGTCGACTCCCACGTCCTCTCCACCACGAAGTGCGGACCGGCCGGCTTCGGCGCGATCAAGAGCGGCTCCGAGGTGCGGGCCGCAGGCAACACTCCGGTCGCCGCGAACCGCTGGGTGCACATGGCGGTCGTCGTCAAGGGCGGCCAGTCGGTCTCGACCTACTTCGACGGAGCTCTCGTCGGCCAGGGCAGCACGACCTTCACCGCCGCGTCCGCGATCGGCACGTCCACGTTCTCCGGCTTCCTCGGCAAATCGTTCTACGGCGCGGACGCCTACTGGGCCGGTGCCATCGACGACATGCAGGTCTGGACCTCCGCGCTCACCGCCGGCCAGGTGCAGCAGAGCGCCGCATCCGTGCACTCGGTTCTCGCGAACCAGGACGCCGCCGTCTCGCTCGGCGACACCTCGAACGTGACCTCGAACCTCGCCCTCCCCACGACCGGCGCCAACGGCTCCACGATCACCTGGACGTCGAGCGCCCCCGGCGTCGTCAGCACCAGCGGCGTCGTCACCCGGCCCGCCGCGGGCAGCCCGGACGCCACCGTCACGCTGACCCCGACCGCCGTCCACGGCGGCATCACCGTCGTCGGCCGTGCCACCACCGTGTTCGTCCCGGCGTACGCCGCCGGTGACAGCGCCGAGGCCGAGCTCGCCCGGGCCGTAGCCGACGGCATCAGCAACGATCCCGCTCTCGCCGGACCGGTGCGCGGCAGCCTGAACCTGCCCTCGACCGGAGCCGACGTCGCCGCCACCGCCGCGCGCGCGAACAGCTCCAGCGCCGTGGTCAGCTGGACCTCGTCGAACGAGGCCGTCATCACCTCCGCCGACAAGGGCACCGCGCCGAACGTCGTCGCGAAGGGCTCGCTCACGCGTCCGTCCGCCGACACCACCGTCACCCTCACCGCGACGGTCACCGTCGCCGGCACCACGCCCCTCGTGCGGACCCTCACGCGCACCGTTCCGGCCGCGGCTCCCGTGGCCGCGAGCGACCTCGACGCGTACCTGTTCGCGTACTTCACCGGCGACAGCATCGAAGGCGAGAAGATCCGCTTCGCGACCTCCGACGGCAACGACTCGCTCACGTGGAAGACCCTGAACGACGCCCAGCCGATCCTCACCTCCACCATGGGCACGAAGGGGCTGCGCGACCCGTTCGTCTTCCGCTCGAAGGAGGGCGACCGCTTCTTCCTGATGGCCACCGACCTCTCCGTCGGCACCACCGGCTTCGGCGGATCGACCAACCGCGGCAGCCGCTACCTCGAGATCTGGGAGTCCACCGACCTCGTCAACTGGGGCCAGCAGCGCCACGTCGAGGTCAACCTGCCCAACGCGGGCATGACCTGGGCACCGGAGGCCACCTACGACCCCACCATCGACGCCTACGTCGTCTACTGGACCTCGGCCCTCTTCACCGACAGCACGCGCAACGTCGAGGACGGCAACGGACCGCAGATCCTCACGTCCACCACGCGCGACTTCCGCGACTTCACCACCCCCGAGGTCTGGTTCAAGGCCGCTGACGTCCCCTCGCTCAACAAGAGCAACGGACTGATCGACGCCACGATGCTCAAGGACGGCGACACCTACTACCGCTTCACGAAGGCGACCCAGACCAGCGGCTGCCCCTCGCCCGACATCATCGGACAGAAGTCGACGAACCTCCGCGCCACCACCGCCTCCGGAGCGTGGAGCCTCATCGACACCTGCATCGGCCGCACCGCCGGAACGCCGGAGGTCGAGGGTCCCGAGATCTTCAAGACCAACGAGGGCGACCGGGCGGGGTACAAGTACTTCCTCTGGACCGACAACTACGGCGGACGCGGCTACATCCCGCTCGGCACGAACTCGCTCGAGGGCGACATCCAGTGGACGATCCCCAGCAGCTTCTCGCTGCCGACGTCGCCCCGCCACGGATCCGTCGTCTCCATCACCGCGAAGGAGCGCGACGGGCTCGCCGCGAAGTGGAACCCGTCGCTCCTGGTGACCTCGATCGACGCCGTGGCGCGGACCGTGCAGGCCGGATCGACCACCGTCGACCTGCCCGCCACGGTGGGCGCGACGTTCAAGGACGGCCACCGTGAGACGGTCGCCGTGACGTGGGCGACCGCCGATCTCAGCTCGCTGAAGAAGGCGGGCGACACCGTGCAGGTGCGCGGACAGCTCGCCAACTCGGCAGCGACGCCGGCCATCGCCACCATCACCGCCACGGCTCCTCCCGGACCGTCGCTGACGGCCTCGGCCGCGAGCCGCTGCGTCGCCGGCAAGGTGACGGTCACCGCGACCGGCACCAACACGAGCGGCTCCACGGTCGAGATGACCGTCGGCTCGCAGTGGGGGAGCAGGACCTTCGCCGGGGTCGCTCCCGGCAAGTCCGTGTCCGCCGCCTTCACCACCCGGGCGACCTCGGTCACCGCGGGCGAGGTGAGCGTCGCCTCGAAGGACGCGAACGGCACCAGGACGGCCACCGCGCCGTACTCGGCGCTCACCTGCCGCTAGGCCGGTGACAGGGGAGGGGCGGCGTCCAGCCACCCCTCCCCTGACCTCCTCCGTTCCGGGGCCTCCGGCCACCGGAGCAGGGGAGCATGGACCCTGGGTCCGTGCTCCCCGAATCCACCTCTCCCACGGAAGTAGACGAACAATGCGGTTCCGACGCACGACGGCCCTCCTGGTCGCCGCGAGCCTGACAGCGGGAGGGGCTGCGCTCGGCGCGGCACCCGCACAGGCCGCGGTGCCCAGCCCGGTCCTCTCCTACGACTTCTCCTCGTCCGCCGCCGTCGGCTCCGCCGTGGGCGCGGGCACGACCCTGACCGACTCCGCTGCGGGCCGCTCCGCCACCGTGCGCGGGACCGGAGCGACGACCGTCGCTGGTCCGCGCGGCGGCACCGACCGCGCACTCCGCCTCCCCGGCGGCGCCGCAGGCAGCTCCGCCGCCTACGCCGAGATCGCGCCGGGACTGACCACGGCGGCCACCACCGACGTGACCATGTCGGCCTGGCTGCGCTGGGAGGGGAACCAGAACTGCAGCTGGGCGTACGCGCTCGGGCAGTCGACCGAGCGGTACCTCTTCACCACGCCCCAGTGCGGAAGCAGCCTGATCGGTGCCGTGAAGAACGGCTCGGAGCAGCGCGCGGCCGACTCCGGTCCCGCTGCCACCGGCCGCTGGAGCCACGTCGCCGTGGTCCTGCGCAGCGGCGTCAGCGTCTCGACCTACGTCGACGGCCGGCTCGCCCAGACCACCCCGACCTCCGCGACCGGAGCGGCGACTGTCGGCACCTCCGCCTTCTCCGGCCTCCTCGGCAAGTCGTTCTACGGCCCCGACCCTCTCTTCGCCGGGGCGATGGACGACGTGCACGTCTACTCCTCCGCACTGACCCAGGACCAGGTGCGCGAGGACGCGGCTCCGGCCGCTGCCGCGATCGCTGCATCGGACGCCGCCGCGGCGACCATCGCCGTGACCGGACCCGTCACCAGCGACCTCTCCCTCCCGACCCGCGGCGCGGGCGGCTCCGTCCTCACCTGGGCGAGCAGCGACCCCGCGGTGATCGGCACCGACGGCTCCGTGCGCCGCCCGGCACCCGGCTCGGCGAACGCCACCGTGACCCTGACCCCGACCGCGACGTTCGCCGGATCCGCCGCCACCGGCACCGCGCGAACCGTCACCGTCGCCGCCGACACCGAGGCCGACGCCACGGCGCGCCTGCGCACCGCCCTCGTCGTCCCGCCGACCGTCGCCTCCGGAACCGCTCTTCCCACGGTCGCCGGCTACACCGTGTCGTGGAGCGCGGACGGCGCCGGCCTGTCCGGCGGCCGCCTCGTGAACGACACGGCGATCGACCGGGCGCTCGCGCTCACCGCCTCCGTGAAGGTCGGCGCCACCACGCTGACGAAGACCTTCCGCACCACCGTCCTCAGCGCCTCCACGGCGAAGACCGTGGTGTCGTACACCCGGACGCCGACCGGCGAGGACAAGGCGAACCAGGACACGATCGCCCGCGGCCTCCACCTGGCACTCGGCTCGTCCGTCGCCGACGCGGCACCGCTCTCGGGCAACTCGGGAGTCCTCTTCGCCGACGGGGTCTTCCTCGGGACCGACAAGGCCGACAACCGCGGCCTCGCGAACCCCTCGCTGTTCACCTTCGCCGACGGCACCGTCGGCGTGATCGCCACCCGCGTCCTGCAGTCGGGCGCGTCCGACGGCACCGGGGCCTCGAGCGCTCTGGTCTTCAAGGCCACGGACGCCACCGCGTCCGACTTCACCGAGCTCGGCCTCATCGACCTCGGCACCACCGGCGGCGTCGTCGCGCCGAAGGCCGTCTTCGACACGGACCAGAACCGCTACCTCGTCTCCTGGACGGACTCCTCCGGGGCTGCGAAGTACACGACCGTCACGGACCTCGCCCGCACCGAGCTCCGCGCGCAGGCGTTCTGGCCGAAGGACGGCGGCCGTCGCAGCGTCGTCGTGACCGACGGGAACCGCGGTGCGGTCCTCGGAGGAAGCCCCGCCACCGTCGCCGCTCCCGACCTCTCCGGAGTCCCGGGCCGCGTCGCCGACGCTCTGCCGGGCGGCGCGCTGACGGTCTCCGGCTCCGTCGCCGACTCGCTCGTGAAGAGGTTCGGCCGCACGGTCAACACCGGATCCTCGGTCGCACCGCAGACGATCGATCAGGGCGACACCTCCGCCCTGTCCGGAGTGAAGGCGCAGCTCTCCTACAACGACGGCTCGACCGGCAGCCTCGGCATCGACTGGAACCAGCAGCAGCTCGCCGACCTCGCTGCGAAGGGCCCGGGAACGTACGACCTCTCCGGGACCGTCCGCCAGCGGCAGTACAACGAGCCGTTCGCCTACAACCGCGCGGATCCGACGATCTACCGCTACGAGCGCAACGGGAAGACGCAGTACCTCTTCACCGCCACGGACGACACGAACAACAACAACGTCGCCTCGCAGCACCTGCCGATCCGGGTCGCCGACAGCATCGACCAGCTCAGCGACGACAACGGCGGACGGGCCCGTGAGGTGGACCTCCTCAACCGCACCACGCGGATGGACCGCACCGCCGAGGGCAAGGTGATCGCGGGCTGCTACTGGGCCCCCGAGATCCACGAGATCGGCGGCAAGCTCTCCATCCTGTTCGCCCCGTGCTTCAACCCGGACAACGACCAGTCGAACCAGAACGGTCAGTGGTTCACGGTGCAGGCGCACATCATGCAGCTGCGCGACGGCGGAGACCCCGCGAACCCCTCCGACTGGAGCGCGCCGCGCGCCGTCGTGAAGAGCGATGGGAGCGCCCTCGGACGCCCCGGCACGGGACGCAACATCAGCCTCGACATGACCTACTTCGAGTCCGGTGGAACTGCGTACTACGCCTGGTCCCAGCGCTACGTCGACAACGGAGTGAGCGACCCGGCGACCTGGATCGCCAAGGTCGATCCCGCGAACCCCACCCGCGTCATCGGCGAGCCGACCCCGATCATCGTGCCCTCGCTGACGTTCGAGGACCACCTGTCCGAGGGAGCGTTCGCGATCCAGCGCGACGGGAGGATCACGCTCGTCTACTCCAGCAGCGGCGTCAGCCCGAAGTACATCGTGGGCGGCGCCTGGGCGAAGGAGGGCAGTGACCTGACCGACATCGCGAGCTGGACCAAGTACGACGCCCCGCTCCTGCAGAGCGTCCCCCTGCCCGACGGCGTCCTCGACTACCGCACCTACGAGCAGGGTCCCGGCCACGGAGCCGTCACCCAGGACGAGGACGGCAACGACGTGTACGTCTACCACACCTGGGGCAACGGAGTCGGGGGTGACGGCCGCGACACCCGTCTCGCCCGCATCCACTACGCCGCCGACGGCCGGCCGGTCTTCGACCTGACGCCGACGGAGGAGGTCGCACCCGCGAACCGGACTGTGACCGCCAAGGTCACCGTCACGTCGCCCCTGACCCTGACCGCCACGGCGTCGACCCGCTGCGTCAGCGGGAAGGTCGTCCTGACCACTGTGGTAAAGAACGACAGCCGCTCGATCATGGACATCACGACCGTCACCGCCTTCGGCTCGAAGACCGTGACCGGAGTCGCTCCGGGATCGTCCGCGTCGAGCGCCGTCACCACCCGAGCGGTCTCGATCCCCGCGGGGTCGGTGGCCGCGACAGGAAAGGCCGTCGTCGACGGGAAGACGGTCAGCACGCAGACGAGCGTCGACTACCCGGCGCGCAGCTGCCGCTGAGACGGTGAGGGAGCGGGCGCCACGATCGCCCGCTCCCTCGTCGCCCCGCCCCCGACCGGCACTGCGCCGCCCTGCAGTGCCGCCACCTCAGAAGGACGACCGACGAGATGCACCACAGAGTGAGAACCGGGACGGTCCCGACCATCGGGCCCGTGCTGACGAAGGTCGCGCAGTCGCACACCCTCACCGAGGAGAAGGACGACGGAGCGGCCGGCAGCGCAGCTGCGGTCGGAGGACACGACCTCCTGCTGATCAACGGCAACGCCCTCCCTCTCTCCTGAGCCCCCCTGCGCCGTTCGGACGGGTCCTCGACCCTGATCGCCCGACGATCCCGCCGCGGCGGCATCACCACCGGCTGCGGACCGGGGCGGCGATCGGGCCGTATCCTGCTGTCCGGACCGATCGCTGATGTGCGAACCTCTCCTGAGCGGACTCCCGGATGCGGGCCGACCGTGACCGGTCCGGCCCGTTCCTCTCGTTGCAGCAGGAGACCGCCGTTCCCCAGGAGATACCCGTGATGCGCCTCAATCGATTCCTCGTGTCCCTGGCACGCTCTGCGCGGTGCACGAACCGCTGCGGAGCCTGCGGGCTCGACTGCAGCATCGACGTCTTCATCCTGATCGCGCTCGCGACCGGAGAGAACCGCGACGAGACCCGCCTGCGAGCAGTCCTCGACCTCCGCTCCGGCGACCGTGTCGAGGTCCTCGAGGTGCGCAAGCGGCTCCTCCGGCTCTCCCGCCGGGGCCTGGTGCTCCTGGAGAGAGGCAGGAGGACCGCACTGCAGCGCATCGAGCGCTTCTCGATCACGCGCGACGGCCGGGCCTTCCTGGCGTCCCACGCGAGAGCGCTGGACCTCCTCGCCGAGGAGATCCACGTCGCGCTGCTGTCCCGCTGACGAGCGGAGTGCCAGTGCGGGCGCACGCGGGACGTCTCCTGGTCGGCCGTCGTCGGACCGGTCGTGTCGGTGACGCTCCAGGTGGAGCGACTTCGACACGTGCGTCGCCTCCGACCGCGTCCCGAGCGCTCCGGGGCAGCACGAGGCATCGCCGACCGTCATGGGCGCCGCGCTCGCGACCGTGCTGCCGCGGCGCGAGGCGGTGGCGGCGCTCCTCGAGGACGCCGTCGCTGCTGCATCCTCAGCAGTGCGAGGCGGGCGGGGGACCCGCCTCACGCCGGAACGCGCCCTTCGTGCATCACCCCGTGCTGGAGAGCTGGATGATCTCGGAGATCACCGCGGCTCGAGTGTCGTCCGGTATCCGATCGCCTCCGAGGGAGTGGTGTGACCACAGGCCGTCAGCCGCAAGGCAGGCGATGAACTGGCGGAGAGCGATCGGATCGGTCGCGGTCTCCTCTGCGGAGGGCGTCCACCTTCGGCGCACCTCCGCTACCGGCGCTCGGAGAGCGGTGTCGCTGCCCGTGGCCTGGAGGAGTCCGATCTGCATGTGCGTCGACGGCGTCAGGGCGACGGCGACGTAGGCACTCACGCGCTCCGTCAAGGTGGCCTCGTCCGCGGTCTTCCCCGCGACGTCGATCAGCTGGGCTTCCCAGCCGGCCGCGACGTGCTCCTGGAGAGCATGGGCGAGATCGGCTCGATCGCGGAAGTGGTACATCATTCCACCGCGTGTCAGCCCAGCCTCTTCGGCAGTCGCTTCGAGCGTGACGCGAACAGAACCTTCCCTCGCCGCGACACGGACCGCTGCGTCGAGGATCCGAGTCCGGTTGTTGGGTCGCGTCGCGCGAGGAGACGTCCGAGGAGAAGGCAGGACCTCCTCACCGCTGGGCGGGTTCGGTTCCATGTCGTGATCGATTCCGCCGCTCCCTCGGTCCGAGTGAGCGGCTAGGGACGGCGGGTGCTGAGGCGCCCGGAGGGTGTCGACGCGTCACCGCACGAGCGGGTGCGACAGCGTCGGCCGCCAGTCTGCCATCCTCTCCTGCCGACGTCGGAAGGTGAGGCTCGACCCCCTCGGTGTCGAGCCGTCCTGACGACGGACTGCAGCCGGAGGGACGGCTGTCACGGTCGACGAATCAGCAAGCAACTGTACATTCATGATTGTACAGTTGTGGTACGGTAACGGCCTGCCCAGCTTCGGAGCTGCGGGCGGTCAGATGCACTGCCGGTGCGGGATCCGAGGCTGAAAACCTCCAGCGACTTCATTCCTCAGAAGCCTGGAGGTTTCTTCATGTCCAGAATCGCGGACAAGCCGAACGCCCGCTGGTGGGCGCTCGCCGTTCTCGCCATGACCCAGCTCGTCGTCGTCCTCGACACGACGATCGTCACCATCGCCCTGCCTCAGGCCCAACTGGATCTCGGGATGAGCGACAGCCTGCGCCAGTGGGTCGTCACCGCCTACGCCCTCGCTTTCGGAGCACTTCTCCTTCTGGGCGGTCGGATCGCCGATTACTGGGGCCGCAAGCGCACCTTCATGGTCGGAATGATCGGCTTCGGAGCGGCCTCGCTCTGGGCCGGACTGTCGCAGAGCGGCATGGAACTCGTCATCGCTCGCGGCGTCCAGGGCGCCTTCGCGGCACTGCTCGCCCCCGCCGCACTCGCCATGCTCACCGTGACGTTCGCCCACGGCAAGGAGCGCAATCTCGCCTTCGCCGTCTTCGGCACGGTCGCCGGATCCGGAGCCGCAATCGGCCTGATCCTGGGCGGCGTGCTCACCGAATTCACCGACTGGCGCTGGTGCCTCTTCGTCAACCTCATCTTCGTCGCCTTCGGCCTCGTCGGCGGGGCTCTCGTGCTTCGCGAGAGCAAGGCGGAAGGAGACAACCGCTACGACGTCTGGGGAACCGTCACCGTGACCCTGGGACTGGGCGCGATCGTCTACGGGTTCACCCGAGCCGAGCACGGATGGGGCGCGATCGACACCGTCGCCTTCCTCGCACTCGGCATCGTCCTGCTGACCGTCTTCGTGCTCATCGAACGCAAGGTCGACCAGCCGTTGCTGCCCCTGCGCGTCATCCTGCGTCGTGTGCGAGGCGGCGCGATCCTGATCCAGGCCGCCAATGGCGCCGTGATGATCGGGGCCATCCTCTATCTCGCGTTCTACTTCCAGATCGTGCTCGGAATGGGACCGCTGATGGCAGGACTCGCGAACCTCGCCATGACCGTCGCGATCATGGCGTTCTCGCCCGTCACCACGAAGATCCTCAACACGTTCGGCCCCCGACCCCTGATGATCGTCGGGCCGCTCGTCTCGGCAGCAGGGCTCTTCCTGCTCCTCGGCATCACCCCGGACGGAAACTACTTCCTCCAGGTCCTGCCCGCCCTGGTCGTGCTCGGAATCGGACTCTCCATGCTCTTCGTGCCCGTCCAGAACCTCGCCCTTCTCGGGGTCGAGAACGAGGAC
Organism: Rathayibacter sp. AY1B7; assembly: GCF_002932735.1. Lineage (NCBI taxonomy): Bacteria > Bacillati > Actinomycetota > Actinomycetes > Micrococcales > Microbacteriaceae > Rathayibacter > Rathayibacter sp. AY1B7. The sequence continues at coordinate 109,670 of NZ_PSWK01000001.1, forward strand.
GCCGGAGTGGCCTCCGCCGTCGTCAACTCCGTCTTCCACATCGGCGGGTCCATCGGTCTCGCGGTGTTCACCGTGTTCTACGCGAGCACCGCGGACTCCGCCATCGCGTCCGGAACGGCCGAGCTCACCGCATTCACCGACGGCTACAAGGCCGTGTTCCTGGCCGCAGCAGTGACCATGGTCGCCGCCTCCGTCATCGGATTCCTCCTCATCCGAGGGAAGAAGGAAGACCTGAACCCCGCCTGGGACGAGGCGGAGGCCGCCCTCGTCCACTGAGACGATGCCGAAGGGGCGGGCCGGTTCGTGCAGCAGCGGCAGACCGGCTCGCCTCTTCCCGTCCGACTCACGACACCCCGTACGTCGCCGACCGACGACCTCCCCTCGATGGGGAGTCGTTCGTGGATCGCAACGGTCCGGTCGTCCGACGCGGCCGCGTCATCCGGTGGGTCTTCTCCCGCGATGCCGGCTGCACCGCCGAGATCATCGAGGGTCGCGACCCGGTCGCCCGGCACATCACCGCAGACCGGAACGACGACGCCCGGCCGCCCTCAGGTGAGAGGCGGCCGGGCGTCGTCGGTCGGAGGACCCGGTCAGGTCAGCCGCAGCGGAGCGCCGGGTAGGCGGCGCTCACGGGAGCGGAGGCGCTGCCGACGGTGGCGACCCCCTGGACGGTACCGGCGGCGACCGAGGCGGCCCGCGTGGTCACGGCCAGCGAGGCGGTCCGGCCCGCATCGATCTGCTGCGTCTTCGCGCCCCACAGGGTGTTCCAGCGGAGGTCGGCGGTCGACGCGGCCTTGTTGACGGTGGTCAGCGTGACCACCACCTTGCCCGCGACGCAGCGAGCCGCTGCAGTGGCGGTGACGGGCACAGCCGGCGCCTTCACGGTGATCGTCGCCGTGACGGTGCGGTTGGCCGAGGCCACCTCCTGCTCCTTCGAGAGCGAGAGGTCGAGCCGGCCGCTCGCGCGGATGTTCACGCCCTTGAACCAGGTGTTGCGGTCCGAATCGAACAGGCCGCCCGCGTTCTGCGGGTCGGTCGCCGTGTGCGGGTCCGGGTAGGGGCGGGCGTGGTAGGCGAGGAGCAGGTTGCCCGACTCGTCCTCGACGAACGAGTTGTGCCCGGTGCCGGCCTGCTGGCGCGAGAAGTACTGCGTCTCGTCCGCGCCGAGGCGGCCCAGGTAGGTGTCCTCGGTGTCCAGCACGGGGAACGCGGTCTGCGTCCACGTCGCGGGGTTGAGGAGGTCGGCACTCGCGTCGGCCGTGAGCAGGCCGAGCGAGTAGTACTTGTCGACCGTTCCGCCCGAGTAGGTGAGGTACATGCGTCCTCCCTTGGACACGATGAACGGCGCCTCGACGACGCCCTGGTCGTTGCCCTCGGTGGTGTCGGACGGGGTCGGCGAGCGCTTGCCCGACTCCCACGGCTGGCTCTCGCCGTAGATGCGGGTGACCGCACCGGTCACCAGCGGGACGGTGCCCTTGGGCCCCATCGTCGCCTTGGCGAGGGAGAGCGTGTTGCCGTTGGGCAGGACCCAGTAGCCCTGGGTGGCGCCGTTCTCCTGGCGGTCGATGTAGCTGACGTCGAAGGCCGCGCCCTCGAGGACGACCGGCTCGCCCCACTTCGTCTGGTCGAGGAATCCGCCCTCGGCGATCGAGGCGTCGGTCCCGGTGTAGGGGATCAGGACGGTGTTGTCGCACCAGCCGCCCACAGGCGCGTAGCCCTTGTTCATGCCGGCGACGATCCACCAGGTGCCGTTGATCTTGTGGAACTCCTGCGCCCAGATGTATCCGCCCCAGCCGTAGAAGGTGTTCGGGTACTGGCTCTGGCGACCGGGCGTGCCGGCGTCGGGGTCGATCACGATCTGCTCGGGAGCGGAGTCGAGACCGGCGATGGTCTTCGAGCGCTTGAGGCCGATCTTGCGGTAGCTGGAGCTCTCCTCGATCGGGCCGAGCGAGTCCTGACCGTAGTGCGAGCCCGTGAGGTAGTAGTAGCCGTCGTCCTCGTTGAAGAAGACGTGCGGATCCGCGCGGGCCTCGTTGACCATCGCCTCGGGGTCCTGCTGGACGGAGCCGGTGACCCGGTAGGTCCCGGGACGCGAGGTGTCGACGGCGGTGGTCAGATCGTCCTGCCAGTCGACGTTGAGCGACTTGGTCGAGCCGTCGTTGTACTCCATCACGGCCTGCCCCGGGAGCGCTGCGGCGATCGCAGCGGATCCGGCGCCGGAGTCGACGGAGCCGCTGAGCGACTTCACACCGGTGTTCTTCAGGTCGACGTACTCGCGGTAGAACGTGCTGAACTCGGTCGAGGTCAGCGCCGTCTCGCCGGCCTGGCCCTGGGTGAACCCGGCGGGGAGACCCGAGCCCTGGACACCGGGGACGCGGGCGTCGGCGCGGGTGGTCGCTCCGGGAGCGGTGCCGGAGGCGAGGTCCGTGAACAGCGTCACGCGGCCCTCGGTGGTGAGCAGATCGGTCCAGAACAGCTTGTAGACGCCGAGGGCGGAGTCGAAGACGATCCGCGGGTCGGTCACGACCGAGCCCGGCGCGACCCGGAGGACGCGCTGGTCGCGGAACGTGCGGCCGTCGGCGGAGCTCCAGAGGTAGACGGAGTCCGTGGCGTTGTTCTGCGACGAGACCGCGCCGAGCGAGCCGTCCTTCGAGCGGAACAGCAGCGGCGAGCCCATCTGGGCGTTCGGGCGCTGCGCCTGATCGCCGTCCTTGAGGACGGAGAGGATCGACTGCGAGCGGTTCAGCGGCTCCCAGGTGGTCGCGCCGGCGGGCAGTGCGGCCGTGAAGAGCGAGTCCGCGCGGCGGTCGTCGTTGTATGCCAGCGGGTCGTCCTTCACTCCGTTCGTCGTGGTGACGGTCTTGACGGAGGTGGCGATGCGCCCGCCGGGCACGGCGAGGGTGCTGTCCCACGCGTAGGTCTGCCCGGCGACGGCTGCCTGGAGGCGGACGGCGACGGGAGCGGTGAGGCCCGAGAGGTTCACGGCGCCGGTGGAGGAGACGCGCGCGGCGCCGGCGCCGGAGGCGGTCCACGTCACGGTGTTCCCGAGGACCTGCGCGGGCAGGTCGCCGAGCACGGTCGTGGGGACGTCGAGGGCGGCGCGCAGGTCGGTCGCCACGGTGCTGCTCGTCGCGCCCAGCTCGGCCCCGGTCAGGGCGCGGTCGTAGACGCGCAGATTGTCGAGGAGTCCGGTGAAGTACTCCCCGCCGCCCCAGTTGGCCTTGCCGATCTGCAGGACTCCGCCGGTCGATCCGAGGACCGTCGCGAGCGAGGGGCCGGCCGTCGTGACGGCGACGGGCTTCGCGTCGACGTAGAGGCGGGCGGTGCCGGCGCTCAGCACGAGATCGACGTGCTTCCACTCCGTGCTGCTCGGGCCGGTGAGGTTGCCCGAGGAGTCGCGGGCGCCGCTGTTGGCGTACCGCTCGACGGTGATGCCGTTCGTCCTGTCGAGGACGCCGACGTACTTCTCCTGGGCGTAGTCCTGGGTCGCGGCCGAGCGAGCGGCGAAGACCGACCAGCCGACGTTGTCCGCGGCGGCGGGCTTAGAGTCGTACGACAGAGTGACGGAGTCGCGACCCTTCAGCAGCGGCTGCCCGTCGGTCGCAGTGAGGTCGAGCCAGAACGAGGACGACAGCGAGACGGCGCTGCCCTGCCCGGTGCGGCCGGCGACGAGGGTCGGCGTGCCCTTCACGGCGGCGCGGGTCGACCTGTCGGTGAAGGCGCCTCCGCTCGGGGCGGTGTCGAAGGTGAAGTCCGCGAGCAGGCTCTGCGCGGGAGTGGTCGCCGCTGTCGCGGCGACGGCGACCGGCACGGCGGCGCCGGCGGCGAGGGCGATCGTCGCGGATGCGGCGAGGGTGGCGGCGAGCAGGCGCGAGGGCCTGCCTCCGCCCGGGGGTCGTGACGTCATCGTCGACGTGTCCTCTCGGGTTCTGCAGCGAACCGGTGGGCGGACGGGGGATCCCGCCTGCGGTGTGGTCATCGCACGGTACCGGCGATTGTTCACGGTAACAAGGGAGCACGACCATCGGTTGCGAAACTCCCACACCCGTCGGACATCCGGGCGAGCAGAACGCCGAAGCGGGAGGGCCGGCAGCCTCTGCGCCGGCCCCGCCCGGTCAGTGCCCGCGCGCGATCCACTCCTCGCGGTGCGGCGCCTCCGCCCCGATCGTCGTCGAGTCGCCGTGGCCGGTCCGGACCACCGTCTCGGCGGGCAGCGTCAGCAGGCGCTCCGTGATCGAGTCGATGATCGTCGGGAAGTCGCTGTACGAGCGGCCGGTGGCCCCCGGCCCGCCCTGGAAGAGCGTGTCGCCGGTGAACACCGTGCCGAGCGCCTCGGCGACGAAGCAGACGGCGCCGGGGGTGTGGCCCGGGGTGTGCCGCACCTCGAGCTCGACGCCGGCGACGGGCACGATCCGCCCGTCGACCAGGGCGCCGCTCGGGGCCGTACCGGGGTGCACGGCGTCCCACAGCATCCGGTCGGCCTCGTGGAGCAGCACCGGGGCGCCGATCGCAGCGCGGACTCCCTCGACCGCGTCGAGGTGGTCGTCGTGTCCGTGGGTCAGCAGCACGGCGAGGAGTCGGCGCTCGCCGACGGCCGCGAGGATCGCGTCCGCGTCGTGGGCGGCGTCGATGACGACGCACTCGGAGTCGTCGCCGACGATCCAGACGTTGTTGTCGACATCCCAGGTGCCGCCGTCGAGGCTGAAGGTGCCGCTCGTGACGAGCTGCTCGATCCGCGCGCCCATCAGAGCACCACCACCGAGCGGAGCACGTCGCCGCCGGCCATCGTGGCGAAGGCCTCCTCGATGTCCTCGATCCCGATCCGCTCGCTCACGAACTCGTCCAGGGGCAGTCGGCCCTGGAGGTAGAGGCCGGTCAGCATCGGGAAGTCCCTCTCCGGCAGGCAGTCGCCGTACCAGCTCGACTTCAGCGAGCCGCCGCGGCCGAAGACGTCGAGCAGGGGGATCTCGAGCGTCATCTCGGGAGTCGGCACCCCGACCAGCACCACGGTCCCGGCGAGGTCGCGGGCGTAGAACGCCTGGCGCCAGGTCTCGGGGCGGCCCACGGCGTCGATGACGACGTCCGCTCCGAAGCCGTTCGTCAGGGCCTGCACCGCCGCGACGACGCCCGCCTCGTCGAGGCCGCTGGAGTCGATGACGTGCGTGGCGCCGAGCTTCTCGGCCGCAACCAGCTTCTTGGGGTCCCGGTCGATCGCGATGACCGTGCCGGCGCCCGCGAGAGCGGCGCCGACCACGGCGGCCGTGCCGACTCCTCCGCAGCCGATGACCGCGACGGAGTCGCCGCGCGTCACGTTCCCGGTGTTCATCGCCGCGCCGAGGCCGGCCATGATCCCGCAGCCGAGCAGGCCCACCGCGGCGGGGTCCGCCTCCGGATCGACCTTCGTGCACTGCTTCGCGTGCACGAGGGTCTTCTCGGCGAAGGCGCCGATCCCGAGGGCGGGGCTGAGCTCGGTGCCGTCCTCCAGGGTCATCCGCTGCGTCGCGTTGAAGGTGTCGAAGCAGTACCAGGGCTCGGCCCGGGTGCAGGCCCGGCACTCGCCGCAGACCGCGCGCCAGTTGAGGACCACGAAGTCGCCGACCGCGACATGGGTGACTCCCTCTCCGATCGCGCTGACCCGTCCGGCCGCCTCGTGACCGAGGAGGAAGGGGAAGTCGTCGCTGATCCCGCCCTCGCGGTAGTGGAAGTCGGTGTGGCAGACACCGCAGGTCTCGATGTCGACCACGGCCTCGCCCGGGCCCGGGTCGGGGACGACGATGTCGACGAGCTCCACGGGAGCGCCCTTCGACCGGGCGATGACGCCGCGCACAGTGGTGGGCATGGGGGCTCCTTCGACGGGGGCGTGCAGGTCCGATCCACAGTAACGACCGCGGGAGGCGGGTGCGCCGGGTGGACGCGGGCGCTCCCGCCCACTCCGGGGCCGGGCCGCCCGCCTCGCGGACCGCGACCCTGACAGTCGGTAGGGTGCGGGCCATGCGCACTCTGTACCCCGAGATCGAGCCCCACGACTCCGGCATGCTCGACGTCGGCGACGGCCACTCGCTCTACTGGGAGGTCTCGGGCAACCCCGAGGGCAAGCCCGTCGTGTTCCTGCACGGCGGCCCCGGGGCCGGCACCTCGCCCGCCCACCGGCGGCTGTTCGACCCCGAGAAGTACCGCATCGTGCTGTTCGACCAGCGCATGTGCGGCCGCTCGACCCCGCACGCCGGCGAGCCGGAGGCCGACCTCTCGACCAACACCACCTGGTACCTCGTCGCCGACATCGAGCGCCTCCGCGAGCACCTCGGCGTCGAGCGCTGGCTCGTGCTCGGCGGCTCCTGGGGCTCGACCCTCGCCCTCGCCTACGCCGAGACCCACCCCGAGCGGGTCAGCGAGATCGTCCTCCGCGGGATCTTCACCCTCCGCCGCGCCGAGCTCGAGTGGTTCTACGAGGGCGGCGCCGCCGCGGTCTACCCGGACCTCTGGGAGGGCTACACCTCCGTCGTCCCGGCCGGCGAGCGGGGCAGCCTCATCGAGGCGTACTACCGCCTGCTCCACGACGCGGACCCCGCCGTGCACGGCCCCGCCGGTGTCGCCTGGACCACCTGGGAGGCGTCGACCATCACCCTCGTGCAGAAGCCGGAGCTGATCGCGGACTGGTCCGATCCCGTCTTCGCGCTCGCCTTCGCCCGCATCGAGAACCACTTCTTCGTGCACAGGGGCTGGTTGGAGGAGGGGCAGCTGATCCGCGACGCCGGCGTCCTCCGCGACATCCCGGCCGTCATCGTGCAGGGCCGCTACGACATGTGCACCCCGGCCTTCACGGCCTGGGACCTGCACCGGGCCTGGCCCGAGGCCGACTTCCGGATGATCGCCGACGCGGGCCACGCCTTCGACGAGCCGGGGATCCTCGACGCGCTGATCGAGGCGACGGACCGCTTCGCGTCCTGACGGGCGGGGCGGTCCGCGCCTCGCGGCCGGGATGCCCGGGCGCCCGTGCCTGAGCGTCCCGCGCCCGGTGCCGTCGTGTCCCGGGAGCGGGTCTACCCTGATCAGATGCGCGCGGACGACGCCTCCGGGATGGAGGACTGGCCCACCGGCCGGCTGCTCTCCACCGCCTCCCGGATGGTCGAGCACGCCTGGCACGGCGCCCTCGCCGAGATCGGCCTCACCCACGCCGGCCTGATCGTGCTGCACCTCCTGCAGGCGGGTCCCGTCGCGCAGAAGGAGCTGGCCGCCGCGGCCCACGTCGAGGTGCAGACCATGTCGCGCACCATCGAGCGCCTCGAGCGCGAGGGCCACGTCTCGCGCACCACGGATCCGTCGGACCGCCGCCGGCAGCTCGTCGCGCTCACCGACGTGGGCAGCGAGGCCTGGCGCCGGGCGCACCGCCTCGAGGTCGACATGTTCCCGGGCTCGCTCGAGCACGGCCCCCTGCGCGAGGCGCTGCTCGAGATCATCCGTTCGGCCAGCGAGTCGCGCTGGGGCTGACCGCAAGCCCGAGCGGAGCCCGTCCGCGGAGCGCTAGCTTCGTCGGCATGACCTTCAACGACGACTCCCAGCTCAGCGGCGGCAAGGTCCGCCGTCGCGGCCGCACCACCGGCATCGCCGTCGGCGGGGGCGCGGTGGGCGTGGTCGTGCTCGCGCTGCTCTCGCAGCTGCTCGGCGTGAATCTCTCGGGCCTCGGCGAGGTGTTCGGCGGAGGCGGGTCCTCGCCGGAGGGCGTCACCTCCACCGCGGTGGCCTGCGACAGCGGCGCCGACGCGAACACGCAGGTCGACTGCCGCCTCGAGGGTGCGGCCGAGTCGCTCGACCGCTACTGGGGCGAGCAGACTCCGACCCTCGGAGTCGCCTACACGACCCCGACCGGCGTCGACCTGTTCGAGGACAGCACCACCACCGGCTGCGGGAGCGCGACCGCCGCGGTCGGCCCGTTCTACTGCCCGCCGGATCGGACGATCTACCTCGACACCGACTTCTTCGACGAGCTGCGCACCCGGTTCGACACCTCGGGCGGATCGCTCGCGCAGATGTACATCCTCGCCCACGAGTGGGGCCACCACATCCAGAACCTGACCGGCGCGATGGAGTCGGCGGACCGCTCCGGCACCGGCCCCGAGTCGGACTCGGTGCGCCTCGAGCTGCAGGCCGACTGCTTCGCCGGAGCCTGGGTGGGCGACGCCTCGACGGTGCCCGACGAGACCGGCACGCCCTACCTCAAGCCGGTGACGGCGCAGGAGTACCAGGACGCGCTCGGCGCCGCGGCCGCCGTCGGCGACGACCGCATCCAGGAGCAGGCCACCGGCACCGTCGATCCGGAGGGATGGACGCACGGCTCGGCCGAGCAGCGGCAGCGCTGGTTCCAGGCCGGCTTCGAGGGCGACGCCACCAGCTGCGACACCTTCGCGGCCGCGCAGCTCTGACCGGGCGCCGCTGAGGGCTCCTCGCCGCTCCCTGGGGACCCGCGCGGGTCAGGACACGGAGTCGGCCGGCTCCTCCATGTACCACTCGGTGAACGAGCGCGCCCGCCCGTCGGGGGCGAAGCGGATGACCCAGAGGTTCAGGTAGGTGCGGTCGCCCGGGTAGACGGTGCGCCCCTCCACCACCGCGGTCTCCTCCGTCAGCGCGACCAGGCCCCACGCGAACGTCGGGTCGGCGGGCTCCTCCTCCGCCCGCCACCACTCCACGATCGCGTCGCGCGGAGTGATCGCGTAGCGGTGCGGCGCCGTGAAGTACTCGGCGTCCTCGGTGAACAGCGCGGCCACATCGGCCGCGTCGTCCGTGGCCCAGGCCTTCTCGTAGCGGGCGATCCAGCTCTCGATGTCGATCATCCGCCCATCCTCGTCCCGCCCGACGCGCGCGGGAAGGAGGAGGAGGGAACAAAGCGGCGCCCCGCGCCGTTGAGCCCCGAGCCGGTCGAAAGCAGAGCCGAGCGATACGATCCCGCCGACGACGGCCCGCCCGCCGCCGCGGTCCGGGTGCGCGTCCGCCGCCGACACGAAGGACCGCCGTGCCCGACTCCGACAGACGCTCCCTGACCCGCTCGCCGGACCCGCGCCTCATCACCGCCGTCCTCGCCTTCGCGGGCATGAGCGCCTCCTTCATGCAGACGCTGGTCGTCCCGATCCAGTCCGAGCTGCCGACGCTGCTCGGCGCCGACCGCACCGAGACCGCGTGGGTGATCACCGCGACGCTGCTGAGCGCCTGCATCCTCACCCCGGTCTCGGGCCGCCTCGGCGACCTCTACGGCAAGCGGCGGATGGCCGTGGCCGCGCTGGTCGTCCTCGTGATCGGCTCGATCGTCTGCGCCTTCGCGGGCGACGTGTGGACGCTGGTCGTGGGCCGGGCCCTCCAGGGCGCGGTGATGGGCGTCATCCCGCTCGGCATCTCGATCCTCCGCGACACCCTCCACCGCGACCGGCTCCCCGGCGCGATCGCCCTGGTCAGCGCGACCCTCGGCATCGGCGGTGCGCTCGGCCTGCCGCTCAGCGCCCTCATCGCGCAGAACACCGACTGGCACGTCCTGTTCTGGATGTCCGCGGGCCTCGGCGTCCTCGACATCGTCCTCGTCCTCCTGGTCGTGCCGGTGTCGACGCTGCGCTCGCCCGGCACCTTCGACGTGGTCGGCACGATCGGCCTCGCACTCGGACTGAGCGGCGTGCTGATCGCCGTCTCGCGCGGCAACGACTCCGGCTGGACCAGTCCCGCGATCCTGGGCTCCGGCCTCGGCGGCATCGCCGTCCTGCTCCTCTGGGGCTGGTACGAGCTGCGGCAGGAGAGCCCGCTCGTCGACCTCCGGGTGGCCGCCCGCCCCGCCGTCCTCTTCACCAACCTCGCCTCGGTGGCGGTCGGCTTCGCGTTCTTCGGCGCCCAGATCACGCTGCCGCAGCGCCTCGAGCTGCCGACCGCGTCCGGCGTCGGCTTCGGCCTGAGCCTGATCGTGGCGAGCCTCGTGCTCGCGCCCTCGGGCCTGGCGATGATGGCGACGTCCCCGCTCGCCGCCCGCCTCTCGGCGCAGTCCGGGCCGCGGCTCGTGCTGATCGCCGGCTCCGGGCTGATCGCGGTCTCGTACCTGCTGATCCTCCCGTTCGGCGGCGAGGTGTGGCAGATCCTGGTGATCAACGCCCTCATCGGCGTCGGGCTGGGCCTCGCCTACGCCGCGATGCCGACGCTCATCATGCACGCCGTCCCCGCCTCGGAGACCGCCGCCGCGAACGGGCTGAACTCGCTGATGCGCACCCTCGGCACGACGCTCTCCTCCGCCGTGACCGCGGGCGTGCTCGCGCAGCTGACCGTGTCGGTCGGCGACGTGCAGCTGCCGAGCTCGCAGGGCTTCGAGACCACGTTCGTGATCGGCGCGATCGGAGCGCTGGTCGCCGTCGCCCTCGGCCTGCTCATCCCGCGGGCGCCCCGCCCGGAGGCGCGACCCGCTCTGCCCTGACCGGTCCGCGCGTCGTCGGCCGCGAGTGCTCCTCGCCGAGGAGACCTGGTCGCGGCCGGCGACGCGCGGCCCGCTACTCGTCCTCGAGCAGCATCCGCTCGATCTGCAGCTCGCGCAGCCGCGTCGAGGCCTGCAGGTTCTCGCGCGCGGCGAGCACCAGGCGGCACAGCAGCACCAGCAGCACGATCGCGAGCACCGCGACCGCCGTCACGACGACTCCGTACAGCGCGGTCAGGACTCCCCAGGTCTGGATCATCCCTCGACGCTACGGAGCCGCACCCGCCCTCGCGTCCCCCGCCCGACGGAGTGCGCGGGGCGGGGCGAGCGGCCCGTGCAGGGGCAGCGGACGCGCAGAGCCCTGCCCGCAGGGGGTCAGCCCGCGAACGCCCCGCGGTACGCCCGCGCCGGGTGCGTCGTCGGCAGCTCGTCCGTCCCGAACAGCTTGCGGCGCAGCGTCCCCTCGGCGTACTCGGTCTGCGCGAGGCCCCGCTCCTGGAGCACCGGCATCACCCGGTCGACGAACTCCTCGTAGCTGCCGGGCAGGATCCAGTTGACGACGTTGATCCCGTCGATCCCCGCGTCGCGCCAGCCCGCCAGGTGGTCGGCGATCTGCTCCGGAGTGCCGACGACCCGTCCGCGCAGCTTCGCCGAGAGCCGGGCCAGATCGCGGACGGTCGGCTCGCGGTCGGGGGAGGCGTCGCGGATCCACTGCAGGTGGCTCTGGCCGGCGTAGGTCTCGATCGCCGAGAGCGGCAGGTCGGGGTCGAGCTTCTCGCCCGTCGCCGGGTCGAAGCCGAGGTTCGAGTGCACGAGGAACGCGTCCGAGGAGAGGTACTCGTCGATCTCGCGCTCGGCGCGGCGCGCCTCCTCCTCCGTGTCGCCGGTGATGAAGGAGAGGCCCAGGTAGAAGGAGGGCGCACCCGCTCCGCGACCGGCCGCCGCGGCGAGGGCCCGCGTGTCCTCGATCAGCTCGCGGGTCTTCTCCGGCGACCCCGAGAACACGAACTGCGCCTCCGCGTTCCGCGCGGCGAAGCGCCGGCCCGCGGGGGAGGAGCCGGCCTGGAAGAGCACGGGCGTGCGCTGGGGCGACGGAGCCGAGAGGTGCGGCCCCTGCACGCGGTAGCGCTTCCCGACGTGGTCGATGCGGTGGATGCGCGCCGGGTCGGCGAAGGAGCCGCTCTTGTCGCGCAGGAGCGCGCCGTCGTCCCACGAGCCCTCCCACAGCTTGTAGACCACGTCGAGGTACTCCTGCGCCCAGGCGTAGCGTTCGTCGTGCTCCTCGAGCCGGTCGTAGCCGAAGTTGCGGGCCGCGCCGTCGAGGGCGCTGGTGACGATGTTCCAGGCGATCCGCCCCTTCGAGAGGTGGTCGAGGGTCGAGACCTTCCGGGCGAAGTCGAACGGATGCGACTGCAGCACCGAGCTCGTGAACGCGAAGCCGAGGTGCTCGGTGCTCACCGCCAGGGCCGAGAGCAGCACGGACGGGTCGTTGCTGGGCAGCTGCAGCCCCTCGCGGGCGTTGACGTCCCAGTCGCCGTCCGCCGGACCGTAGAGCCCCGCCACGTCGGCGAAGAACATCGCGTCGAAGCGGCCGCGCTCCAGCGTCCGGGCGAGGTCGATCCAGAGCTGCACGTCGTCGAACTCGTGCTGCCGGGCGTCGGGGTGGCGCCAGAGGCCGTGCTGGATGTGGGAGGCGGTGTTCATGACGAACGCGCAGAAGCGCAGCGGGCGGGGCTCGGTGATCACGCTCCCAGGCTAGGCCGGGCGCCTCCCACCGGTCTCGAACGACTCCGCGCGTAGGGTGTCCGACTGTGGAATCCCGCATCCCCGAACCCGCGCACGCCGTCCCTCCGCTGACGGACGCCGTCGCCGAAGCGCTCGACGCCACCACCGTCGCCGAGATCCGCGCCCTGCGCGACGACTTCGCGCGCTTCATGCTCCAGTACAAGTTCGGGATGGACGAGATCGTCACGAAGGTGTCGATCCTGCAGGAGGAGTTCCGCGAGCTGCAGGAGTACAACCCGATCGAGCACGTCACGAGCCGGCTCAAGTCGGCCGACAGCCTGATCGAGAAGATCGAGCGCAAGGGCTGCGAGACGACCTTCGACGGCATCGCCGACGCGATCACCGACATCGCCGGCGTGCGGATCACCTGCAGCTTCGTCTCGGACGTCTACCGCGTCTTCGACCTGCTCACCTCGCAGTCCGACGTGACGGTGCTCGAGGTGAAGGACTACATCGCCGAGCCGAAGGAGAACGGCTACAAGAGCCTGCACGCGATCGTCGAGGTGCCCGTGTTCCTCTCCGGCGGATCGGTCGACGTCTGCGTCGAGGTGCAGTTCCGGACCATCGCGATGGACTTCTGGGCGAGCCTGGAGCACAAGATCTACTACAAGTACGACCGCCAGGTCCCGCAGGAGCTCCTCGACGGCCTCGCCGACGCGGCCCGCACCGCCGCCACCCTCGACGCCGACATGGAGCGCCTCCACCGCCAGGTCCGCGGCCCGCTGCCCGGGGCGCGCACCTACGACGTCTGACGCGCCGCCCCACGCCCCCGATCGGGCCGCCCCGACTCCTGCCGATCGAGCACCCCGCGCAGCGGGCCTCTCGAGATCCCCCTACGGAGTCAGCAGCGGCAGCAGCGCCAGCAGCAGCACCGCGGAGCCGTTCAGCGTCGCGTGCGAGACGATCGCCGCTCCGAGCCGCCCGGTGATCGTCGCGATCCAGCCGTGCGCGAGTCCCGCGGTGACCGTCGTCACGCCGAGCGTCACGATCGTCGCCGGGTTCACCATCTGGTGCCCGTGCAGCAGGGCGAAGACCGCCGTGGACGCCAGGATGCTGAACACCATCGCCCAGACGCGGCGGCCGCGGGTGGGCGGCGCCGACTCCGCGGAGCCCCGGAGCATCCGGTTCCGCACCGCGCGCATCACGACGCCGCGGCAGAGGACCTCCTCGACCAGCGGCGCGACGACGACGGGGATGAGGACCGAGCTCAGCACGAACCACAGCGGATCGGGGTCGATGTCGAGGTTCCCCTGCGCGTCCTGGAGGAGCGGAGCGAACGCGGCGAGCACGAACAGGATCACGACGCGCACCGCGATGCCGAGCCCGATCCCGATGGGCACGTCGATCCAGCGGAACCGCAGCCCGAAGTCGGCCGCCATCGTGCCCAGCCCGCGCAGCCGAGACGCCGCGAACGGGACGATCAGCGCGACGAGGTAGCTCGCGAGCGCCCCCGCGAAGGCGAGTCCGGCGGAGTAGGGGAGCACGCCGAACCCGAACAGCAGGATGAGCACGGCCAGCGGCAGGACGATCCCGACGATCGTGAGCACGGCGGTCGGCAGGCCCCAGCGGACCCGAGGATCGGGCAGGTAGAGGAGGGAGGAGTAGGGCGCGTGGACCGAGGGGAGGGGCTCGGCCGGCCACGACGTCGTCGCAGCGGAGTCGGGCGCGAGCGTCGCGGGATCGGGCGGCGGGAAGGCGTCGGGTTGCATGGCCGGGCCAGCCTACGCAGACCGCCTGGACGGGATCCGGGCTGCAGTCACTGCTCGGCGCGGGCCGGAACGGGAGGGATGTGCGGCGGATCGCGGCGGCGGGGACCCCCGGGTACGAAGAAACCCCCGCCATGTAGAAGCTAGGCGAGGGTTCCAGTGGCTCCGACGGGCGTCGATCCCGTGACCTCACGATTTTCAGTCGTGCGCTCTACCAACTGAGCTACAGAGCCGTTGCGACGTGATGTCGCTGGAGAGGTGATCTCCTGAAAAAGGCCCTTCCTCTCGGAAGGGCCTCTTTGCGACCCTGACGGGACTTGAACCCGCGACCTCCGCCGTGACAGGGCGGCACGCTAACCAACTGCGCTACAGGGCCTCGTTGCGAAGACAAGCATACTGCCTTCGAGGCTGTTCTATTTTCACGCCCCGACCCTCTCGAGCCGGTGCACTTTCCGGTGGTGCTGGTACTTCTGGTGGTGCTGGTAGTACCGACCCATCCGTGACCCCAACGGGATTCGAACCCGTGCTGCCGCCGTGAAAGGGCGGTGTCCTAGGCCACTAAACGATGGGGCCGGAGACTCGCGGGGCGACCCTGCGGCCGACCCCCCATGACTACCGACACGCAAGCATAGGGGGCCGCGGCGCAGGATGCAAAATCGACGGTTCCGCTGGCGGCGTGCACCCCGTCCGGGGTTGACCCGGGTCTAGGAGATCGGGCAGGGCCGCGGTTAGGGTGGGGCGGAATCGCTCTTCCCCCCACCCGCGCGCCGGAGCCGCACCGCCGCGGAGGGAGGGCCCCCTATCCCCGAGGTCCCATGCCCCACTCCCTGCGCCGTCCGCGTCCCGCCCGCCTCCCCGGCGCGCCGCGACTCGGGCGACTCCGAGGTGCTGCCCTGGCCTCCGCCGTCGTCGCGCTCGTCGCCGGCCTGCTCGTCGCCACTCCCGCCCAGGCGGTCGAGTACCCGTCGTGGGCCGACGTCGAGGCGGCGAAGGGCGACACCGCCGCCGCCGCCGCTCAGGTCGACCGGATCACGTCCCTGATCGGCGACCTCCAGAGCGAGGTCGCCTCCGCCCAGCAGCTCGCGCAGCAGCGCGGCGACGAGCACTTCGCCGCTCAGCAGGCGTTCGACGAGGCCTCGGACCAGTCGAAGAAGCTCGAGGACCGGGCCGCCGCCAGCGCCGAGGAGGCCGACAAGGCCTCGCAGCAGGCGGGCCTGCTCGCCGCGCAGCTCTACCGCAGCACCGGCACCGACCTGTCCGTCAACATCTTCCTCGACCAGAAGGCCGGCCAGGCCGACCAGCTGCTGTCGAAGATCGGGAGCATGACCAAGCTGGTCGAGCGCTCCTCCGCGATCTACGAGCAGGCCAGCACCGCCCGCAACACCGCGTCGTCCCTCGCCGACCAGGCCGAGGTCGCGCAGACGGAGCGCGAGCGCCTCCGCGTCGCCGCCGAGCAGAAGCTGGCCGAGGCGACCGCCGCTCAGGAGGCGTCCGAGGCCGCGCTCGCCGAGCAGCAGGAGCAGAGCGTCGTGCTCGAGCAGCAGCTCGCCGCGCTCCGCGACACTGAGTCGAAGACCGTGGCCGAGTACGAGGCCGGCGTCGCCGCCCGCGAGGCCGAGCGCCTCCGGAAGCTCGCCGAGGAGGAGGCCGCCCGTCAGGCCGCCGCCCAGGCCGAGGCCGCGCGCCGCGAGGCCGCTCGGGCCGCAGCCGCATCCAGCGGCGGCAGCGGTGGCGGTGGCGGGTACGTCGCCCCCTCGGGCGGCGGCGGCTCCAGCGCCGTCAGCGACTCCGGCTGGGTCCGCCCTGCCGGAGGCCGCATCACCGGCACCTTCGGCCCGCGCGACAGCATCTCGACCGGCGGAGGATCCTCCGGCTCGTACCATCGCGGCACCGACCTCGCGGGCGGCTGCGGCATCCCGATCTTCGCGGCGCACAGCGGCACCGTCTCCTACGCGGGCCCCAACGGCACCTACGGCAACTGGGTGCTGATCGACCACGGCAGCGGCATCAGCACCGGCTACGCCCACATCATGTCCGGCGGGATCTACGTCCGCGTCGGCCAGCAGGTCCAGGCGGGCGAGCAGATCGCCGCCGTCGGCTCGACCGGCGCGTCCACCGGCTGCCACCTGCACTTCGAGACCCGCGTCAACGGCTCCGCCGTCGACGCCCAACCTTTCATGGCCCAACGAGGAGTCACCCTTGGCTGACGCACAGACGACCGCACGCACCTTCACCCCGGCACCCCGGGAGCGCGCCTGGAAGGGCCGCCTCCCGCTCGTCATCTCCGCCGCCTTCGCGGTCACGGCGGTCACCGCGTCCCTCGGCATCACCCCGGCCCTCGCCGACGACGCGAAGTACCCCTCGTGGGACGACGTGCAGAACGCCAAGAAGGACGAGGCGAGCAAGCAGGCCGAGATCGACTCGATCACCGGCCTCATCGCGAGCCTGCAGACCGCGGTCGACGAGAAGTCGATCACCGCGATGAAGAAGGCCGAGGCCTGGCGCCAGGCCAAGGAGGCGCTCGACGCCGCTGCGAAGGCCGTCGCCGACCTCGAGGAGAAGGCGACCACCGCCTCCGCCAAGGCCCAGACCTCGAAGATGCGCGCCGGCCTGCTGGCCGCGCACCTCTCTCGCGCCGCCGGCGGCGACCTCTCCGCCAGCCTCGTGGCCAAGGGCAAGGACGCGGGCGACCTGCTCTACCAGCTCGGCGCGATGTCGCAGCTCTCGGAGCAGTCGCAGAAGGTCTACGCCGACGCCCTCGCCGACAAGCAGAACGCGGAGTCGCTCGGCGATCAGGCCGACCGCGCCGTCACCGAGCACCAGGCGCTCTCGGACGAGGCCGACGCCGCGCGCAAGGACGCCGACGCCGCCGCCGAGTCGGCCCGCGCGTCGCTCTCGGCGCAGGAGGAGAAGTCGCAGGAGCTGGTCGCCCAGCTCGCTCTGCTGAAGGACTCCTCGGTCGAGGCCGAGACCCAGTACCTCGCGGGCGAGCAGAAGCGCCAGGCCGACGAGGCCGCCGCCCAGGCGCAGGCCGAGGCGGAGGCCGCCGCTCAGGCGCAGTCCACCGCCCGCTCCGCCCAGCAGCAGTCCTCGGCGCAGGCCGACATCGCCGCCCCGTCGCGTCAGACCGCGTCCCTCCCGCAGCCCGCCGCGCCGCAGCCCGCGCAGCAGCAGCCCGCTCCTGCTCCGGCCCAGCCCGCTGCTCAGCCGGTCGCCCAGCCGGCGGCTCAGCCGCTCCCGCAGCCGGTGACCGCTCCGGTCCTGGTGCCGACCAGCGGCGCCGTCGAGAACGCGATCTCGTACGCGATGGCTCAGCTCGGCGAGGAGTACGTCCTCGGCGGCATGGGCCCGGACCAGTGGGACTGCTCGGGCCTCACCAAGGCCTCGTACGCGTCCTCGGGCATCTACATCGGCACCCACTCGGCGACGAACCAGTACAACACGATGGCCGGCGCCGGCAAGCTCGTCCCCTACAGCCAGCGCCAGCGCGGCGACCTGATCTTCTGGGGCGGCGGCGGGGACTACTACCACGTGGCCATCTACCTCGGGAACAACCAGATCATCGAGGCCGCCGACTACGGCAAGCCCGTGCGCATCTGGAACACCTGGGGCACGCCTGCCGGCATGGTCGGCCGCCCGGCCGCGTGAGCCGCGGCCGCACCGCACAACGAGAGAACCCCCTCCTGTCGAGACGACGGGAGGGGGTTCCTTCGTTGATGCGAGGGGTCAGTGACCCTCTTCGGCCAGCTTCTTGATGCCGTCCTGGACGATCTGCTCCGCCTCGGCGGCGTCGCCCCACGCGTCGACCTTGACCCACTTGCCGGGCTCGAGGTCCTTGTAGCGCTCGAAGAAGTGCTTGATCTCGTTCTTCGTCTGCTCCGGGACGTCGCCGATGTCCTGGATGTGCTGCCAGCGCGGGTCCTTCGCGGGGACCACGATCACCTTCGCGTCGGAGCCGGCCTCGTCGCTCATGTTGAGCACGCCGACCGGGCGGACGGAGACGCCCACGCCCGGGAAGACGGGGTACTCGAGCAGCACCAGCGCGTCGACGGGGTCGCCGTCGAGGCCGAGTGTGTTCTCGAAGTACCCGTAGTCCGTCGGGTAGACGAAGGAGGTGAAGAGCACGCGGTCGAGGTAGACGCGACCGGTCTCGTGGTCGACCTCGTACTTGTTGCGGCTCCCCTTGGGGATCTCGACGACGACGTCGTATGCGGCCATGCTCTCTCCTTGAGTCGGTGGCGCCGTGAGCGGCGCATCGGCGGACGGATCGGCCTCCGGAACGCTCGCGCGGGTGCGCGCGCGGGAGGGGCGGATCGCTGGCATTACGTTACTTGATGTGCCCGATCGCCCCCGCCTGACCCCCGCCGTCGCCGATCTGCGGCGGGCGGTGCGCGAGAGCCTCGACGGGCTCGACCCCGGAGCGCTCGTGCTGGTCGCGCTGAGCGGGGGAGCGGACTCGCTCGCGCTCGCGGCGGCGGTCGCCTTCGAGGCCCCGCGGGGCGGGAGGCGGGCCGGCGCGGTGATCGTCGACCACGGGCTACAGGAGGCGTCGGCGGAGGTCGCGCGGCGGGCCGCGGAGCAGGCGCACGCGCTGGGGCTCGCGCCGGTGCTGCGCGAGGTGGTGACGGTGTCCGCCGAGGGCGGTCCGGAGGCGGCCGCCCGCAGCGCGCGCTACCGCGCCTTCGACGACGCGCTGACCGCGACGGGCGCCGCCGCGATCCTCCTGGGCCACACCCTCGACGACCAGGCCGAGACGGTGCTGTTGGGCCTGGCACGAGGAGCCGGTGCGGCCTCGCTGCACGGGATGGCGCCGGTCAGCGGGCCGCTGAGGCGGCCGCTCCTGGGCCTGCGGCGCGAGACGACCCGCCTCGCCTGCTCCGACCAGGGGCTCGTGCCGTGGGACGACCCGCACAACGACGACCCCCGCTACTCGCGGGTCCGGGTGCGGAACCGCGTGCTGCCCGTGCTGGAGGACGAGCTGGGGCCGGGAGTGGCCCAGGCTCTGGCGCGCACGGCCGAGCAGCTGCGGGAGGACGGGGACGCGCTCGACGCGCTCGCCCTCGACTGGGCGCTCGAGCTGGTGGGCCAGGACGAGGCGGGGCACGTCACGGTCGACGCGCGCGGGCTCGCGGCGGACCCGCCGGCGCTGCGGCAGCGGATCATCCGCCTGGTCGTGGCGAACGAGTTCGGAGTCGCGCTCTCGCGCTCGCAGACGCTGGCGGTCGCCGCGCTGGTCACCGACTGGCACGGCCAGAAGGGCGTCGACCTCCCCGGCGTCCTCGCCACCCGCCGCGGCACCACCCTCGTCTTCGCACCCGCGGCCCCCTGACCCCGTCCCCGCGACGCCTGTCTCCGCGAGATGCCCGACCCCTCCCCGCGAGATGCCGCTCCGGCACGCGACTCGCCGACGGAGGTGTACCGGAGCGGAGTCTCGCGGAGGGGAGAGGGGGGCCGGTCACCCGTAGAGTGGCCGGGTGGAAGCAGCCGACATCGCCGACGACATCACCGAGGTCCTCTACACCGAGGCCGAGATCCACGAGCGGATCCGCGACCTGGCCCGCGCCATCGAGCGCGACTACGCGGGTGAGAACCTGCTCATCGTCGGGGTGCTGCGCGGCGCCGTGATGGTGATGGCCGATCTGGCCCGCGAGCTCAAGCTCGACATCGTCATGGACTGGATGGCCGTCTCGTCCTACGGGAGCGGCACCAAGTCCTCCGGCGTCGTGCGGATCCTGAAGGACCTCGACTCCGACATCACGAACCGCAAGGTGCTGATCGTCGAGGACATCATCGACTCCGGCCTCACGCTCTCGTGGCTGCAGGGCAACCTCCGCAGCCGCGGCGCCGAGTCCGTCGAGATCTTCGCGCTGTTCCGCAAGCCCGCGGCCGCCAAGGTCGAGGTCGACGTGGCCTACGTCGGCTTCGACATCCCGAACGAGTTCGTGATCGGGTACGGGCTCGACTACGCCGAGCGCTACCGCAACCTCCGCGATGTCGCCGTCCTCGCCCCGCACGTCTACGAGTAGCCCCGCGGACACCGCGCAGGAGAGCCTCGAGCGGCTCTTCGCGGTGCCGCTGCTGGGCTACCACATGAGCTACCCGACCTCGCTGCGGGCCGACCTCGAGTTCAACTACTGGTGGCTCGCGCACGCGATCGACGCGGCCGTCGACGCCTTCGAGCGCACGGGCGACGAGGCGCACCTGGAGCGGGCCCGGCGGATCCATCGCGCGATCCGCCTCCGCAACGGCGGGCGCCTGGTCAACGGCTACTTCGACGACATGATGTGGCTCGGCGGCGCGCTCGCCCGCCTCGGGGAGGCCTCCGGCGACCCGCGCTTCCTCGACCGGGCCGACCGCCTGTGGCGCTTCGCCGTCGCGAAGGGCTGGAACCTCCGCCACGGGGCGAGCCTCGCCTGGCGCCGCCGGCAGCTGGACTACAAGAACGCGCCCGCGAACGGCCCGTTCGCGATCCTCGGCGCGCGCCTGGAGCGGCTGCGACCGGACGGCCGGGAGGAGCTCTCGCGCGCCGCCCTCGACTGGATGCACGTGCGCCTCCGCGACGACGACACCGGCTTCGTCGCCGATGGCATCGGCCGCGAGGGCGGCTCCGCCCGCGACGACTGGGCCTTCAGCTACAACCACGCCGTCTACGTCGGCGCGGCGCTCGCCCTGCACCGCCTGCGGCCCGACCCCCGCCTGGTCGCCCACGCCTCCCGCACGGCCGAGGATCTGCTGGACCGGCTCGCCCCCGACGGCGTCTTCGTCGACCAGGGATCGGGGGACGGCGCCCTGTTCGGCGGCATCGCCTACCGGCACCTCGTCGACCTCGCCACGACGGCCGGAGTGGCGCCCGCGGTGGCGGCTCGCGTCCGCGGCTTCGTCGCCGGCAGCGTCGCCGCACTGCAGAGCTCGAGCGTCCGCCGCGGGGTGCTGCTGGCCGGGCCCCGCTGGGACGCGCCTCCGTCGCTGCCCGCCACGCTCTCGGCCGAGATCGGCGCCGTGCTCGCCCTGGAGGCGTCAGCGCGACTGGACCGGTCGCCGGTGCCGTCAGACTGACGGGGTGAAGGCACCCGAGAAGCGCACCGTCGCCGTCGTGATCAACCCGAGCAAGTTCGACGACGTCGGCGCCGCGGAGGACCTGGTCGCGACGATCGCGCGCCGCCACGGCTGGAACGAGCCGCTCTGGTTCGAGACCAGCCTGGGCGACTCCGGAGCCGCCGCGGCCCGCGCCGCACTCGAGGCGGGCCCGGACCTGGTCTGCTCGATGGGAGGCGACGGCACCGTCCGCGCCGTCGCCACGGTGCTGCGGGGGACCGGCGTCCCCTACGGCCTGCTGCCCAGCGGCACGGGCAACCTCCTCGCGCGGAACCTCGGGATCCCGCTCGGCTCGCTGCCCGAGGCGGTCGAGATCGCCCTGCTCGGGCAGGACCGCGCCATCGACGTGGGCACGGCCGCGTTCGACGACGGCGAGGAGCGGGTGTTCATGGTGATGGGCGGGGTGGGCCTGGACGCCGAGATCATGGACAAGACGGACGAGGAGCTGAAGAAGCGGGTGGGCTGGGGCGCCTACTTCGCGGCGGGGGCGCCGGCGATGTTCAAGGCCGGATTCGAGGTGACCCTCACGATCGACGGCGCGGAGGAGCCTCCGCAGCGCTGCTTCATGGTGCTGGCCTGCAACTGCAGCTCCGTGGTCGCGAACATCGAGCTGGCCGCGGGCGCGGTGCTCGACGACGGCGACCTGGAGCTGGTGCTGCTGCGTCGGCGCTTCGGCCTCGCGCTGGACGTGGCGACCGGCAACCGCAACGGGCTCGCCTCGCTCCGGCAGTGGCCCGGCCGCGAGTTCTCGTTCGAGCTGGACCAGCCGGTGCTCGCCGAGCTGGACGGCGATCCGGTCGGCCGCACCCGCTCCGGGCGCTTCGGCGTGGATCCGGGCGCCCTGCTCGTGCGCCTGCCGGTGCCGACGCCCCGGAGCCCGGGACTGACTCCGCACGACTCGGTGATCGTCGACACGTCCGCCATCTCGACGCTGCTCCCGGAGCCGCCCTCCTCCTGACGCTTGCGCACTCTTCTTTACGGTTGTAAGTTATCTGACGGACGTAAAGAAGGCGCTCCTCGCGCCGGGAAGAAGGACCCCGTGACCGATCCGCGGCTCACCCGCTCGCGCGAGCTCCTGCTCACCGCGATCACGACGGCCCTCGACCGCCCGGGCGACGACCAGCCCTCCATCACGGAGCTCTGCGGCGCCGCGGGCGTCAGCCGCCCCACGTTCTACCAGCACTTCGGCGATGTGCCGTCCCTGATCGAGGCCGCCGCGGTGGAGCGGATGCACGCGCTGTTCGGCGACGTCGCTCCCGGCACCGCCCCCGCCGACTGGGAGGGGACGGTCCCCCTCATCGTCCGCGGGCTCCTCGAGGGCCTGCTCGTGCACGCCGACTTCTACCGCCGCGTGCTGAGCGGAGGCACGGCCCGCGCCGTGCAGGAGTCGGTCGTCGCGTTCCTCGCGCAGCGGCTCCTCGCCTTCTCGCCCCTCGCCGAGCGCGGATCGGGCGGCGGCGACCACGCCCGCGTCGAGCGCTTCGCCGTCCTCCTCGCCGCCGGCACCACCTGGCTGGTCGTCGGCTGGCTCCTCGACGGCGACGCCCGCCGTCCCGTGGCCTCGGCCTCCGCCGACATCGCCGAGCTCCTCGTCACCGGGGTCGCCTCGCCGCGGCTCGCCGCCCTGCACTCCACGAAGTAGAAGGACAATGACCACCTCCCCGCTCCGCCGCGCCCTGCGCGCCGTGAACCCGCGCCTCGTCGTCGTCTTCGCCGCGATCGCGCTCATCCCGCTGATCTACGCGGGACTGCTGACCTCGGCCAACCTCGATCCCACGCACCACCTCGACACGGTGCCCGCCGCGATCGTCAACGAGGACACCGGCGCGACCGCCTCGGACGGCTCCGCGCTCGCCCTCGGCGACGACCTGACCGAGCAGCTCACCACCGACACGTCCGGCTCGGACTTCGCCTGGACGGCGACCGGTGCCGACGAGGCGTCCCGCGAGCTCGCCTCCGGCGACGTCCTCGCCGTGCTGACGGTGCCGGCCGGCTTCTCGGCCGACGTCGCCTCCGTCGGCGGCGACGACCCCGCCGCGGCCGTGCAGGCGAAGCTGTCGATCGAGACGAACGACGCGGCCAACCTGATCGTCGGCAACATCGCCTCCACCATCGGCACCACCGTGACGAAGACGCTGGAGGAGAAGGTCGGCGCGACCTACCTCGAGAACGTCTACCTCGGCTTCACCGACGTGCACTCGAGCCTCGAGCAGGCGGCCGACGGCGCCGCTCAGCTGGCGGACGGCGCCGGGACCGCGGCGTCCGGCTCCTCCGAGCTGGTCGTCGGGCTCGCGCAGCTGCAGGACGGCACCGCGCAGCTGGCGACCGGCGCCGACTCCCTCCGCTCGGGCGCGGGGAGCGCGGCCTCCGGAGCGTCCGACCTCTCGTCGGGACTCCAGCGGATCGCGAGCGGGACCGGGCAGCTGCCCGACCAGGCGGCGGCGCTCGACACGGGAGCCCGCACGGTCGCCGACGGCGCCCAGCAGCTCGACGGCGGAGCGGCGTCGCTCGCCTCGGGCGCCACCGACCTCGCCGCGGGGACGTCGACCCTGAAGGACGGCGCGGCCTCGGCGGCGTCCGGCGCCGAGGCGCTGGCCACCGGGTCCGCCTCCCTCTCCGACGGAGCGGGGAAGGCCCTCGCAGGAGCCCAGCAGCTCGTGACCGGCGCGGGAGCGCTCGCGACCGCCACTCCGGGACTCGCCACCGGAGCGACCGGAGTCGACTCCGGCCTCGCCTCCCTGCTCTCTCGGTACGACTCGCTGTCCGATGCCCAGCGCGTGGCCGAGCTGACCGCCCTCGAGCAGGGTGCGGCCGCTCTCGCGGGCGGAGCCGCCTCGGCGGACGCTGGCGCGCAGACGCTCGCCTCCGGTGCGACCGCGCTCGTCGGCGACGACGGCAGCGGACTGACGGCGCTCGCCGCCGGTGCCGCCACGGTCTCGAGCGGAGCCGCCGACCTCGCGACCGGCACCGCCGCTCTGTCCACCGGGGCGACCTCCGCCGCCGACGGCGCCCAGAAGCTGCAGACCGGTGCGCAGGCCCTCGCCCAGGGAGCCGCGACCCTCGACGGCGGAGCCGCCCAGGTCGCCGGCGGAGTGGACACCCTCTCCGGCGCGGTCGGCCCGCTCACCAGCGGGATCGCCTCCGCGGCCGCCGGCGCCTCCGACCTCGCCTCCGGGACGGCCGCCCTCGCGACGGGCGCGTCGGACCTCGCGGACGGCGCCGAGACCGCCGCGACCGGCTCGGCCGACGCGGCCACCGGTTCGCAGGACCTCGCCGACGGGATCGACTCCCTCGCCTCCGGATCGCGCACCCTCGACACGAAGCTCTCGGACGGCGCGGACGACGTGCCCACCTACACCGGCGAGCAGGCGCAGGAGCTCAGCACCGTCGCGGCCGCCCCGGTCGGGATCGACGCCGAGCGGATGAACCGCGTGCCGTCCTACGGCTACGGCCTCGCCCCCTACTTCATGGCCCTCGCGCTCTGGGTCGGCGCGCTGGCCTTCTACCTGATGAGCGCCCCGCTCAGCTCCCGCCTCCTCGCCGCGCGCCGTCCCGCCTGGGTCATCGCACTGCGCAGCTACCTGCCCGGCGCGCTGATGGCGGTCGCCCAGGGCGTCCTGGCCGCGCTCGTCATCCGCTTCGGAGTGGGCGTCGAGGCGTCGAACCTGCCCGGGCTGATCGGGATCGCCGTGCTCACGAGCCTCACCTTCGTGGCGATCAACCAGGCGCTGATCGCGCTGCTGGACGCCCCGGGCCGGTTCCTGGCGCTGCTGATGATCGTGCTGCAGCTGTCCTCGGCCGGAGGCACCTACCCGGTCGAGACCGCTCCCGCCTTCTTCCAGGCGATCCACGGAGTGCTGCCGCTGACCTGGACAGTGGAGGCGTTCCGCTCGCTGATCGCCGGCGGCAGCATCGGAGTCGCGCACGCGGTCCTGGTGCTCGTGCTCTGGCTGGTCGGGGCGCTCGCCGTGACCGTGCTGGCCGCCGCCCGCCGCCGCCGTGGCCTCGTGCCCGCCCTCCGCGACCCGGAGCCCCTCCTCGAGTCGGCCTGACCCAGCCGGGCGGTCCCGGTCCGTCCGTCCGCGCCT
Source organism: Rathayibacter sp. AY1B7 (assembly GCF_002932735.1). Taxonomy (NCBI): domain Bacteria; kingdom Bacillati; phylum Actinomycetota; class Actinomycetes; order Micrococcales; family Microbacteriaceae; genus Rathayibacter; species Rathayibacter sp. AY1B7. Next base: position 134,779 of record NZ_PSWK01000001.1, read on the forward strand.
CCTGCCCCTCGTCGCGGCACGCCCCGCCCGGACACCTTCGCCCCCTCCGAGACCGCAGTAGTCGTCGCTGTCGAGCCCGAGTGCGACAACTCCTGCGCTCTCGCGGCGCGCCCCGCTCGAACACCTTCGCCTCCTTCCCGAGACCGCAGTAGTCGTCGCTGTCGAGCTCGAGTGCGACAACTCCTGCGTTCTCGCGGCGCGTCCTGCTCGGACACCTTCGCCTCCTTCCCGAGGCCGCAGTAGTTGTCGCTGTCGAGCTCGAGTGCGACAACTCCTGCGCTCTCACGGCGCGTCCTGCCCGTGAGGCACCCGCCTCCACCCGCAAGGCAGAGGACGCGGACCGGGAAACGCGTGTCAGCGTTTCCCGGCAGTCCGACAGCACCCGCTCTGCGGAACGCACCCCGTCGCGAAGCCGACCGCGCGCGGGGATGCGGCCCGCCGCATCCCCGCCGGACCACACCGCCCGCGGCCGTTCGGCCCACGGCGAACGCGTGGGCGGCGCTCAGAGTGCGGGAGGTAGCCTGGCAGGCACAATCTCCTCGTCAGAAAGGCGCCGGGTGTCGCACCCGCAACAAGCATGAACGTGAAGCGCATCTTCCGGGGTCCCATCCTCTACGTCGTCCTGGCGATCGTCGCGGTGTGGATCGGCTCCTCGCTGATCACCATGTCCGGCTTCCGGCCGGTCACGACGCAGGAGGGTCTCGACCTCCTGAAGGACGGCAAGGTCGATTCGGCGAAGATCGTGGACGGCGAGCAGCGCGTCGATCTCACGCTCAAGCAGGCCGACGGAGACAACGGCACGCAGGTGCAGTTCTATTACGTGGCCCCTCGCGGCGCGGAGGTCGTCGACGCGGTGTCCGCGGCCGATCTCGGCAGCACCGGCTACAACGACGAGGTCCCGCAGACCAACTGGTTCCTCTCGGCTCTCGGCTTCCTGCTCCCCATCCTGCTGATCGGCGCGTTCTTCTGGCTGATGCTCTCGGGCATGCAGGGCGGCGGCAACCGCGTCATGCAGTTCGGCAAGTCGAAGGCGAAGCTCGTCTCGAAGGAGTCACCCAAGGTCACGTTCGGCGATGTCGCCGGCGCCGACGAGGCGATCGAGGAGCTGCACGAGATCAAGGAGTTCCTCAAGGAGCCCGCGAAGTTCCAGGCCGTCGGCGCCCGCATCCCGAAGGGCGTCCTGCTCTACGGCCCTCCCGGCACCGGCAAGACCCTGCTGGCGCGCGCGGTCGCGGGCGAGGCGGGCGTCCCCTTCTACTCCATCTCCGGATCGGACTTCGTCGAGATGTTCGTCGGCGTCGGCGCGAGCCGTGTCCGCGACCTGTTCCAGCAGGCGAAGGAGAACTCCCCGGCCATCATCTTCGTCGATGAGATCGACGCCGTCGGCCGCCACCGCGGCGCCGGCATGGGCGGCGGTCACGACGAGCGCGAGCAGACCCTCAACCAGCTGCTGGTCGAGATGGACGGCTTCGACGTCAAGACGAACGTCATCCTGATCGCGGCGACGAACCGTCCCGACATCCTCGACCCCGCGCTGCTGCGTCCGGGCCGCTTCGACCGCCAGATCGGCGTCGACGCCCCCGACCTGCTCGGCCGCAAGCGGATCCTCGAGGTCCACGGCCGCGGCAAGCCGCTCGCCGGGGGAGTCGACCTCGAGGTCGTCGCCCGCAAGACCCCGGGCTTCACCGGCGCCGACCTGGCCAACGTCCTCAACGAGGCCGCACTGCTCACCGCCCGCTCCAACGCGCAGCTGATCGACAACCGCGCGCTCGACGAGGCGATCGACCGCGTCATCGCGGGGCCGCAGCGCCGCACGCGGGTCATGCGCGACAAGGAGAAGCTGATCACCGCCTACCACGAGGGCGGACACGCTCTGGCGGCGGCGGCGATGCGCCACACCGACCCCGTGACCAAGGTCACGATCCTTCCGCGCGGTCGCGCCCTCGGCTACACGATGGTGCTCCCGCTGGAGGACAAGTACTCCACGACCCGCAACGAGCTCCTCGACCAGCTCACGTACGCGATGGGCGGCCGCGTCGCGGAGGAGATCGTCTTCCACGACCCCACCACCGGAGCGTCGAACGACATCGAGAAGGCGACCTCCATCGCACGCAAGATGGTCACCGACTACGGCATGTCCGCGAACGTCGGAGCGGTCAAGCTCGGCCAGTCGTCGGGCGAGATGTTCCTCGGCCGCGACATGGGCCACCAGCGCGACTACTCCGAGCAGATCGCCGAGACGGTCGACGCCGAGACGCGACAGCTCATCGAGCAGGCGCACGACGAGGCGTGGCAGGTCATCAACGACAACCGCGACATCCTCGACCGCCTCGCGATGGAGCTGCTCGAGAAGGAGACGCTCGACCACGACCAGCTGGCCGAGATCTTCAAGGACGTCCGCCGCATCGACGAGCGCCCGCAGTGGCTCTCGAGCGACAAGCGCCCCCTGTCCGACCTGCCGCCCATCGCGGTCCCGGTCGCCAAGGCGCCGATCGACTCGGGTGCGACCGACGGGGGAGTCTCCTCCGCTGGTGCCGACGAGGTCGCGCCGAAGCGCCCGCCGCTGATCAACCCGCGCCCCGCGACGGCGTAGCGCGCGCGTGCCCGTCGACAAGGCGCGCATCGAGGCGGCCGTCGCCGAGATCCTCGCGGCCATCGGGGACGACCCGGGCCGCGAGGGACTTCTCGACACGCCGCGGCGGTTCGCCGAGGCGTACGAGGAGTTCTTCGGCGGGTTCGACGACGACGCCGCAGCCCAGCTGACCGAGACGTTCGCGGTGGTCGAGGGCGGCCAGGAGTCGCCGCTCGACCAGACGGTGATCGTGCGTGACCTCGCCTTCCGCTCCGTCTGCGAGCACCACCTCCTGCCGTTCCTCGGTGTCGCGCACATCGCCTACCGGCCGCGCGAGCGGGTCGTCGGCCTCGGCCGGCTGCCGCGCGTGGTCGAGACGGTCGCATCGCGACCGCAGATCCAGGAGCGGATGACCGAGCAGATCGCCGACGCGCTCGAGCAGGGCCTCGCTCCCGAGGGAGTGCTCGTCGTGGTCGACGCCGAGCACGGCTGCGTGCGGATGCGCGGGCCGCGCCAGACCGCGAGCTCGACCGTGACGGTCGCCGCCCGCGGCTCCCTCGCCGACCCGGCCGCCCGCGCCGAGATCGTCGCGCTGATCGGCGCCGCCCGGGAGGAGTGACGTGGACACCACCGTCGCCGACCTCACGCCGACCGGACGCGCCGCGCTCCTCGGGATCCTCAACGTCACTCCGGACTCGTTCAGCGACGGCGGCCGCTGGCTGTCCGTCGACGACGCCGTCCGTCACGGCCTCGACCTGACCCGGCCCGCCGGGGACGGGCCCGCCGCGTTCGGCGCGGACCTGGTCGACGTCGGCGGAGAGAGCACCCGCCCCGGTGCGGTGCGCGTCGACTCCGCCGCCGAGCAGGGCCGCGTGCTGCCCGTCGTCCGCGCCCTCGCCGCGGAGGGGGTGCGCGTCAGCATCGACACGATGAGCGCCGCCACAGCGGAGGCCGCTCTGGACGCGGGCGCCGTCGTCGTCAACGACGTCTCCGGCGGCCTCGCCGATCCGCGGATGCTCCCGCTCGTCGCCGAGCGCGGCGCCGTCTACATCGCGATGCACTGGCGCGGGCATAGCGCGGGCATGACCGCTCTCGCGTCCTACGGCGACGTGGTGGCGGACGTCCGCGGCGAGCTCGAGCGCCGCGTCGACGCCGCCCGTGAGGCCGGGATCCGGGACGACCGCCTCCTGCTCGACCCCGGCCTCGGCTTCGCGAAGGTCGGCGCGCACGACTGGGCGCTGCTGGCCGGGCTCGACGCGATCGTCTCGCTGGGCTTCCCGGTCCTGGTCGGCCACTCGCGCAAGCGGTTCCTCGCTCCGTTCGCCCCCGCCGGCGCCCCGGCCGCCGAGCGCGACGAGGTCTCCGCCATGCTGAGCCTCATCGCCGCCGAGCACGGCGCCTGGGGCGTCCGGGTCCACGACGTCCGCTCGTCCGCCCGTGCCCTGGCCCTCGCCGCCCGACTTCAGGAGGAGACCCCGTGACCGCGATCGACCCCGCCGCCCTCGCCGTGCGCGACTCCATCACCCTCACCGGGCTGCGCGTGCGCGCGCACCACGGCGTCTTCGACTTCGAGCGCGAGAACGGACAGGACTTCGTGATCGACGCGACGGTCTGGCTCGACACCGCGCCGGCGGCCGAGGGCGACGCGCTGGCCGAGACGGTGCACTACGGCGAGCTCGCGATCGCCCTGGCCGACGCAGTGACCCGGGACCCGGTCGACCTCATCGAGACCCTGGCCGAGCGCCTCGCCCGGGTGGCCCTGGGCTTCGCCGCCGCCGACGTCGTCCGCATCACCGTCCACAAGCCGGACGCGCCGATCCCGCTGCCGTTCGAGGACGTGGCCGTGCAGATCACGAGGACCCGCTCGTGAGGCCGCGGCAGGAGCGCGTCCGCCCTGTGCGCCACGTCGTGCTCGCGCTCGGCAGCAACCTCGGCGACCGCCTCGCGCACCTCGAGGAGGCGCTGCGGGCCCTCGCCACGACGCCGGGCCTGCGCATCGAGGCGGTGTCCAAGGTCGTCGAGTCGCCCGCGTGGAAGCCCGAGGGCGTCGACGAGGACGCGCCCGGGTACCTCAACGCGGTCGTGACCGGCTCGACCGTCCTCGAGCCCGACGACCTGCTCGCGGCGACGGCGGCGATCGAATCGGCCGGCGGCCGGATCCGCGGCGAGGGCGAGGTGCGCTGGGGCGACCGGACCCTCGACATCGACGTGATCGCGGTCGGCGGCGTGCTCCGCGACGACGCGCACCTGACCCTCCCGCACCCGCGGGCGGCCGAGCGGGCGTTCGTGCTCGAGCCCTGGCTCGACGTCGAGCCGGCGGCGGTCCTTCCCGGAGCCGGACCCGTGGCCGAGCTGCGCGCACGGGCGACCGATCGCGTGACCGACCACCCGGCCGGGTTGACCTGGCCGGGGCGCGACTCCGCCCGCGGCAGCACCGCCGACCCCGAGAGCAGGACCCCGTGAGGCGCACCCGCATCAGCACCCTGCTCGGACTCGGCCTCGCCGGGGCCGTCGCGGGGTTCCTCCTCGACCTCGCGATCGCCGCCGCCGGCCGCCCCGTGCTCATCCCGCCGCTGACGGTTCCGCTGACCCTGATCGTGGTCGCGGCCCTCGTGCTCGGCTTCGCCGTCCCGATCCACCGCGCCACGAAGGGCACGCTGCGTCGGCCCATCGATCCGTTCCGGGCGATGCGCGTCGTGGTGCTGGCGAAGGCGTCCAGCCACGTCGGTGCTCTGCTGCTCGGAGCCTCCGGCGGCATCCTGGTGTACCTGCTGAGCCGTGCGATCCCTTCGCTAGGCTCCGTGTGGCAGGACGTCGCGACCATCGTGGGTGCGCTCGTCCTGCTGGTGGCCGGCCTGGTCGCCGAGCACCTGTGCACCATCCCGCCGAGCGACGACGACGACAGCGCCGTCGGCGAGGTGAACCACGCCTGACGCCGACGCCCGGATCGCCGCGGGCAGTGAGGACGACGCCATGCCCGCCGAGCCCGAGGACGCGTCGCCGACGACCCGCCGCGACGCGAGGGGACGCCGGCGGGACCGCCTCGACATCACGGGGGAGTGGCGCCGCGTCTCGCCCCGGTACGTCGCGGTCGAGATCGTGTCGGCCGTCGTGTCGAGCGTGCTGCTGCTCGCCGTGCCCGTGGTGCTGATGCTGATCGGCCTGCCGTGGGGCTGGATCCCGATGGCCGCCGCGGCCGCCCTCGCGGTGACCCTCCTGATCGTGGCCCCGCGCCGTGCGCGCGCCTACGGCTACCTCCTGCGCCAGGACGACCTGCTCTTCCGCCGCGGCATCATGTTCCAGCGCTTCGTGTCGGTGCCGTACGGGCGGATGCAGCTCATCGACGTCAACCGCGGGCCGCTCGCCCGGGCGCTCGGCCTCGCCGACCTCCGCTTCGTCACCGCCGCCGCGGCGACCGGCGTCAGCATCCCGGGCCTGGCCGAGCAGGATGCGGAGGAGCTCCGCGACCGCCTGGTCGAGCTCGCCGAGTCGCGCCGGGCCGGCCTGTGACCGAGCTCCGCGCCGTCGAGACGGACCTCGCCGACGGGGAGTGGCACCGCCTCCATCCCGCGACCCCGGTCCTCAAGGGCGGGATCGGCCTGCTGGTCGTCCTCGGCATCGTGATCACGAACCTCCGCGAGCGCCTGGTCGAGCTGTTCCTGCCCGGGCCTGAGGGGTACGAGAGCGGCGATCCGGTCGACGAGCTGCTGCGCCGCGGTCTCGTCGGCTGGGCGCTGCTGGCGGTCGCGGTGGGCCTGGCGGTCGCCGTCTTGGCGTTCTGGCTGTCCTGGCGGATGCACACCTTCCGCATCACGGACGAGCTCGTCGAGGTGCGCTCCGGCGTGCTCTTCCGGACCAACCGGCGGGCGCGGCTGGACCGCATCCAGGGCATCGCGGTGCAGCGTCCGCTGTTCGCGCGGCTGTTCGGGGCCGCGAAGCTCGAGGTGAGCGTGGCCGGGCAGGACGCGAACGTCCAGCTGTCGTACCTCGGCTCGCGGCTGGTGGACGCCCTGCGCCGCGACATCCTGCGGCTCGCCTCCGGGGTGCGCGAGCGGGAGGCGACGGTCGACGGTGCGGCTCCGGCGGGCGGGTTCCTGGCGCGCCGGCTGGAGGAGTTCGGCGAGCCTCAGGACGAGACGCCGCCCGAGTCGGTCGTCTCGATCCCGCCGGGCCGACTCCTCGGCTCGCTCGTCTTCAGCGGCTTCACGCTGTTCCTGGCCGCCTCGGTCGTCGCCGTGGTGTTCGTCGCCGTCTACGGCTCGCCCTACGTGCTCTTCGCGATCCTGCCGGGCCTGATCGGCTCGGGCAGCTATTACGTCCGCCAGTTCGTGCGCTCGCTCCGGTACTCGATCGCCGCGACGCCCGACGGAGTGCGGGTCGGCTACGGCGTGCTCTCGACCAGCAGCGACACGATCCCGCCCGGCCGGATCCACGCCGTCGAGATCACGCAGCCGCTGCTCTGGCGCCCCTTCGGCTGGTGGCAGGTGCGGATCGACCGCGCCGGCCACGCGGCCTCCCGCGGGGCGAACGGCGAGCCGAACACCACGATCCTGCCCGTGGGCGACCTCGCCGCGGTCGAGCGCGTCCTCGCCCTCCTGCTGCCCGGACCGGCCGAGGGAGCGGAGTCGACGCCCGTCGGCGACGCGCTCCGGCACCGCGACGCGGCCGGCTTCACCCGGGCGCCGCGCTCGGCGGTGTGGCTCCGCCCCTTCTCGTTCCGGAGGACCGGGTACCGGCTGACGGACGAGGTCGCGATCCTGCGCAGCGGAGCGGTCTGGCGGCGGGTCGCCGTGGTGCCCCTGGCGCGGATGCAGAGCGTCGGGGTCCAGCAGGGACCGCTCCAGCGCCTGCTCGGGCTGGCCTCGGCGCGGGTGCACACGGTGGCCGGCCCCGTCACTCCGCTCGTGCCGGTGATGAGCGCAGCCGACGGACTCGCCTTCTTCGAGAGCCTCGCGACGGCCGGAGTGCGGGCCGCCGACCGCGACGCGAGCCACCAGTGGGGGCGGCGGGCGGCCGCACCCGCCCTGCCCGACTGGCCCGCTCCGGAGGGGGAGCCGCATGCCTGAGAACCGCCGCGACGGACGCCTGGGCGTCGGCGTGATCGGTGCCGGACGCGTGGGCCCGGTGCTCGGTGCCGCGCTCGCCGGGGCCGGCCACGCCGTGATCGGTATCGCCACCACCAGCGAGAGCGGCCGCGAGCGCGCCGACGCGCTGCTCCCCGGAGTCCCCGTGCTCGCGATCCCCGAGCTCGTCGAGCGCAGCGAGCTGGTGATCGTCGCCGTCCCCGGGAGCGAGATCGCCGCCCTGGTCGCGGGGCTCGCCGCGACCGGAGCGTGGCAGCCCGGCCAGCTGGTGCTGCACACGGCGCCTGAGCACGGCTACGGGGTGCTCGCTCCGGCGCTCGCCTCCGGGGTCATCCCCCTGGCAGTCCACCCGGCGATGGCCTTCAGCGGCACCAGCCTCGACCTGGCGCGCCTCGCCGAGACCTACTTCGCCGTGTCGGCACCGGGCCCGGTGCTGCCGATCGCGCAGGCGCTGGTGGTCGAGATGGGCGGGGAGCCGGTCACCGTGGCGGAGTCGGACCGCGCCGCCTACGCGGAGGCGGTCTCGACCGCCACGACCTTCTCGACCGCGATCGTCGACCAGGCGGCGGGACTGCTGGCAGGCATCGGCGTCGAGAAGCCGGGCTTCTTCCTCTCCAGCCTCGTCCGCTCCTCCGTCGACGACGCCCTGCGCCGCGCGGCGGGCTGACGCGCGGTGCCGCTCGTGACGCCGCTCCCCGGGTGGGACGCCGCTCAGGAGGCGGTGCCTCGCGGAGGAGCACGGCGTCCCGGTGCCGAGGGCCCCGGCGGCCGCGGGACCGCCGGTAGCATCGTCGGGTGATCAGCACCGTCCACCGCATCGGCGACCTCCGCGAGCGGCTGCAGGAGGCGCGGCGGGCCGGTCGGCGCATCGCGCTCGTGCCGACGATGGGCGCCCTGCACGCCGGGCACCTCGCCCTCGTCGAGCGGGCGCGCGAGCTGGCCGACGTCGTCGTCGTGTCGGTGTTCGTGAATCCGCTGCAGTTCGGTCCGACCGAGGACCTGGACCGCTACCCGCGCGACCTCGAGGGCGACACCGCCCTGCTCGACGCGGCCGGGGCCGACCTCCTCTTCGCTCCGGGAGTCGCCGAGATGTATCCCGACGGGCCGTCCTCGACGCGGGTCGTCGCGGGCGAGGTCGGCGGCCTCTACGAGGGGCGCGCGCGGCCGGGCCACTTCGACGGGATGCTCACCGTCGTCGCCAAGCTCCTGAGCATCGCCCAGCCGCACGTCGCGGTCTTCGGGCAGAAGGACGCGCAGCAGCTGTTCCTCGTGCGCCGCATGGTCCGCGACCTCGACCTGCCCGTGGAGATCGAGGGCGTCGGCATCGTGCGGGAGGAGGACGGGCTCGCCCGCTCCAGCCGCAACCGCTACCTCGAGGAGGAGCAGCGCCGCGCGGGCCTCGTGCTGCCGCGCCTCCTCGCGGCCGCCGCGGAAGCCGCGGACCGCGGTGCCGCCGCGGCGATCGAGGCCGCCGAGGCCGTCGCGCACGCCGAGCCGCTCGTTAAGCTGGACTACCTCGTCGTCGTGGATCCCGCGACGCTCCTCCCGGTCGACGTCGACCACCGCGGCCCGGCACTCGTGCTCGTCGCCGCGATTGTCGGCACCACCCGCCTCCTCGACAACGCCCCGATCCTGCTCGCCTGATCGCGGCCGTCCGCCCCGAACCGAAAGCACCGCGACCCCTCATGGCCGACACCCCCGACGTCCCCGAGACCACGACCCCCGCCGCCGAGCAGGCCGACTCCGAGCAGGCCGCCGCCGAGCGGGCCGCGCAGCAGGAGGCCTCCGAGCAGAAGGCCGTCCGCCTCGCCAAGCGCGAGCGCCTGCTCGAGCTCGCAGGCGACGACCTCGGCGCCGGCGCCTACCCCGTCGCGGTCGGAGTCACCGACACCATCGCGGCCGTCCGGGCGCGCCACGAGGGCATCGAGCCGGACGTGAAGACCGGCGAGCGCGTCGGCCTCGCGGGCCGCGTGGTGTTCCAGCGCAACACGGGCAAGCTCTGCTTCGCGACGCTGCAGGCCGGCGACGGCGAGCGGATCCAGGCCATGGTCTCGCTCGGCGACGTGGGCGAGGAGTCGCTCGCGGCGTGGAAGGAGCTCGTCGACCTGGGCGACCACCTCTTCGTCGAGGGCGAGGTCGTCTCGAGCAAGCGCGGCGAGCTGAGCGTGTGGGTGTCGGAGTGGACGATCGCCGCGAAGGCGATCCTGCCGCTGCCGAACCTGCACAACGAGCTCGGCGACGAGACCCGGATGCGCCAGCGCTACCTCGACCTGATCGTGCGCCCCCAGGCCCGCGAGACGGTCGTCACCCGCGCCCGCGTGAACGCCTCCCTCCGCGACACCTTCGCCTCGCACGAGTTCCTCGAGGTCGAGACCCCGATGCTGCAGGTGATGCACGGCGGCGCCTCCGCCCGCCCCTTCGCCACGCACTCGAACGCGTTCGACACCGAGCTGTACCTGCGCATCGCGCCCGAGCTCTACCTCAAGCGGGCGGTCGTCGGCGGCATCGACCGGGTCTTCGAGATCAACCGCAACTTCCGCAACGAGGGCGCCGACTCCACCCACTCGCCCGAGTTCGCGATGCTCGAGGCCTACCAGGCGTACGGCGACTACAACTCGATCGCCGACCTCACCCAGGAGCTGATCCAGAACGCGGCGCAGGCCGTCGCGGGCTCGCACGTGGTCACCTGGGCCGACGGCACCGAGTTCGACCTCGGCGGCCGGTGGGACCGCATCTCGATGTACGAGAGCCTGTCGCTCGCGGCCGGAATCGCGATCACGCCGGAGACGGAGCTCGCCGAGCTCGAGACCCTCGCCGCGCGCGAGGGCGTCGAGGTGCACGTCCCCACGCACGGCAAGTACGTCGAGGAGCTGTGGGAGCACTTCGTGAAGGGCGGCCTGACGCGTCCGACCTTCGTGATGGACTTCCCCGTCGACACCTCGCCGCTCGTGCGCGCGCACCGCAGCATCCCGGGCGTCGTCGAGAAGTGGGACCTCTACGTCCGCGGCTTCGAGCTGGCCACCGGCTACTCCGAGCTGATCGACCCGGTCGTGCAGCGCGAGCGCTTCGTCGAGCAGGCCCGCCAGGCCGCCGCCGGCGACGACGAGGCGATGCGCCTGGACGAGGACTTCCTCCGCGCCCTCGAGCACGGCATGCCCCCCACCGGCGGCATGGGCATGGGCATCGACCGCCTCCTGATGGCGATCACCGGCCTCGGGATCCGCGAGACGATCCTCTTCCCGCTCGTCAAGTAGGGTCGCAGGAGCCGAGGGGGAGACATGGTCAGGGCATCGAGCATCGTCGCGGCCGTCGCGGCGGGCGTCCTCACGATCGCGCAGTTCGGAGTGGGGACCGCGGTCGCCGCGAGCGTCCTCACCTCCTCCGGCGACGTCGGCACCGCGCTGGCCGACCGGCGGGCGGCCGAGGCGTTCACGCCCGACCCCACGATCGCCGGCTTCGCGGAGCGGACCGCCATGTCGGACCGCGGCCGCGCCCTCTACTACGCGTCGAGCCCGTCGGTCGAGCCGACCGCCGGCTTCAACGACCTCTGCGGCTACGGTGCCTCCGACGACATCGTCCTCGGCTGCTACACCGGCACCAGCATCTACATCTCGGACGTCGCCAACCCCGACCTCGACGGGATCCGCGACGTGACGGCGGCGCACGAGATGCTGCACGCCGCGTGGGTGCGGCTCGACGCGGAGGAGCAGGCCGAGCTGGGCGACGAGCTCGAGGCCGCGTACGAGACCCTCCCGCAGGACGGCACGATCGCCGAGCGCCTCGAGCTGTACCGCACCGGCGGCCTCGGCGAGCGCGTCAACGAGCTGCACTCGATCCTGGGGACCGAGGTGGCCGACCTGCCGCCGGCGCTCGAGGCGCACTACGCCGAGTTCTTCGACGACCGCTCGGTCGTCGTGGGCCTGAACGCCCGCTACGAGGCGGTCTTCACCGATCTCGAGAACCGCATCGAGGACCTGGTCTCACGGATCGAGACGATGTACGCCGACCTCACGGCGCGGGTCGACGCGAACAACGCCGAGTACGACGCGCTCAACGTCGAGATAGACGACTTCAACTCGCGCGCCGACAGCGGCGACTTCGGATCGACGGCCGAGTTCGAGACGGAGCGCGCCGATCTGCTCGCCCGCAGCCAGGCCGTTGACGCCACCCGCGCCGCCATCGACGCGGACATCGCCGTGTACGACGGCCTGCGCTCGGAGCTGGAGGGCCTCAACTCCGACGCCGCGGCGCTGAACAAGTCGGTCGAGAGCCAGTAGCGCCCAGCGCCCGCGAAGGCCGCTGGGCGCACGGGCCTCCGGGCTCACGGCTCCCGCGCCGGTGCCGCCAGTATGATCGCCGCATGGATTGGGAGCTGTGGAACCAGGGGCTGTGGGCCCTCGTGCCGACGATCACGGTCGGAGCCATCTTCTGGTTCGTGATGCGCGCCCTCATCCGCTCGGACCGCAACGAGCGCCGCGCGTACGACCGCATCGAGGCCCGCGAGCGCGAGCGCCGCGGCCTGCCTCCCCGCGACGCCTCCTGACCACCGCCGCCGCGCGGGTGCCTCCCGCGCCCGCTGAGCGGCTCCGCACGACGAACGAGGAGGCGCGGTGCCCGCACCCGACTGGGCGGTGATCCTCCCGATCGCGGCCGTCGTCGTCGAGCTCGTGGTCCGCGTGATCGCCGTGATCGTCGTGCCGCGGAACCGCCGTCCGACCACCGGCCTCGCCTGGCTGATGGCGATCTTCCTGATCCCGTACGTCGGCATCCTGCTGTTCCTCTTCATCGGGAGCTACCGGCTGCCGCGCAAGCGCCGCCGGAAGCAGCAGGAGATCAACCGGTTCATCCTGGAGTCGACCGACGGCATCGACCGCGTCGCCCGGGAGCACCCGTGGCCGCAGTGGCTGGAGTCGGTGGTCACCCTCAACCGCAACCTCGGCGCGATGCCGCTGGTCGGCGGGAACGACGCGCGCCTCCAGGGCGACTACGAGCAGACCATCCGCGCGATGGCCGCCGAGATCGACCGCGCCCGCCGGTACGTGCACTGCGAGTTCTACATCCTCGCCGCCGACTCGACCACCGCGCCCTTCTTCGACGCGCTCGACCGCGCGGTGGCGCGCGGGGTGCGGGTGCGGATCCTCCTCGACCACATCGCGTCGATCCGCGTGCCCGGCTACTACAGCGGCACCCATCGCCGGCTGCGCGCCCTCGAGCGGGCGGGCGCCTCGTGGTCGTACATGCTCCCCGTGCGGCCGTGGCGCGGGCAGTACCAGCGGCCGGACCTGCGCAACCACCGCAAGCTGCTGATCGTCGACGGCAACGCGGCCTTCATGGGCTCGCAGAACGTCGTCGACTCCAGCTACAACAAGCGCGGCAACATCCGCCGCGGCCTGCACTGGCACGACCTGATGGTGCGCCTCGAGGGGCCGGTGGTGCAGGGCATCAACGCCATCTTCATCACCGACTGGTACAGCGAGACCGACGAGCTGCTCCTGCGGGAGTCGGAGCCGATGGAGGCGCTGCAGCAGCGCGACACCATCGACTGCCAGGTGGTGCCGAGCGGCCCGGGGTTCGAGGGCGAGAACAACCTGCGCCTGTTCCTGACGCTGCTCTACTCGGCGCAGAAGTCGATCATCATCACCAGCCCGTACTTCGTGCCCGACGAGGCGATGCTCTACGCGATCACGACGGCGACCCGGCGGGGCGTGCACGTGGAGCTCTTCGTCTCCGAGATCGGCGACCAGGCCGTGGTCTACCACGCCCAGCGCTCGTACTACGAGACGCTGCTGACCGCGGGCGTGCGCATCTGGATGTACCGCAAGCCGACCATCCTGCACGCGAAGCACTTCACGATCGACGACGACGTCGCCGTGATCGGCTCGAGCAACATGGACATGCGCTCCTTCACGCTCAACCTCGAGGTCTCGCTGATGGTGCGCGGCTCGGAGTTCGTCGAGGATCTGCGCCAGGTGCAGCAGGACTACCGCGAGCACTCCCGTGAGCTGACCCTCCGCGAGTGGCGGCAGCAGCCGCTCCGCTCGACCCTGCTCGACAACCTGGCGCGGCTCACCTCGGCGCTGCAGTAGCGCGGCTCCCGTCCGCCCGCAGGCGGAGGATGCGCGGCCCCGGCTCGTCGCGCAAGGCCCTGTGCGGGCCGCCGCGCCCCGCGTAGCGTCGGAGCGTCCTCAGCACCATCCGGTTCCGCCTGCCCGGCGCCGGGTTCGAGAAGGGAACGGACATGACGGCATCCCGTACGACGCGCATCCTCATCCTCGGCGGCGGCTACGTCGGCCTGTACACGGCCTGGGGCCTCGAGAAGAGACTGGGGGAGGCGCCGATCGACGTCACCGTCGTCGAGCCGAACCCCTACATGACCTACCAGCCGCTGCTGCCCGAGGTCGCCGGCGGGCACGTCCAGCCGCGCCACGTCACGGTGCCGCTGGTCTCCGCGCTCAAGCGCACCCGCGTGATCCGCGGCGCGATCACCGGCGTGAGCCTCGCCGAGCGCAGCGCCACCGTCGCCGCGATGGACGGCTCCACCCGCACGATCGAGTTCGACCAGGTCGTCTTCGCGCTCGGAGCCGTCACCCGCACGTTCCCCACGCCGGGCCTCGCCGAGCACGGCATCGGCTTCAAGACGGTGGAGGAGGCGGCGCACCTGCGCGACCGCGTCATCGAGAACATCGCGAAGGCGGCGCTCACCACCGACCCCGCCGAGCGCCGGCGCCTGCTCACCTTCGTCTTCGTCGGTGGCGGCTACACCGGCGTCGAGGCGCTGAGCGAGCTGCTCGACCTCAGCCGCAAGACCCTCGCCGCGCAGCCCTCGCTCTCGATGGGCGACGTCACCTGGCACCTCGTCGAGGCACTGGACCGGGTCGCCCCCGAGGTCGGTCCCGAGCTCTCGAAGTGGACGCTCGACCACCTCCGCTCGCGCGGCGTGCACGTGCACCTGAAGACGACGATGCCCTCCTGCGAGGACGGCGTCGTGGAGCTCTCCTCCGGCGAGCGCATCCCGACGGCCACGATCGTGTGGACCGCCGGCGTGAAGCCGAACCCGATCCTCGACGCGACCGACGCGCCCCGCGGGCCGAAGGGCCACGTCATGGCGGATGCGCGCCTGCGGGTCATCCGCGAGGACGGCGAGCCGGTGGGCGGCGCCTGGGCGGCCGGCGACGGCGCGCAGGTGCCGGACCTCACCAGCGAGAAGCAGCCCGCGTACTACCCGCCGAACGCGCAGAACGCGGTCCGGCAGGCCAAGCTCCTGGCGCGCAACATCATCGCCGACCTCACCGGAGGCACCGTGGAGGAGTACCGCCACGCCTCCGTCGGGACCGTCGCCGAGTACGGCATCGGCAAGGGCGCGGGCCTGATCAAGGGCGTGAAGCTGCGCGGCCTCCCCGCCTGGCTCGCGCACCGCGCCTACCACGGAGCGGCGATGCCGACCCTGGACCGCAAGTGGCGGATCATCACGGGCTGGCTCGTCGACGCCGTCACTCCGCGCGACCTCTCGCCGATGAGCGCGCTGCAGGATCCGCGCCGCGCCTTCCGCGAGACGGCCGAGGCCACCGATCGCGAGGCCGCTGCGAAGGCCGCCGCGAAGAAGGAGTCGGACGCGTCCTGACGCGCCGGTGAGAGCGCGGGAGTCGCGGTGGTCGAGCGGGATCATCGCGACTCCCGCGCTCCCGAGTCGGCGGCCCCGCCTCGGAGCGCCTCGGCCTGACGGTCTCGGCTCAGGCCCGGCGGCGCGGCCTGAGGCGCACGGTCGGCAGCACGGGCGCGGGGAGCGCGCGTCCGCCGTACCCGTCGACGGTGCCGAACGGTCCCGCGGGATCCGCCCCGGCGATCACGTCGGACTGCCAGCGCTCGCGGGCGGCCGCCACGTCGTCGTGGCTGCGGCCGACGAAGTTCCACCACATCACCAGCTCCTCGGCGAACGGCTCGCCGCCGAGCAGCACCACGCGGGCTCCCGCGTCCCCGGCGGTCAGCACCAGGTGCGAGCGGCCGGGCGCCAGGTAGGCGAGGTCCGAGCGCGGGACGTCCGCACCCTCGACCGCCACGGGGCCGGCGTCGACGAGCACGCCGTACTCCCACGACTCCTCGACCGGCAGCTCGACCCGGGCACCCGGCTCGAGGTCGATCTGCGCGGCGACCAGCGGAGTGAAGGTGCTCGCGGGCACCGACGCGCCGAGCATCCCTCCGACGAAGACGCGCACCAGCGCGCCGGGCAGCTCCACGGGCACGCCGCGGTGGTGCTCGAAGAACGGATCGACGAGCCGCGCCTCCTCGGGCAGCGCGACCCAGAGCTGCACCCCGTGCAGGACGGGCGCGCCCCCGGTCGAGACCTCCGAGTGCGAGATGCCGCGTCCGGCCGTCATCAGGTTGAGCTCGCCCGGGCGCACCACGGCGAGGCTGCCGACGCTGTCGCGGTGCTCGATCTCGCCCTCGAAGAGCCAGCTCACGGTCTGCAGGCCGGTGTGCGGGTGCGGCGGGACGTCCATCCCGGCCTCCTCGCCGAGCCGCACCGGGCCGTAGTGGTCGGCGAAGCACCATGCGCCGATGGTCGAGCGCGAGCGCTGGGGGAGGGTGCGGCGCACCTCGATCGCGCGCGGACCGCCGAGCGGGACGAGCCGTGCCTCCAGGATCTCGACCGCGCCGGGCTCGCGAGGGACCGGCTCCGCGGCGACGGGGAGCTCGTCGGGATGCTCCTCCAGGTTGCTCATGCGGGAAGTGTATGCCTTCGCATGGACCGGTGGACGGGACCGCCGCCCGCACCCCTCCCGGATCGCGTGCACGCCCAGGGCGAACAGGCCTGCTCACCGGGGGGAGCGCTGGTTACAGTCGACGTATCGGAGCCCACCCCTGCGGGTTCTGTAGGGAGTGACAGCATGTTCGAGAGATTCACCGATCGCGCGCGGCGCGTCGTCGTCCTGGCCCAGGAAGAGGCCAAGATGCTCAATCACAACTACATCGGCACGGAGCACATCCTGCTCGGCCTGATCCACGAGGGCGAGGGAGTGGCCGCCAAGGCGCTCGAGTCCCTCGGGATCTCGCTCGACGCTGTGCGCGAGCAGGTGCAGGACATCATCGGCCAGGGGCAGCAGCAGCCGACCGGCCACATCCCCTTCACGCCTCGGGCGAAGAAGGTCCTCGAGCTGTCCCTGCGCGAAGCGCTGCAGCTCGGCCACAACTACATCGGGACCGAGCACATCCTGCTCGGCCTCATCCGCGAGGGCGAGGGCGTCGCCGCTCAGGTGCTGGTCAAGCTCGGTGCCGACCTGAACCGCGTGCGCCAGCAGGTCATCCAGCTGCTCTCCGGCTACCAGGGCAAGGAGCAGGTCGCCGTGGGCGGTGAGCAGCAGCAGCCTCAGGGGGGATCGCAGATCCTCGACCAGTTCGGACGCAACCTCACCCAGGCGGCGCGCGACAACAAGCTCGACCCGGTCATCGGGCGCGAGAAGGAGATCGAGCGGGTCATGCAGATCCTCTCCCGCCGCTCCAAGAACAACCCCGTCCTGATCGGCGAGCCCGGCGTCGGCAAGACCGCCGTCGTCGAGGGCCTCGCCCAGGCGATCGTGCGCGGCGACGTGCCCGAGACGCTGAAGGACAAGCAGCTCTACACGCTCGACCTCGGCTCGCTCATCGCCGGGTCCCGCTACCGCGGTGACTTCGAGGAGCGCCTCAAGAAGGTCACGAAGGAGATCCGCACCCGCGGCGACATCATCACCTTCATCGACGAGATCCACACCCTCGTCGGCGCAGGGGCCGCTGAGGGCGCGATCGACGCCGCCTCGATCCTCAAGCCGCTGCTCGCCCGCGGCGAGCTGCAGACCATCGGCGCGACCACGCTCGACGAGTACCGCAAGCACTTCGAGAAGGACGCCGCTCTCGAGCGCCGCTTCCAGCCGATCCAGGTCGCGGAGCCGTCGCTGCCCCACACGATCAACATCCTCAAGGGGCTGCGCGACCGCTACGAGGCGCACCACAAGGTGTCCATCACCGACGGCGCGATCGTCTCGGCGGCCAATCTGGCCGACCGCTACATCAGCGACCGCTTCCTCCCCGACAAGGCGATCGACCTGATCGACGAGGCCGGCGCACGCCTGCGCCTCTCGATCCTCTCGGCGCCGCCGGAGCTGCGCGACTTCGACGACCGCATCGCCGTGGTCCGCTCCGCCAAGGAGGCCGCGATCGAGGACCAGGACTTCGAGAAGGCCGCGTCGCTCCGCGACGAGGAGAAGCAGCTGCTCGGTGAGCGCCTGCGCCTCGAGAAGCAGTGGAAGTCGGGCGACGTCAAGGCCACCGGCGTGGTCGACGAGGGCCTGATCGCCGAGGTCCTCGCCCAGGCGACGGGCATCCCGGTCTTCAAGCTCACGGAGGAGGAGTCCTCGCGGCTCGTCTTCATGGAGAAGGCCCTGCACCAGCGCGTCATCGGCCAGGAGGAGGCCATCGCGGCACTCTCGCGGACGATCCGCCGCACCCGCGCGGGCCTCAAGGACCCCAAGCGCCCCTCGGGCTCGTTCATCTTCGCCGGCCCCACGGGCGTCGGGAAAACCGAGCTGGCCAAGGCGCTCGCCGAGTTCCTCTTCGACGACGAGAACGCGATGATCTCGCTCGACATGTCGGAGTACGGCGAGAAGCACACCGTCTCGCGGCTGTTCGGCGCCCCTCCCGGGTTCGTCGGCTTCGAGGAGGGCGGCCAGCTCACCGAGAAGGTGCGCCGCAAGCCGTTCAGCGTGGTCCTCTTCGACGAGATCGAGAAGGCGCACCCGGACATCTTCAACTCGCTCCTCCAGATCCTGGAGGAGGGTCGACTGACCGACGGCCAGGGCCGTGTCGTCGACTTCAAGAACACCGTCATCATCATGACCACCAACCTCGGTGCTCGTGACATCGCCGGTGGTCCCGTCGGGTTCCAGATCGAGGGCGACAACGCCACCGGCTACGACCGCATGCGCGGCAAGGTCAACGAGGAGCTCAAGAAGCACTTCAAGCCCGAGTTCCTCAACCGCGTGGACGACGTCATCGTCTTCCCGCAGCTGTCGAAGCCCGAGCTGCTCCAGATCGTCGACCTCTTCATCAAGCGCCTGGGCGACCGCCTGCTCGACCGCGACATGACGGTGGAGCTGACGCAGCCGGCCAAGGAGCGCCTGATCGAGGTCGGGTTCGACCCGGCCCTCGGTGCGCGCCCCCTGCGCCGGGCGATCCAGCGCGAGATCGAGGACCAGCTGTCCGAGCGGATCCTGCACGGCGAGCTCGGCGCCGGAGACCACATCCACGTGGACTTCGCCGACAACAGGTTCGTCTTCACCACGACCCCGCGCCTGATCTCGATCAGCGCCGGCGCGTCCACCGGAGCGGCCACGGCCGGCCCGGCGACGCCCGACCTGATGTCGTAGCAGGCTGCCGAACGACGACGTGCCCGTCCCCTCTCGCGAGGGGGCGGGCACGTCGTCGTCCGGGGGTGGGCGCCTGCTCGCAGGATCCCGCGCCCGGTGCGGCCTAGGCTTGTCGAATGGCCGATTGGAAGTACCCGGTGCGCCGCGCGCGCACGAGCGATGTCCCCTTCATCCAGGAGCTGAGCGAGCCGCTCGTGAACGAGCGCATCCTCCTGGGCAAGGACCGCGTGGTGCTCTACGGCGCCGTGCAGGAGTTCCGCATCGCCGAGGACGGCCATGGGACGGCGATCGGCTGCGGTGCGCTGCATGTGATGTGGGACGACATCGCGGAGGTGCGCACCCTCGCGGTCGCGCAGGACTGGCTCGGGAGGGGTGTGGGCCACCACATCCTGGAGCGCCTCGAGAACGACGCGCGCGAGCTCGGCCTGAAGCGCCTGTTCTGCCTCACCTTCGAGGTCGACTTCTTCGCCCGCCACGGCTTCGAGCCGATCGGCGAGAAGGTCGTCGACCCCGAGGTCTACGCCGAGCTGCTCCGCTCTCCCGACGAGGGAGTCGCCGAGTTCCTCGACCTCGCCCGGGTGAAGCCGAACACGCTCGGCAACACCCGCATGCTGAAGACGCTCTGACCGCCGCCACGTCGTAGCCTGTCCCGGTGACTCCGCCGCCCCGCCGCCTGCCCTCCCGGGTCTACCGGCGACGCCGCGCCGGAGTGCTGCTCGCGCTGGTCGTCATCGTCGCGGGCCTGGCGGTGGTGCTGTCGCTGCTCCCGCGGATGACCGGCTCCGACGCCGCGTCGAGCCCCACGCCGACCGTCGTGCTGCCGACGCTCTACCCGACCACCTCGCCCGGTGCGACGCCCGGCGCCGCACCCGCCTGCTCGGCCGACTCCGTCGCCGTCACCGCGGTCACGGACGCCACGAGCTACGCGCCCGGCGAGGATCCGCAGCTCTCGCTCTCGCTGGCCAACATCTCGAGCACCGACTGCGTGATCGACGCGGGCACGAGCAAGCAGGTCTTCACGATCACGAGCGGCTCCGAGCAGATCTGGACCTCGACCGACTGCCAGACCGGCGCGGCCGATCTGCCGGTGCTCCTCCAGGCGGGCCGCTCGGTGATGGGCAGCGCGCTGACGTGGGACCGCACCCGCTCCTCCGCCGACACCTGCTCCGGCGGACGCGAGGCGGTCGAGGCGGGCGGCGCCGCCTACAACCTGTCGGTGTCGGTCGCCGGCATCCCCTCGGGCTCGCCCACGCAGTTCCTGCTCCAGTAGTCCGCCCGGGGGACGTGCCGGGCGTGCGTCGGCGCGTAGCATCGCAGGCATGTGGGGGCTGCTCGGCACGATCCTGTCCGCCTCGACCGGCCGGGCGGGGGTGGTCGCGCGGCGCGCGGCGGCCGTGGCCCTCGCGGTCCCGCTGCTGGTCGGCGGAGCGGCGGCGCAGGCCGTGGCGGCTCCGCAGCCCGTCGCGGCTGCGCAGCCCGTCGCGGGTGTCGTGCGCGCGGATGTGGACGGCTTCCGGTTCTCGGAGTACTCGGCCGACTTCCGCCTCGACCGCGACGAGGAGGGCCGCTCGACGCTGACCACCGTCGAGACCTTCGTCGCCGAGTTCCCGCCGTCGCAGAACCGCGGCATGCAGCGCGCGATCCCGCTCGACTACGAGGGGCACCCGACCGACGTCGACCTGGTGTCCGTCACCGACGGCGACGGGGAGGCGCGGCCAGTCGACACCGAGCGCGAGGACGGCTTCCTCCTGGTCACCAGCGCGGCGGACGAGTTCGTCAGCGGCAGCCAGACCTACGTCTTCACTTACACGCAGCACAACACGACCCTGCCTGGATCCGGCACGCGCAGCGGCGAGGACGAGTTCTACTGGGACGTCAACGGCACGGGCTGGCGCCAGTCCTTCGACCGCTACGACGTGCGCGTCGAGCTCGCCGGGTCGCTGGCCTCCGCCGCGACGGGGACCGTCAGCTGCTACCGGGGACCGGAGGGCTCGACGACGCCCTGTCCCATCGGCCGCGACGGCGCGGTCGTCACGGCATCGGGGGAGTCGTTGGCTCCGGGGGAGAACGTGACCGTGGCGATCGGCTTCGCTCCCGGGACCTTCACGCCGCGCGACGACCGCTACCTCGCCTCCGGCTGGTCCTGGGTGCAGCTGGGTGGCCTCGCCGCGGTCCTGATCGGCCTCGCGCTCGCCGTGCACCGCCGCCGGACCGTGCTCCGCGACGCTCCCGGCCGCCCGACCGTCGTCGCCGAGTACGACCCGCCCGCGGAGGGGCTGTTCCTCTCCGCCGCGCTGCTGCGGAAGACGTCGAAGGCCCCCGCGGCCGGACTCCTGGACGCCGCCGTCCGTGGTCTCGTGCGCATCGAGGAGACGGGGGAGGGGCGGAAGCAGGAGTACGCCGTGCGGGTGCTCGACCCTGCTACGACGCCGACGCGACGCGCGGGACGCCCGCGGCCCCTCGCGTCCGACGACCGCGAGTTCCTCGACATCGCCCTCGGCCGGGCGCCGGGGACGGTGCGTGAGCTCTCGGGCAAGGACAAGGAGTTCGGCAAGGCCGTCGGACAGTTCCGGACCGCGCTGGGCAACAGGGTGACCGAGGCGGGACTGAAGAAGGCCGGGACGATCGGCGGCAGCGTGCTCGTGATCGTCCCGCTGCTGCTGGGTGTCATGGCCGCCTTCCTGGGCGCGATCCTCCTGATGACCCGCTCCTTCGGCGGAGCGCTCCCGCTCGTGCTGATGCTCGTCGCGATCGTTGGGGCCGTCGTCGGGACGATCCTGGTCTCGAGGGTGCCGCTGACGGCCGCGGGCGCGGAGTTGCGCGACCATCTGCGCGGGCTCGAGCTGTACATCCGCCTGGCCGAGGCCGACCGGATCGCGATGCTGCAGTCGCCCCGCGGGGCGGATCGGCGCACGGTCGGACCGGTCGAGGTGGTCGAGGTGACGGAGCGCCTGCTGCCGTGGGCCGTGCTCTTCGGTTTCGAGAAGGAGTGGTCGGCGGAGCTCGCGTCGGCCTACGAGCGCACCGGCGAGGAGCCGGTCTGGTACTCCGGACCGAACGGCTTCCACGCGGCGGCGGGGGCGGCGTCTAGGGGCAGGCTGCGACGGGCGGCCGCGGCGGAGCGGACGCGCGCGTGGTCGGGCGGAGCTGTCGGGCAGTGCCCATCGAGCCCGTGTTCGCCTCCGGTGGCGATCCTCGACCATGCGGTGGACGGGGGCGCCGGCGGCTCCGAGCGGTGGACGGGTGCGTGTGCGGCGTGCCGGGGACGCGGCGGTCAGTGCGTGGGCACCCGCTCCGGACGGATGCGCTCGGGAACGGGGACGAGCGCGTGGGTGATCGCGCTCGAGAGGGTGAAGGCGCTGGAGTCGAGGTGCGAGGAGTGCCCGAGTCGTGTCGCTTCGGAGGCGCGCTGCTTCGCTCCGGAGGCGGGCCGGATGTCTCCCGAGAGGCTGATCTCGCCGAACGCGGCGATCCCGGGCCGCAGCGGCGTGTAGGCGTGGGCGGAGGCGATGGCGACCGCGATCGCCAGGTCCGCCGCCGGCTCCATGAGCTTCACGCCGCCGACGGTCGACACGTAGACGTCGCAGCGCCGCAGGGGGATGCCCGCCTGCCGCTCGAGGACGGCGAGGATCATCGCGACCCGGGACGCGTCGACTCCGTTCGTGACGCGGCGGGGGTGCTCGCCGTCGTTCGCGATCACGAGCGCCTGGATCTCGACGGGGAGCGCGCGGCGTCCCTCCATCGCGACCGTGACGCAGATGCCCGGGGTGGGGAAGCGGGTGCGGCTGAGGAACAGACCGCTCGGGTCGGGGATCTCGGCGATGCCCTCGGCGGTCATCTCGAAGCAGCCGACCTCGTCCGTCGGGCCGAAGCGGTTCTTGAGCGAGCGGACGAAGCGCAGCGCCGTCTGCCGGTCGCCCTCGAAGTGGCAGACCACGTCGACCAGGTGCTCGAGCAGGCGCGGCCCCGCGATGGAGCCGTCCTTCGTGACGTGTCCGACGAGCACGAGGGGGAGCGCCCGCTCCTTGCAGACGCGGATGAGGGTCGCGGCGACCTCGCGGACCTGGCTGGGACCGCCGGGCAGGCCGTCGACGGTGTCGCTCGCGACCGTCTGCACCGAGTCGACGATGAGCAGGTCCGGTCGGACCTCGTCGATCTGGCCGAGCACGGTGGCGAGGTCGGTCTCGGCCGCGAGGAAGAGGCTGTCGTGCATCGCGCCGGTGCGCTCGGCCCGCATGCGCACCTGCGCGGCCGACTCCTCCGCGCTGACGTAGAGGACCCGCTGGCCCTCGGCCGCGGCGCGGCTCGCGACCTCGAGCAGGAGGGTCGACTTGCCCACGCCGGGCTCTCCCGAGAGCAGCACGACCGCACCGGAGACGATCCCGCCGCCGAGCACGCGGTCGAGCTCGCCCACGCCGGTGGGGCGGTGCGCCGCCGACGTGGTCTCGATCTCGGTGATGGGCCGCGCGATGCGGCCGGCGGCCGGAGCCACAGCGGCGACCGCGCGGACGAGGCCGGTGCGCTCGGTGCTCTCGATCACGGAGCCCCACTGCTGGCACTCGCCGCAGCGGCCCACCCACTTCGCGGTCGTCCACCCGCACTCCGAGCAGCGGTACGGGGCGGTGCGCGTCTTCGAGGAGGCCATGAGGTCCTTTCGGGGCGGAGGAGGGGGACGAGCGCGACGCTACGGGGGACCCCCGACACCGCCGCTCGTTCGAACGTGTCTTCGACAGTACCGTCGACCACCGACGCCGGGAGCGGGGCGCGCCAGGCCGGGGGAGAGGTCGCGTGGAAGCCGTCTGTGGAGGAGCGTCGTCGCGGAGGGGCGGAGGCGGAGGATCGCGCCTCGGAAGACGACTCCCGAGCGCCGCTCCGTCGGCGTCGGACGTCTGCGGGAGACTGGGGGACATGCCCTCGACAGTGCACGTCCTCAAGTCCGGCCGCCCGCTCGGAGTCAGCTGGTCCGGCCCCGAGGGCGCCGAGCGGGTCGTCGTCCTGGCGCATCCCGCTCCCGGCTCCTCGGACCTCGACCCCGACCCGGAGGCGACCGCGCGCCACGGGGTGCGCCTGCTCTCGTTCGACCGCCCGGGCTACGGCGCCTCCTCCCTTCTGACCGACCTCGACCCCGCCGGAGCGGGCGTCGGAGCCAGCCCCGAGCAGGCCGCCGCCGACATCGCGGAGTACCTCGCGACCGTCGACATCGCCTCCGTCAGCGTCGCCGGCTGGTCGGCGGGAGGCCGCGTGGCCCTCGCGCTCGCCGCGAACTACCCCGGCCTCGTGGAGCGCGTCGCCGTGATCGGCACGCCCGCTCCCGACGAAGCCGTGCCGTGGGTCGGCGACGAGAACCGCGCCGAGCTCGCGCGCCTGGCCGAGCTTCCGCTCGACGAGGCCGTCCGCTCGCTCACCCGCACGCTCGAGGGCGCCTTCGGCCCGGCCCCCGCCCCGGACGCCCTGCTCGGGATGCTCGGCTCCGGCGACGCCGACACGGCGGTGCTCGAGACCCCCGGAGTCCGCGAGCGCCTCTCGCGCATGCTCGAGCGCGCCGTCGCCCAGGGCGCCCTCGGCATGGCCGCCGACCTCATCGGCTACGGCGTGCAGGAGTGGGGCTTCGCCGTCGAGTCCGCCGAGCCGCCCGCGCTCCTCCTCTACGGCGCCGAGGACGCGGTCGCCGGCCGCCGCCACGCCGAGTGGTACGCCGCACGGCTGCCCGACTCCCGCCTCGAGGTCGTGCCCGGCCGCGGCCACCTGCTCGCGATCCCGGAGTGGGACCGCGTGCTCGGCTTCCTCCTCCCCGCCTGACGGCGGCCCGTCCGCTCGATTGGCGCGACTTCCGGCCGTCGCGTACACTCGACCCCGGTACCGTGTCCGAGCGGCCGAAGGAGCATGTCTCGAAAACATGTGTGGGCTTGCGTCCACCGTGGGTTCAAATCCCACCGGTACCGCCAACGAGAAGGCCCCCCGCTTCCACGGAAGCAGGGGGCCTTCGTCGTTCCCGGCGTCGTGCGGCGGTCGCGACGTGCGGGTCAGCCGGTGTGGAGCAGCCAGGAGCGGCCGGCGCGCAGGGCCCGGTACAGGCGCCTGATCGCGTGGTCGGCCTCGGCCGAGCCGACGTCCGAGAAGGAGCCCGCCCCGCCCCAGAGCCCGAGCGCGTCGGCGGCCGCCGCCCGGACGTCTCGGCGGGTCGTCGCTCCGGCGAACAGCTCGTCGAGCCGGTCCGCGACGCGGGCCCGCGCGCCGTCCTGCTGCGACCGTGCGACGTCGCGCACCTCGGCGACGGCCGCCGTGATCTCGGCGAGCACAGCGGGGATCGTGCGGTCCATCCTCCTGAGCCTAGGAGCGCGAGCGCGAGCGCTGCGAGGCGGCGTGGGTCAGGAGCGTCGCCACGACTCCGACGAGCACGCCCAACGCGGTCTCGAGCGCCCGGTCGCGCAGCAGCACGAGCTCGTCGACGGGGTGCGCGAGCTCGACCATGAGGATCGCGAGCGGAGTGACGAAGGCGAGGGTCAGGCCGTAGTTGCGGCCGACGACGAGCTCGGCGGTCATCTGGAGGAGCACCACCACCACGATCACGGCGAGCGGGGAGAGCGGCAGGGCCAGGAGCGCGGCCGCGATCAGCACTCCGACGATCGTGCCGAGCATCCGGTGTCCCGCGCGCACGAGCCGGGCGCCGGCGTCCGCTCCTGAGACGGCTGCGACGGCGGAGACCATCGCCCAGTAGGGGTGGCCCAGGCTGGTCGCGGTCGGGATGGTGCCTGCAACCAGGACGACGGCCCCGAAGCGGAGCAGGGCGGCGCGCGTCGCCGGACGGGCCGCCACCGCGCGGAACGAGGTGCGCCACGGCGTCGGGGCGAGGCGGCGTGCGCGGGGGAGCGCGAGACCGCTCAGGCCGACGACGAGCGAGAAGGCGGCGGAGCCCGCGGCGAGAGCGACGGCGAGCGGGATCCGCGAGGGCTCGGACGGGACGGACGCGCACGCCGTGACGGCGAACACCGGGAACAGCGGGCCGGGCGGATGCCAGTGCAG
This sequence comes from Rathayibacter sp. AY1B7, assembly GCF_002932735.1. Taxonomy (NCBI): domain Bacteria; kingdom Bacillati; phylum Actinomycetota; class Actinomycetes; order Micrococcales; family Microbacteriaceae; genus Rathayibacter; species Rathayibacter sp. AY1B7. Next base: position 160,854 of record NZ_PSWK01000001.1, read on the forward strand.
GGCGTCGCTGAGATAGGCGGCCGCGACGGTCACGGCGACCACGACGGGGATGATCAGCCAGTCGCGGTGAGGAGAGAGGGAGACGACGGTGCCGAGGGTCACGGTGGTGACGAGGAACGCGGCTGCCGACAGCTGCATCAGCAGGCGCGGCCGGTGCGTGTGCTGGCGTCCGTAGAGGGCCGTGAAGGCGCCGAAGGTCGCATAGAGGGCGAGATCGGTGCGGCCGAGCGCCCAGAGGACGAGCAGCGGGACGGCGATCGAGACGCCGGCGCGCAGGGCGACGCGATGGGCGCCGGCGTGCGGGCCGAAGGCGAGGAGCTCGCGGGGGTGGGGCAGAACGGGGGTGGCGGCCATCGGGTCCTCTGATCGGGGTCCGAGCGGCGGCGGCCGGAGAAGTGTTTCACGGGTGAATCAGATATACTTTACGTGTGAATCAGTCTGAAAGCCAGCCGGGCGACGCGGTCGACGAGATCAGGGCGGGCTGGGCGGTGCTGCGGCCCGGGCTCGACACCTCCGCCGTCGACGTCGTCGGGCGGGTGATCCGCGCCTCCGCGCTGATCGTGCGGGCGACGGAGGAGCTGCTCGCCGCCCACGGGCTGACCCGCGGCGAGTTCGACGTGCTCTCCACGCTGCGTCGCGCCGGCGCTCCGCAGTCGCCGACGACCCTCCGGACGATCGCCCTCGCCTCCGCTCCCGCGATCACCAAGCGCGTGCACTCGCTGGAGCGTCGGGGCCTGGTGCGGCGCGCCGCGAACCCGGCGGACGGGCGCGGCTCGCTCATCACGCTGACTCGCGAGGGGGAGGAGCTGGTCGACCGGGCCTTCCCCGAGGTGCTCGACGCCGAGCGGGCGCTGCTCTCGGGGGTGCCCGCCGATCTGCGGGCGGAGGCGTCGCGCTCGCTCCGCGCGGTGCTCGCGAGCGTCGAGGCGGCCGCGAGCCGGTGATGCGCGCGGGGACCGCGAGGCAGCGGGTGCTCGCTACCGTGGTCCCATGCGCCTGACCTCGAGCTTCACCGTGCCGACGCGGCCGCCGGTGCTGCAGCTGGTCAAGACGGCGGCGGCCACGGTCGTCACCTGGCTCCTCGCCGGCGTCGTCTTCCCGGGGACGTTGCCCGTCTTCGGCGCGATCGCCGCGCTCCTCGTCGTCGCGCCGAGCATCAACCAGTCGTTCTCCAAGGCCCTCGAGCGCTCGGTCGGCGTCATCATCGGCGTGATCGTCGGATCCGTGATCGGCACGGTGCTCGGCGGCGAGAGCATCATCGTTCTCCTCGCGATCGTGGCCGCGATCGCCGTCGGGTGGGCCGTGCGCCTGACCCCCGCCTCCGCGGTGCAGATCCCGATCAGCGCGATGCTCGTGCTCTCGGTGGGCGCGGTCACGCCGAACTACGCGCTCGACCGCATCCTCGAGACCCTGCTGGGCGCGGCCGTCGGAGTCGTCATCAACGTGCTCATCGTCCCTCCGGTCGTGCTGGCGCCGGCCGAGCGGGCGATCGGAGACCTCACCGCTCAGCTCGCCGCTGCCCTCGACGACCTCGGCGACGCCCTCCAGGCCCCCGTCCCGCGACGTCGGCTCGACGAGCTGCTCATCAACGCCCGGCTGCTGCAGACCATGCAGAGCAAGGCGGAGGAGGCGATCGCGACCGGCGAGGAGTCCCTCCGCCTCAACCCGCGCCGCTCCGCCCACCGGGACCGGCTGCTGGCCCTCGACTCCGTCGTCCCGCGGCTGGGGCGCATCGTGACCCGGGTCCGGGGCATGACGCGGACCGTGCACGACCTCTACGACGACGAGCTCGTCGGGGAGCCGACGATCGCCGACATCGCCGTCCAGCTGCACCGGGCCGCCCACGATCTGCGGCTCCTCGTGCAGTCCTCGGTCGACGTTCCCGAGCCGGAGGCGATCACCGACGAGCTGCCCGCTCTCACCGCGCCGCTCGTGATCGCGACTCCGCACCCGCAGCACTGGATCCTGCTGGGGGCGCTCGCCGAGGACCTGCGGCGCATCCGCGAGGAGATCGTCGGCGCGGAGTCCTGACGGGCGGGCGCCGAGTGGCGTCGGCGGGAGGGCTGCTCTTGCTGCGCTCGGCGTCTCACGCCGCGCGACGTGCGGGTCGTGGTGGCCTGTGGTGGTCAGCCGTCCTGCTCGCCGTCCTCCCTCGATCCGCCGCCCTCGACGAGCTCGCCGTCGCCCGGGTCGGCAGCGACCTGGTGCAGTGCCTCGGGATCGCTCGCCTCGGCGTGGAGGGTCTTGCCCTCGGCGATGAGGGAGTCGTCGTCCACGAGGATCCCGGCCAGCTCGGTGATGCGTCCCCGGAGAGCGCCGATCGGGTCCTCGGTGGGCGCGTCCTCCTCGGAGTGGTCGACCTCCGAGTCGGGGTAGCGGCGGAGGGCGGCCTCGTCCCGGTCGGGCTGCGGCGCCCGCGCGTGCTCGACGCAGAGGCGGGCGACCTCCTCCGCGTGCGCGTGCATCACGGAGTGGGAGGCGTCGGGGATCTCCCAGGCCCGCGCGTGCGGCATCGACCGGGCGATCTCCTCCGCCCACTCGCGCGGCACGAGCCGGTCGAACTCGCCGCGGATGACGAGGGCGGACGCGCGGATCCGGGGGACGGTCTCCTCGATCCGGTAGTGCATCATCTCGGGCAGCACGCGGGAGAACCAGCGCGGTCCGCAGAGGAGGTAGGCGCCCGCGGCGAGGATCGCGACCTTGAGGGGCTCGCGGACGCTCGACTGGGCGAAGCGGAGCGCGGCGGTCGGGAGGCGGCGCTCGTGCCGGTTCATCACGGGTCCGAGCAGGACGATGGTGGTCAGCTCCGGACGGCGGGCGGCGAGCTCGGCCACCACCTGCGTCCCCATCGAGTGGCCGAGGACGACGGGATCGTCGAGGCCGAGCTCGTCGATGACCGCGCCGACCAGCTCGGCGTAGTCGCCGATGTCCATGCGCCGCGCGTCGATCGGGTGCGGCACGCCGCCGAACCCCGGCAGATCGAGGGCGTGCACCGGACCGAACTCGTTGAGCGCGGGCGCGAGGCGCTCGAAGTACGTGGCCGCGACTCCGATCCCCGGCACGAGGACGAACGTGCGCTCGCCGTCGCGCCCCACCGTGCTCACCCGCGCCCAGACGTCGCGATGGTGCACGCGCTGGACCGAGACGTCGGTGCTGCGGGTGCGGCGGTGAGGATCCCGCCCCCGGGAGCGCGTGGTCGCGAAGACGTCGCGGACTCCGCGCCGGAGAGTCGTGGCGAGAGTGGGGAGGAGGTCGCTCGGGCGGAGCACGGGGCCTCCTTCGATCGGGGGAGTCGGTCGCTGCGAGCCTAGGCGCTCGCCGCCGGGCTCAGATCAGCATGTCGTCCGACCTGTGGAGGATCAGACGGGCCGGCCCGGTGTGGAGGACGCCGTTCGTCAGAGGAGCGGTCCGGACGCCGCCGCGCCTCCGCATCGCCCGGAACGCCCCGGGGGCGAGCACGACGTCCATCCAGGCGCAGGGGTTCGCTGGTCGTCCGCCCTGGAACTCGATCCGCTCCCCGCCCTGCTCGATCGCGAACGTGCGGCCGGCGAGCGCATCGACGTCGGCGCCGCGGACGATGATGTTGCGGCGGGTGTCGGCGGGGTCGAAGGGCCCTGCGCCGAGCTCGGCGGCGATGTGCTCGAGGGTCTCGACCGCGAAGAGCGTGATCGCCGCGGGGCGGTGCGCGCGCTGGGCGAAGAAGCGGTCGCCGACGATGCCGAGGCCTGCGCGGATCTCGATCCGCTCGGGCTGCTCGTTGCCCTCGGACGGCACCGGGCCATCGGCGGGGCGGCCCTCGTAGCGGTGCAGCGGAGAGACGACGAAGCCCACGAGCTCGATCGCGGCGGCCTCCATGAGCCCACGGTACGCCGTGAGGGGGAGCAGCGGCGTCCGCCCGTCGGAGGCTCTGCGGCGCGTTCCGAATTGCCAGGGAGGAAGGGGCGCCCGGGCGCCACAGGAGCGTCCAGGGAGGGAGCCCTCGCTGCCGCCGCCGCCGATTCGCGGAGGGGGCTCCCGGCATGTATAGTTGTACCTCGTTGCGTGCGCCTCTGGCCCACGCAATGGACTGCGCCCGTAGCTCAACGGATAGAGCATCTGACTACGGATCAGAAGGTTGGGGGTTCGAATCCCTCCGGGCGCACTCTGGTTGAGACAGAGCAGAACGGTCCGCTTCGGCGGGCCGTTCTCGTTTTAACGGTCGCTCGTTCCGGTGGCTGTCGGCGTCGGTCTCCCGGTGAGTGCAGGGCGAGGGAACAGCCGGTTCTCCGCCTCGCAGGACGCCTCTTCGCGCCGTCGACGACGTCGGCCGTCTTCCGCCCGCATCCGCGATCAGTCCGCGCCCGCGCTCGCCCTCAGTCCTCGCAGGCTCTGCGATCACGTGTCGCGAACACGCAGCTCGGCTCTTCTCGCGCGCCGTTTCCTCCTCCACAGCGCCCATCTCGCGCCGTTCTCCACGGATGCAGCCGTCCCGGCCGCGGTGACGTCGAACCGAGCAATACTCTCCTTCCGTGGGGCTGAACGGTCGCCGCCGACGCAGTGCGCTCGGTCGGCAGAGGAGAGGACATCGGATGAGTCGAACGGAACAGTCGGGGCGGGACGAGCGCGGACGACCCCGAGCGCGGACGGCGCGAGCGCTGGTCGGCACGACGGCGGGCTGCGTGCTCGTGAGCGGGCTGCTGGGCGGAGGCCTCGCGCCGCCGCCCGCCCTCGCCGCCGACGGTCCTCACACGACGATCGAGAACACCCTCCTGCAGGGAGGCGCGACGAACGCCGGCGTGACGACCGTCTCGGCCTGGGTCCAAAAGGGCGAGACGCTCCGGGTGGACCTCCACCCGCTCCAGGCGGGCTCGGGGACCGGCGAGGGCGAGACCGGCGGCGGTACCGCCCGGGTGACGGCTCCGGGCGGAGCCGTCCTCGACGAGCAGGACTTCGCGCCCGGAGCGGCGCCCTCGGTGTCCGCCGGCGGCTCGTTCGTGGCAAACGAGACCGGGGTCTTCCAGATCCGGGTGTCCGACGACGACGTGACGGCGCCGGTGAACCTCGTCTGGAGCATCGGCGTCCAGGACGCGCGGGGCGCGGCGGTCGCGGGCCGGGTGTGGTCCGAGTCCTATGCGATCCAGTCCGGGGCGAAGGAGTCCTACTCCTCGCCCGAGGAGCGGCGCTCCTCCTTCACGCTCCACGCCGTCACGGAGACGGGCGCCCGCTACGAGCTGGGGCTGCGCGGCTACGACGGGGTCGCCTCGACGGTCCAGGCCACGAACAAGGGCAACGTGAAGGTCGGGTCGTCCGATCCGTCCTACCTCTCGGTCCCCATGCCGCAGTCGAGCGAGGCGGGCGGCATCGGGGCGCAGTACGTGCAGGCGTCCGGACGCTCCGGGATCGACGGCCTGCAGACCTACAAGCTCTTCCTGGACCCGCCGTCGTCCGACCTGCCGGAGTCGATCGCTCCGGCCTACCGCGCGCCGACGATCGAGGGCCTCGCCTTCCGCCGGTCGACCGCGGGCTCCGACGCGGGCACGCTGACCGGCGTCCTGGGGACGCAGCCGGGCACCGTCGTCGTGGACGTCGATGCGGACGGGGACGGCTCCTACGACGGCGAGCGCGACGTGCACCTCACCCGGATCGCGGGGACGACCGGTCCCTTCTCGGTCGATTGGGACGGACGGGACGCGAAGGGCGGGACGGTCGACGTGACCGACCCCGACGTCACCTTCCGCGCCTCCATCGGCCGCACGAACGAGTTCCACTTCACGCGGGTCGACGCCGAGACGTCCGCCGGCGGCGTATCCGTCGTGAGGTCGACCGGCGGCGGCGACGACCCGTCGATGGTCCACTGGGACGACTCGCTCCTCGCCGGATCGAACTCGGAGCGGTACTCCGGCACCTCCGCGGTGACGTCCGGCGACGGCGGCACCGACTCGTCCGGCGGGGTGCACCGCTGGGAGGGCGACGACTCCGGGCGAGGCCGCATCCCCAACGCCAACGACTCGGTGCACGGCTCCTACGGCGACCTGCGGGCGATCGACGACTGGGCCTACGGCTCGGACGGTGCGGTCGCGGTCGCACGCCTCGATCCGCTCGCGCCGCACGTGACCATCGCGAAGACCTCGTCGGTCGACTCCGCCACTCCGCTGCTCCGCGGCGCCCGCGTGCCCTACCGGGTGACGCTGACCTCGGACGGGACCGGGGACTACTCCGACGCCGCCGTCATCGACTACCTCGACAAGGGCGTGCTCGACGACGCCGAGCTCGACTCCGGCTCCCTCCGCGCCTCGCAGGGCACGGCCACGATCGATGCGGAGACGGGCCGCATCTCCTGGGCGGCCGGCAGCCTGCCGGTCGGGGCGACGGCCGAGCTGACCTTCGACGTGATCGTGACCGGCGAGGGGGACCGTGCGCTGACGAACACGGCCTGCCTCGCCGATGCGCCCTTCGCTCCCGCCTCGTCCGGCACGGGGACCGACGCGAACCCCTGCGCCACCGTCCCGCACGACATCGGCGAGGGGTCGCTCCTGATCCGGAAGACCGCGTCCCAGGCGAGCGCCGAGCACGGCGGCACGGCGGGCTTCGACATCGTCGTGGCGAACACCGGAACGGTCGACGCGACGGACGTGACCGTGACCGACGTCCCGACGCTCGACCACCTGCTCGAGGCGACCATCGAGAACGGCGCCGGAGGAACGCAGCCGGCCACGGAGCCCGTCACAGGTCTCGACATCCCCGCCGGCGGCCAGGTGTCGCTGCACGTCAGCGGCCGGGTCGCCGACGGGTACGACGCCGCGACCCTGCCCAACCGCGTCTCGATCACCCACCAGCCCGAGGGCTTCGACCCGCCGACGGTCGAGAACGCCTGCGCTGACGATGCGACGTCGTCCTGCGCCGAGATCCCGGTGCCGCCCGTCGAGGGCAGGCTCTCCATCGAGAAGACGGCGATCGGGAATCAGGTCGACCACGGCGGGCGTGCCGGGTTCCGGATCGTGGTCGCCAACGAGGGGGCTCGGCCGGCGGACGGGGTGACCCTCACCGACATCCCCGAGCTCGCGCACCTGAGCGACGTCACGATCTCCCGGGACGGCGGCCCGGCGTCGTCCGACCTGACTGTCGAGAACGTGTCTCTGGCACCGGGAGCGTCGACGACGTTCACCGTGACAGGACGGGTCGCCGACGGCGTGGACGCGTGGACCATCCCCAACCGGGCGCGCCTGACCGAGGTCCCGGAGGGCTTCGATCCGACGACCGTCCTGCACCCGTGCGCGGACGACGGCGGAGCCAGCTGCGCCCAGGTGGCGGTGCCTCCGGTCGGACTCGTGCCGACGGTGCTCGCCTCGACGGGAGCGGCGGCCGGGCCCCTCGCGGCCGGAGCCGGCGCTCTGCTCCTGGCCGGCGGCGCCCTGACGGCGCTGCGCCGTCGCTCGACCCGCACCTCGTGAACCGGAGCCCGGGCCGCTGCAGCGCGGCCCGGGCTTCCGGACCCTCTCCTCGAAAGGCACTACTGCATGACCGAGCACGGCCTCCCGTACCGCATCACCGAGCGCTTCCCTCTCCCCGATGGACGCGTCGGCGTCAGCACCTGGTGGTCCGCCGACCCGGAGCAGCTGGAGCAGCAGCTCCGCACGCGCTCCGGGCATCCGCATCCCGAGAGGGAGCCGGTCCGGAGACTGCACCTCGCGACCGCGACGATCGTGCTGATCGAGGAGCGGACCGCGGGAGGCTTCCGCCCGCTCGACCCCCACCTCCGAGCCCGCACCGATCCGCGCTGGCGCCGGGCTCTCCTGCGGTCGCGCAGGTCGGCCCGGCTCCGACGGGTCATCGGTCCGCGGGACCTGCCGAGGACGGATCCGCCGGTCGAGGTGTCACGGCACGTCGATCCGACACGTCGAGTGTGAAGGAGGCGGGCGGAGAGCTCGGCGCCTGATGCGCGGTGAGGGTCTCCCCGCAAGGACGCCGTCGGGTCAGGCGGCTTCCTCGAGGTCGTCCTCGACTGCGACGGGCGCGTCGACCGGGGCGCACGGGGGAGCCGACTCGGCTGGGGATGCCGAGGCCGCGATGCGCGAGCGCTCGAGCCCGGCGAGGAGCACGGCGAAGGCCTCCTCGAGCTCGGCGGTGTCGCGGAGCAGGAAGCGCTCGCCGCTCGTCGGGTCGAGGCGGACCGTCCGGTAGGCCGGGCGGGGGAGATCGGAGACCAGGGTGATGATGCCGAGGACGACGCCGCTGCGGCGGGCGCGCGCGGTCCAGCGGTTGGCGTGGGTGCGGAGAAGGATCATGACCGGGGCCGTCCTCGGTGACGTGGTGCAGGAGCGGGGGGAGGGGGGTGTCGCTGGCGGTGCGGGGATCCTCTCGAAGCTTGCTGCACGAAGGGCCTCCGCTTCCTGTGCTTGACAGCAGAGCCGAGCAGCGGTCACCGGCGCCGGGCGGCCGCCGCGGCGTGCAGGGCCCGCAGGAACTCGGGGACGACCGGGTTCCCGGTGTCGCGGGCGAGCACACCGATCTCACGGCTCGCGCCCGGATCGTCGATCGGGATCTCGCGGACGTCGTCGTCGACCGAGGACGGGCTCGGCGGCAGGATCGTGAGTCCGAGGCCGGCTGCCGCGAGTCCCCGGGCGGCGCGGTAGTCGCCGACCTCGAACGCCGGCACGGGGTCGCGGCCGTCCACGGCGAGCAGGCGCCGGGCCGACTCGTGGAGGCCGTAGCCGGGCGCCAGCATGATCAGGTCGAGGCCGCGGAGGTCCTCCACCGTGACCGAGCGCCGCGAGGCCAGCGGATGACGGGGGTCCACGACCGCGAGGAGAGGCTCCGAGTAGAGGGTCGTCGTGGTGGTTCCGGGGAGATCGGGCGGATCCGCGACGATCGCCAGCTCGGACTCGCCCTCCGCCACGGCCCTCAGGCAGAGGGCTCGGGAGCCGTGACGGAGCCCGAAGCCGACTTGCGGCCAGCGGCGGCGGAACCGGCGGATCACATCCGGCACGAAGCTCTCCCCGAGGAGCGTCTGGAAGGCGAGGTCGATCCGGCCGTGCTCCACGTCGCCCGCCTGCCGCACCTCCGCGAGCCCGGCGCGGATCACCGACATGCCGTCCTGAGCGGCCTCGGCGAGACGGGTCCCCGCCTCCGTCAGCACCACCCCGCGGCCCTCCCGGCGGACCAGGGGAGTGCCGACCAGGGCGGACAGCCGGGCGAGCGACCGGCTCGCGGTCGGCTGCGGGATCCCGAGCTCGGCGGCCGCCGCCGTGACGCTCCCGGTCTGGGCGACCGCGACGAGCAGGGGCAGGAGGCGGAGGGTCGCGGGCCAGTCGTCGGACACGCCACCACCCTAGATCCGGACATGACCAGAACGCATGAACAGTACGAGAAAGAACATTAGTCATGCACCCGCAGGCGGTCTACCGTCGGAACCATGAGCACCGCCGCACGCACCCGACCGATGCGCGCAGCGGCCCCCTTCTCGCAGCGGCGGCTGACCGTCGCCCTCCTCGCCGCCGGAGTCGCGACCTTCGCCGAGCTCTACGCCGTGCAGAGCGTCCTCCCGCAGCTCGCGCGGGAATGGGCCCTCGCCCCGTCCGACGCCGCGCTCACCGTCTCGGCCGCGACCCTCGGACTGGCGCTCTCGGTGCTCCCGTGGGCCTCGGTGGCCGAGCGCATCGGACGGCTCGAATCCATGCGGATCGCGGTCCTCACGTCCGTGGTCCTGGCGCTGCTCGCCTGCGTCGCCCCGACCTTCGAGCTCCTGCTCGTCCTGCGCTTCCTCGGGGGAGCGGCACTGGGTGCCGTCCCGGCCCTGGCCGTCGCGGCGATCCACGACCGGGTCGGAGGCGCCGGAGCGACGGCCGCCGCGACGGCGTACGTCTCCGGGACCACGATCGGCGGTGCCGCCGGACGCCTGCTCGCCGGACCGCTCGCGGCGGCGCTCGGATGGCGCGGAGCCCTGCTCGTCGTGACGGCCGTCTGCGCGGCGGCGGCGATCGTCTTCGCCGTGCTCGCGCCCCGGGGCGGCGGCTGGCGCGAGGCGGCCCCCGGCGGCTGGCGAGCGAAGACGGCGCAGGTGCTCCGCGATCCGATGCTCGTCGCGATCGCGCTGCAGACGTTCCTCGCGGTCGGCGTGTTCGTCGCGGTCTACAACTACCTGGCGTTCCGGCTCGAGGCGCCGCCGTTCGCGCTGGCGCCCGCGCTCGTCTCCCTCCTCTTCGCCGCCTACCTCGCGGGAACCGTCTCCTCCCGGCTCGCGGGGAGATGGGGGCCGCGGATCGGTCCCCGCCTCGTCATGCGGATCGGCGTCGCCCTGATGATCGTCGGACTGCTGGTGATGCTCGCCGAGAACGTCGCCGTGGTGATCGCCGGACTCCTCGTCTTCACGGCCGGCTTCTTCGCCCTGCACGCGACCGGCGCCGCCTGGACGGGAGCGCGGGCGGCTCCGGCACTCCGAGGGCACGCCGGTGCGGTCTACACGATCGCCTTCTACGCGGGCTCGGCCGCCGGCGGCTGGCTCCTCGGCCTGGCCGTCGGAGCCGGTGGCTGGCCGGCGCTGACGGCGGTGACGATCGGCCTGCTGCTGGTCGGAGCGGGGATCGTCAGCCTCCCGTCCCGCACCACCGCGGTCGGGCGGTGAACCCCCGCCTCCGCCGACCGCACCCCGAGCTCCGCCCGGCACCTCCCCGCAACGGGCGAGGTGCGACATGATGGCCCGACTGCACGAAGCGGGGGACGGCATGGCGCGGAGAACCGGAGCGGACGGCTCCCCACTCGAGAGCGGCGGAACGGGCGAGGGCGGCACCGACCCGCGCTACCACGCGGGCTTCCAGCGCGGCTACGACGGACGCGGCGCCGAGCGGCGTGGCAGCGGCGAGGAGCGCCTCCGCTCCCCGTTCCTGTCGGGCGGGACCTCGGGCATCGGGCGATCGGCCGGCCGGAGAGGCGGCGCGTCCGCTCCCGAGCACGAGGAAGCGTGGTCGGTCGGCGGTCCGACGGGCTCCCGAGTCTCCGGCCGACGGACAACTCCGGAGCGCGCGAGAGCGGCGGTGCGGGCCGTCCCGACACCCGCGGAGCCGACCGCGCCCCGACCCGCGGAGCCGACAGTCCCACTCCCGACCGAGCCGACCGTCCCGCTCCCCACCGAACCCGACTCCGCTCCCGGCGACGCGGCACCCGACTCCGGTGACCGTCACGACGCGACCGACGCCGACCCCCGCCCCGCTGTCTCCACTCGCCGCATCGCCGGAGCCCTGGCGGTCGTCGGCGGCGTGAGCGTCCTCGTCGGACTCCTCGCCCTCTGGAACAGCTCCCACAGCTGGTACGACTACTCGCCGTCGCAGAGCGCCTTCGGGCCCGAGCAGTACCTCCGCGTGCTCAGCGACAACGCGATCGGACCGTTCCTCACCGTCGGCCTGATCGCGCTCGGCCTGGCGGTCGTGGTGCCGCTGCTGAGGGCTCCCCGCCGATGAAGCGGGTCCGCCTGCTCTGGGCCGCCGCCATCGCGGCCACCGTCGTCCTCTGGGCCGCAGTGCTCGCGCTCCCGGTCGTGGTCCTCCTGCTGCCGAACCAGTACCAGGGCGACTCGATCACGGTCCCGCCGGAGCTCTACGTGCGGCAGGCGCTCGCGATGGTCGCGCCGCCGCTCCAGACCGCCGCCCTGGTGATGCTGGGGGCGCTGATCGTCGTCGCGGTCGCGCGGCGCCCGCCGGCGAAGGCCCGTACGACGGAGGCGGCGAGCGGCTGGGACGACGCCGTGCTCCTCGACCCGGACGGCCGCGAGCAGCACGGGACGGGCCCCGCAGGCCGCTGAGCATCCCCTGCTCGATCGGAGTCCGCCTCCCGGGAGCACCCGCTGCTCCCCGGTCTAAGCCGCTCCTCCGGACGCACCCGCCCCTCACGCCGGCAGCAGCTGGAATCGCTCCCGCGCCGCTCCGCCGGCGACGAGGTCCGCGAGCAGCTCGCCCAGGACCGGTCCGAACGTGAAGCCGTGCCCCGAGAACCCGGTCGCCAGAGTCACGCGGCCCACGCGGTCGATCACGAAGTCCTCGTCCGGCGTGCTGTCGTAGAGGCAGCTGATCGGAGCGGCGCTCGCCGCGTCCACGCCCGGGATCCACTCCGCGACGTAGCCGACGAGGCGGGCGAGCGCCCGGGGCTCGGGCTCGAAGGTGCGCTCGTCCGGATCGACGACGACACCGGTGCCGTGCTCGCCCACCTTCACCCCGACTCCGGGCGTCGCGAGCCCGTAGACGACGGGCAGGCCGGCGCGGTGGTGGGCGAAGCTCGGCCACGAGTCGAGGGGCAGATCGGTCGCGAAGTGCGCGGGCTGCTCCTGCGTGACGCGCAGCGGAGGGAGGCGTCGGCCGGCCGCGCGGACGAGGCCGTCCACGAGCGGAGGCGTCCAGGATCCGCCGGCCACGACGACCGCGTCGGCGTCGAGGGCGCCGTCGGTGGTCAGCACGCGCACGTCGTCGGCGCGCTCCTCGATGCCCAGCACGCGCGTCCGCGTCCGGAGGACGGCGCCGCGTCCGAGGGCGGAGTCGAGCATCGCGTCGATCGCGGCCGCCGCGTCGAGGCGTCCGCCCTCGGGGTGCAGCAGGACGTCTGTCTCGAAGCGGAGTCCCGGCCAACGCCGCTGCGCCTCGTCCGCCCCGATCCGTACCACGGTGATCCCGTCGCGCAGGAGGACAGCCTCGACGGCGGCCAGGACGGCGGGGTCGCCGTGGTCGATCGCGCCGACCGGGTGCAGCAGGCGGCGGCCGGTCTCGGCCTCCAGCCGTGCCCAGGCGCGCCCGGCCCGTCCGGTGAGGGCGCGGTAGTCGTCCTCGAGGTAGCCGCGGCGGAAGATGCGCGTCTCGCCGTGGGACGAGCCGCGGTCGTGGCCCCGCTCGAACTGCTCGACGAGCACCACGCGATCGCCGCGCTCGGTGAGGGCGCGGGCTGTCGCCGCTCCGACCAGGCCGGCTCCGACGACGACGACCTCTCGGGTCACGGGGTCTCCCGGGAGGCGCGGCGCACGCCGAGCAGGACGACCAGGCGGAGGAACCCGACGAGTCCCATGCCGATCAGTGCGGCGATCAGCATCAGCACGGCGACACCGGCCACCCAGGTCGTGTCGCCGGTCACCGACTGCGCCGCGAACTCGGTGCAGAACAGCGCCAGCCCGGCGTAGCTCAGGATGAGGACGGTGATCGTCCCGGGGCGGCGGAGGCGCTGCGCGGGCGTCCGCCAGAGGGCGGGCGGCTCGAGCCAGCGGCGCAGCAGCCGGATCACGAGGGTGCCGACCAGGCCGAGGAAGCCGGCCGCGATCAGGATGATGCCCGCGCCGCCCAGCCCCGACGCCTCGACGCCGGCCAGCTCGAGGGCGATCCCGATCGCGACGCCGACGGCTCCTGCGCCGCCCGCGATCATCGCCGCCCACACCCCGAAGCCGCCGCGGAGGACGCTCTCGCGCTCGGGACGTGACGGGTCGGCGTCCATCGGCCGCTGCTGGCGCGGACGGATCGGCGCAGGGGGAGCCGACGCCGGCGCTGCTGCCGGAGCGGCCGCGGCCTCGGACACGCCCCAGACCGGAGCGGCGTCCGGCGTCTGCGACTCGATCACGTTCTCGCGCACCGGCACGTAGCGCAGCGGCGCGTCGATCCGCACCTGCGGCCGCCCGCGCACGACGATCGTCGCCCCCAGGTCGGCCCCGCGCTCCAGCGCGACGGGTCCGAGGAGGAGCCCGACCGCCGGATCGATCCGCCACGCGTCCGACCGGGGAGCCGACCCGTACCACTCCGCCGACACGGCCCCGCCGAGATCGACCGCGATCGGCCGCCCGTCGGTGTAGCTCGTCACCGGCACGAGCGACCGGCCGGAGTTGCGCACCCGCGCGCCCACCCGCCACCAGTCGTCCCCGGCGTGCGTCAGCCGCACCTCGACGTCGACCAGCGATGCCGGCACCGCCCGCCGCCGTCCGATGACCACCGCGACGACCGCGAGCCCGGCGATGACCAGCCCGCCGAGCAGGCCGACCACTCCGATGAAGATCTCCATGGGAGCAGTCAAGCAGGCGCGGGTCGCCGATGCGGGCGCGACGAGGTGGCCTCCGGGAGGCTCGATCCCGGCCGTCGACGCCGTCGCTCCGCGCGGCCGCCCCGTTCCCGACGCTCCGCCCGACCGTCGAGCCCGGAGCGGGTCACTCCGCATACTGAGGAGGCGCGTCGCGTCGACCGCATCGCGGGTCTCGTGGCAGGAGGGGTCGATCATGCGCCACTGGCCTACGTCCCCCGTGCGCCGGCGCCCTCGTCGACGGGCCGGTGCGATCCTCGCTCTGCTGGGGGCTGCGGCGCTCGCCGTCGCAGCCGTCGCACTGTCGGAGACGGCGGGAGGAGGCGGACCGGAGGCGGTGTCCTCCTCGGCCGGTGCTTCTGCGGCGTCGAGCAGTCCGGCTGCTCCCGCGCCGAGCAGCCCCTCGGCGGACGTCGAGCCGTCCGCTCCGGAAACGGAGCCGTCCACTCCGGAAACGGAGCCGTCCACTCCGGAAACGGAGCCGTCCGCTCCGTTCCTCGCGACGCTGGCCGCTCTCCCCGCGGTCGAAGGCCCCGCCGCCGTCCCCTACGACCGCGACCTCTTCGGACAGGCGTGGTCGGACGTCGACCGCAACGGCTGCGACACCCGCAACGACGTCCTCGGCCGTGACCTGCTCGCCCCCGTGTTCAAGCCCGGCACCCGCGACTGCAAGGTCCTTACCGGCACCCTGATCGACCCCTACGACGGCACCTCGGTCGCCTTCGTCTCCGGGACCGACACCTCCCGCCTCGTGCAGATCGACCACGTCGTCGCCCTCGGCTGGGCGTGGCACCACGGCGCCTGGTCGTGGACGGACGACCAGCGCCTCGCCTTCGCGAACGATCCCACGAACCTCGTCGCCGCGTCCGAGCAGACGAACCGCGCGAAGAGCGACGCCGGCCCGGGGGAGTGGCTGCCACCGGCCGCGGAGCTGCGCTGCGGGTACGTGGAGCAGTTCGTGGCGGTGCTCAGCGACTACGGGCTCGGGATCGATGCGCGGGACCGGGCGGCGTCGGAGGCGGTGCTGGCGGGGTGCGGGGAGTGAGGGGGAGAACCTCTTTCCTCTGATGGAGGGTCGTCCCGACGCCGCAACAGCGGCAGACGCGACTACAGTAGCGTCTTTCAACTACGACAATAGTGAGTAATGGTCTCTTCCGTGACCTCTTTTCTGGGACCCATGCGGCACAAAGTTCAGCACTTACGCAAAATGAGTAACTCTGTCGCTAACACGAGTGCATCTCGACAGAACGTGTTCCGAGCATTTCTAGTCTCGCGAGATGCCTCCCGTTACTCCCGCCACACTCTCACTTGAACTGGGCGTTTCTCAGCGTCGAATCCGAAGCCTCCTCCGCTCCTCCTACGGAACTCTTCCCGCGGAGGAATCCCGGTGGGATCTGACCGAAGAGCAGGCGGAGGCTGTCCGCTCCCGTCTGCTTCGACGAGACACCACCGAGCGTCGGTTCACCTTGGAAGTGGGCGACCAGGTCCTCCGGCGTGATATTCACCGCGCCTACGGAGGGCAGCAGCAGCAGGGAATCGTGACGCCGCGAGCGCTCCGTGAAATCTTCATCTTCACCGATCCGGCGAAGGGAGCTCGATACGGCTACGACCGGTTCGAGGGACTTCGCGAGGACGGGTCCTACTCCTACACGGGAGAAGGGCAGGTCGGTGACCAGGTTTTTCTTCGCGGCAACAGGGCTCTCCGGGACGCGGCACAGGATGGGCGGGTGCTTCGACTCTTCACGGTGCAGGGAACGAGCGTGACCTACATCGGTGCCTTCACGACAGGGACTCCGACCTACCGGTGGGAGATCATCCCGGACACCGAAGGGACGCAGCGACGCGGCATCATCTTCACTCTCCTGCCGCTTGCGGCGGACATCACTCGGCTGCCGACCTACGGTGGCACGCAGGAGTCCGCTGCCTCGCTCGGCGACTGGACGCCTCCCGAGCACTCCGACATCGTCATCGCGGGTGCGGATGTCAGCCCTCTCGATGACCGGGTCGTCTCCCGAATCGAGTTCGAGCTGCAGTCCGACTTTGGGCTCTGGCTGACCGAGAACGGCACGCCGCCCAGTCGTCTGACGCTCCCGGTCGGCAGCTCACGGGTCGAGCCGGACCTCTACGTCCGATCGAGCGGCTGGATTGTCGAAGCCAAGAAGTCGACCGCCCGGTCCTTCGTCCGCATGGCCATCGGGCAGGTGCTCGACTATGCCCATCTTGCGCAGCGCGAGGGCTACGCGGCAGTCCCCGTCATCCTGCTTCCCGGTCGCCCGGAAGAGGACATGCTGGATCTCATCCGCAGCCTCTCGATCATCACAGCGTTCAGGTCTGACGAGGGCTTCGACCTCATCAATCCGTAGAGGAAAGAAGCCGAACGGCCGGCAGATCGGGGTGGGCCCACTCCAGTCCGGGGAGTTCGCTCGGAAGGAGCCAGAGGAGTTGGTCGTGGTCGGTGCTCTCCGTGGGGCGTGGGCCACGAACCACGGCTCGGAAGCAGTGCAACCGAATGGTGAGAGCGCCGACCTCCGTTTCGTCTGACGTCAGCTTGGGGCCGACCTCGATCTCCACGCTCAGCTCCTCGCGGATCTCCCTCTCGAGGGCGCCTTCAGCCGTTTCGCCAGGTTCTCTCTTGCCGCCGGGAAATTCCCAGAGCCCGCCCGCCGCCTTGTCCGCCCGCCGACGGCAGGCAAGAATACGGCCGCGATCGCTGATGACCGCCGCAACGACGTCGAGAGTGTCCACGTGTCCATCATGCCGACACCGGTGCAACAACCGCCCGTACGCGATGGCCGTGCGCACGCCCCCCTCTTTGACGCCCCACCCACCCCCGTGTTACGTTCGCTCCCGGACATGTGACTGGTCGTGCAGGCAGGATCCGACGAAACGCGTAATGAGCGTCGTCGGGTCCTTTTTTTGTGCCCGGACGCCTCCTGACGCTCCGCCGGAGCACCGATGACGGTGCCGGAGGGGGCGGGGACGGCGACGGACGGCCGGGCAGCACAGCGCAGGGAAGCGCGCGTCCCCACACACCCGGAGGAGTACCGATGAGTACCCAGGAGAGCGCGAAGGCGATCCTCGAGCACGTCGGCGGCGCCGCCAACGTGGCGAAGCTGCAGCACTGCTCGACCCGTCTGCGGTTCGCGCTGGCGGACGACGCGAAGGCCGACGTCGAGGCGTTGAAGGCGGTGCCCGGCGTGATCGGTGTCGTCACCGGCCCGCAGACGCAGGTCATCGTCGGCAGCGGCGTCAGCGAGATGTACGCGGCGGTCGAGAAGCTGCGCGGCGGCACCACCGCATCCGCGGAGCAGGCGAAGCAGCCGCGGTCCCTCAAGCGCCTCGGCGCGACGATCATGGACTTCGTGGTCAGCGTCTTCACGCCGATCATCCCGGCCATCGCGGGCGCCGGCATCTTCAAGTCGTTCCTCGTCCTCGCCTCGGCGCTGGGCTGGCTCGACCCGGCCTCCGACAACTTCAAGCTGCTGTCCGCCATCCCGGACGCGGTGTTCGGCTTCCTGCCGCTGCTCGTCGCCTACACGAGCGCGAAGAAGCTCGACGTGAACCGGCCGCTGGCGCTCGGGCTCGTCGGCGTCCTGGTGTTCCCGGCGTTCACGACGCTGCTCAACCAGGAGGGCGGCGTCGCGCTCTTCGGCATCCCGGTGCCGGTCATCGCCTACAACGCGCAGGTGTTCCCGGCGATCCTGGCCGTGCTGCTGCTCTCGGTCGTCGAGCGCTTCTTCACGAAGCACTCGTGGGGTCCGATCCGCACGTTCTACGTGCCGCTGATGTGCCTCGTGATCGTCGCTCCGGCCACGATCTTCCTGCTCGGCCCTCTCGGCTACTGGCTCGGCTCGATGCTCACCGGCGCGATGATCGGCCTCTACGGGGCGCTCGGCTGGGTGGCCGTCGCGCTGCTGGCCGGCGTGCTCCCGCTGATCATCTCGGTCGGCATGCACAAGGCGTTCATCCCGCCGACCATCGCGACGATGGCCAGCGCGGGCAAGGACACCTTCTACCTCGCCTCCTCGCTCGCCCACAACGCGGCGGAGGCCGGCTCCAGCCTCGCGATCGCCCTGCGCACCAAGAGTGCGACCCTCCGCGCCACCGCCTTCTCGGGCGGCCTCTCGGCCCTCTTCGGGATCACCGAGCCGGCGCTCTACGGCGTCACGCTGCAAAACAAGCGCGCCCTGGTCTCCGTCATCACGGGCAGCGTCGTCGGAGGCGCCTACATCGGCGCCACGCAGGTCGCCGCGTTCGCGCTGGTCAGCCCCGGCGTCGCGAGCATCTCGATGTTCATCGACGGGCTGAACCCCTGGAACCTGCTCAACGCCGTGATCGGCCTGCTGATCTCGGTCGCCGTCTCGTTCGTCGTCTCCTTCGTCATCTGGCGCGACGACGCCTCCGCCAGCGTCCAGGCGCTCGGCGACGTGGCGGCCGCCGCCGGGAGCCCGCTCGCGCTGCAGGCGCCGCTCACCGGCTCCGTCATCCCCCTCTCGGAGGTGCCGGACCCCGTGTTCTCGGCCGGCGTGCTCGGCGAGGGGCTGGCGATCCGCCCCACCGACGGAGCCGTCCGGGCGCCGTTCGCGGGCGAGGTCATCGCGCTGCTCTCCTCCCGCCACGCCGTGGGGCTCCGCCGCGCGGACGGCGTCGAGGTGCTCATCCACGTCGGCATCGACACGGTGCAGCTGGACGGCGCGCCGTTCGAGGCGCACGTCGCGGTCGGCGACCGGGTCGAGGCCGGGCAGCTCCTCCTCACCGCCGACCTGGCCGCGATCACCGCGGCCGGCTACGACACAACGACCCCGGTGCTCGTGACCAACTCCGCCGAGTACACCGTGCTCGTCGAGGCCGCCGAGCGGATCACCGCCGGCGACCGGATCATGACCGTGACGCAGAGAGAGAAGGAGCTCGCCGATGGCGCTTCCTGACGGATTCCGATGGGGCGGCGCCCTCGCCGCCAACCAGGTCGAGGGCGCGTGGCGCGAGGGCGGGCGCGGCCCGGCGGTCAGCGACGTCGCCTCCTACAAGCCGAAGGCGGACCCGAAGGAGTACGCGATCCACCACCGCAACACGGTGGAGAGCATCACGGCGGCGATGTCCGACGACGACACCGAGTACTACCCCAAGCGCCGCGGCATCGACTTCTACCACCGCTACCCCGGCGACCTCGCGCTGTTCGCCGAGATGGGCTTCACCACCCTCCGCGTCTCGATCGCCTGGACCCGCCTCTACCCGACGGGGGAGGAGGCGGAGCCGCTCGAGGAGGGCATCGCCTACTACCTCGCCCTCTTCACCGAGATGCGGCGCCTCGGGATAGAGCCGCTGGTCACGCTCTCGCACTACGACCCGCCGCTCGCGCTCGCGCTGAAGCACAACGGCTGGGTCGACCGCCGCACGATCGGGCTGTTCGAGCGCTTCGCCCGCACCTGCTTCGAGCGCTTCGGCCACCTCGTCGACATGTGGCTGACCTTCAACGAGATCGACGGCATCATCCGCCACCCGTTCACCTCGGGCGGGATCATCGAGGAGACCGTCGAGGGCAGCGTGGAGCAGGCCTGCTACACGGCGCTGCACCACCAGTTCGTCGCCTCCGCCTCGGTCACGAGGACGCTGAAGGAGCTGTGGCCCGAGTCGCGGATGGGCTGCATGCTCACGATGCTGACCACCTACCCCAACACCTGCCACCCCGACGACGTCGCGGCGACGCAGGCGAAGGAGCGGATGCTCTACCTCTGCACCGACGTCCAGGCGGGCGGCGCCTACCCGCGCCTGGCGCTGCGGGCGCTCGAGAGCCGCGGGGTCGAGATCCCGTTCGAGGCGGGCGACGTCGAGCTGCTGCGCGAGCACCCGGTCGACTTCATCTCGTTCAGCTACTACATGTCGATGACCGAGTCCGTGCGCCCCGACGCCGAGCGCACCCCCGGCAACACGGTCCTCGGCGTCAAGAACCCGTTCCTCGAGTCGAGCGAGTGGGGCTGGCAGATCGACCCCGTCGGCCTGCGGATCTCGCTGATCGACCTCTACGACCGCTACGGCAAGCCGCTGTTCATCGTCGAGAACGGCCTCGGGATGCGCGACGAGCTGACCGAGGACGGCCGGGTCCACGACCCGTACCGGATCGACTACTTCCGCGCGCACTTCGAGCAGATGATCCAGGCGGTGGACGAGGGCGTGGAGCTGCTCGGCTACGTGAGCTGGGCGCCGATCGACCTGATCAGCGCCTCCAGCTCGCAGATCTCGAAGCGCTACGGGTTCGTCTACGTCGACATGGACGACCTCGGCCACGGCAGCACCGAGCGCTACCGGAAGGACTCGTTCTTCTGGTACCAGAAGGTCATCGCCTCCAACGGCGCGGATCTGGGATGATCCTCCTCTGCCCGGAGGCGCCGTCCGGCTCTCCGGGCAGAGGCCCCGCCACCCCCACCCCAGCCCTGACGCGGCCGTCGACGGAGACACGCATGCAGACCATCAAGAAGGTGCTCAACTCGAGCGTCGTCCTCGTCGTCGACGAGCGCGGCGTCGAGCGCGTGCTCCTGGGCAGGGGGATCGGCTTCGGAGCGAAGGCCGGCGAGGCGATCGAGCCCTCGAGCGTCGACCAGGTGTTCGTGGCGCTGGACGACTCGGATCAGCGCAACCTCGTCGAGCTCCTGGCGCAGATCCCGCCGGAGTTCGTCGAGCTCACCCGCGCGGTCGTCGCCGACGCGGAGGAGCAGGGGCTGAAGCTCGACCCGCACGTGTACCTCGCGCTCACCGACCACCTGCACTTCGCGGTGGAGCGGCAGCGGCGCGGGCTCTCGGTCGCCAACCGGCTGGCCTGGGAGATGCGGACGGTCTACCCCGTGCAGTACGCGGTGGGGGAGCGGGCGGTCGAGCGGATGCGCGAGCGCCTGGACGTGGAGCTGCCCGCCGACGAGGCCGCGAACGTCGCGTTCCACCTCGCCAACGCGGAGCTCGGCAAGGTCGGGATCGACTCGCTCCGGATCGTGCAGCTCATCCGCTCGGTGACCGCGATCATCCAGCACTCCAGCGGAGCCGCGCTCGACCGCGACGACCTCCGCTCCGCCCGCTTCGTGGCGCACCTGCAGTACTTCGCCGAGCGCTTCTTCTCGGGCGGCCTGCTCGAGAGCGAGGACGACTTCCTCTTCACCAGCCTCAGCGCCCGCTACCCGCGCGCGATCGCCTCCGCCGAGCGGGTCCGCTCCTTCGTGGCGGCCGAGTACCAGGCCGCCCTGCCCAACGAGGAGGTCGCCTTCCTGGCCCTCCACATCGCGCGCGCCGCTCCGGAGTAGCGCGCTGACCCCGGAGAACCGCATGCACCGCACCACCCCCGCCCGCCCGACGACGCCCGCGAGCGAGCGCCCGTGAGCGGCACGATCCACCTCGTCCGCCACGCCGAGACCCTCTTCAACGTCGCCGGCCAGCTGCAGGGCTGGTGCGACTCGCCCCTGACCGAGCGCGGCGAGCGCCAGGCGGCGGCCCTCGGCGAGCGGATGCGCGAGGTGCCGCTCGTCGCGGCGTTCACGAGCGACCTCACCCGCACCCGCACCACGGCGGCGGCGGCGCTCGCCGGGCACCCGTCGCTCGAGGCCGAGCCGATGGTCGAGCTCCGCGAGTGGCACTTCGGCGCCTTCGAGGGGCAGCCGAACGCCTCGCTCTGGGAGCCGGTGTTCGCCGATCACGGCTACTCCTACGTGCCCGCCTCCGCCGACTGGCCGCGGATGACCGACGCCGGTCTCGACTCGGTGCTCGACGCGATCCATCGCCACGACCCCTCCGGCCGGGCCGACAGCGGTGCCACCGTGCGCGCCCGCGTGGAGGCCGCGATCGCGCGGTTCGCGCCGGCGGCCGAGCACGGGGACGTGCTGGTCGTGACGCACGGAGCGGTGCTCGGGAGCATCCTCCGCGCGCTCGACCCCGCGCACCGGCCGCAGCGGGGCTACCCGAACTGCGCGGTCGTGTCGGTGACGGACGGCGTCATCGGCGAGGTCGACGGGAGCTGCGCGACGGCCTGACCCCGCCCCTCCTCCTCCACGGACGCCCCTGTGCGCTCCGGTCGCCGACCGGACGAGCACGGGGGCGTCCGTCGTGCTCGGGACGCAGGCGGCCCGCACCCGGGCCGCCCCCGGACCTGCACGCGCGGCCGCCTCGGGACCTGCACGTCCGGTGATGCGGGACCTGCACTTTCGGCCACCTCGGCGCTGTACCGAAGTACAGGAGCCCGTCGCGAGAGCGTCCGTAGCGTCTGAGGAGTCAAGAGAAACGACTTCGAGGAGATGACATGCGAGGGCTTCAGCTCAGCGGCGTGAGCCGTGCATTCGGCGGCCACCGGGTCCTGCACGACGTGGACCTGTCCGTGGGCCGCGGCGAGATCGTCGGCTTCATCGGCGGCAACGGCGCCGGCAAGACCACGACGATGCGGCTGATCCTGGGCCTGCTCACCCCCGACACGGGGACCATCACCTGGGACGGCGCGCCGATCACCGCCGAGGACCGCCGCTCGATCGGCTACATGCCGGAGGAGCGCGGCCTCTACCCGCAGATGCGGGTCCGCGAGCAGGTGATCCACTTCGCTCTGCTCGAGGGGCACGACGCCCGGGGAGCCCGTGAGACCGCCGAGGAGGTGATCGACGCGCTGGGCCTGGCCGAGCGGGCCGACACCCTGGTGCAGGACCTCTCGCTCGGCAACCAGCAGCGCGTGCAGCTGGCCGTGTCCCTGGTGGGCGATCCGTCGCTCCTGGTGCTGGACGAGCCCTTCTCGGGGCTCGACCCGGTCGCCGTGGAGACGATGGCCGGCCTGATCCGGCAGCAGTCCGCCCGCGGCGTCGGCGTGCTCTTCTCCTCCCACCAGCTCGACCTGGTCGAGCGCCTCTGTGACACCGTCTGCGTGCTCGACTCCGGCCGCGTGACCGCGAGCGGAGCGGTGGCCGAGCTGCAGGACGACGGCCGCAGCCGCTGGCAGCTGCAGTTCTCCCGCCCCCTGGACGACCTGCTCGTCGCCGAGCTCGGCGTCACACCGGGACTGTCGGCCGAGCCGGTCCCCGGTGAGCCGGAGTCGCTGCTCGTCTCGATCGAGGGCAGCGGCCGGGACGTCCCCGAGCAGGTGCTCGCGACCCTCACCCGCCACGGCGGCCTCCGGAGCATCCGCACCGCGCAGCGCTCGCTGACCGAGCTGCTGTCCGAGCGGCTCACCGCCGCCTCCACCCCTGCGGCCGAGCGCCGCCTCGAGATCCAAGGAGCAGGACGATGACCACCACGCACCCCCGCGCCGCCCACGCCCGGACCGCCGAGAGCTCCGCTCCTCCGACGCCGGCCCGGGGAGCCGCGACGATCGTCCGCCGCGAGATCCTGACCCGCACCGGGAACCGCACGATCCTCACCGCGACCCTCGCGCTGGCCGCGATCGCCGGCCTCGGCGCCGGGATCGGCGGCTGGTTCCTGGTCGACGCGACGAGGGAGGCGGGGACCGTGGTCCTCGACACCCGGATCCTGTTCGCGACCGCGATGATCAGCGCCCTGCTCGCCGCGATGGTCTACTCCTCGTCGAGTCTGGCCTCGGGGGTGGTCGAGGAGAAGTCGTCCCGGATCGTCGAGATCCTGCTGACGAAGATCGGCGTCGCCCCGCTGCTCGCCGGGAAGATGATCGGCGTCGGCCTGGTGACCCTGGCCCAGCTGCTCGTGATCGGCGGCGCCGTCGTCGGCGGGTTCAGCGTGGTCGGCGGGTGGTCGGTCCTCGAGATCGAGCTCGGCCCGAGCCTGGTCTGGTTCCTCGTCTGGTTCCTGCAGGGCTACGTGCTCTTCGCGCTCCTCAGCACCCTGCTCGCCTCGACCGTGTCGAGGCAGGAGGACCTGGGCACCGCCGCCATGCCGCTCTCCGTCGTGCAGATGGCGCTGCTGATCATCGCGCTCTACGTGGTGCCGGCGAACCTCGACGAGGCCTGGGTGCACGCGCTCTCCTTCGTCCCCCTCTTCTCCTCCTACCTGATGCCGATGCGCTTCGGCCTCGACTCGGTCGGCACCCCCGAGATGGTGATCGCCGCCGTCGTCGCCGCGATCACGGTGCCGCTGCTGTTCCGCCTGGTCGTCCGCGTCTACCGCAACAACGCGCTCCGCACCGGCTCCCGCGTCTCGCTCCGCGCCTCCCTCAAGGCCGCCGACGCCTCCTAGGCCCGGCTCCCGATATCCACCACCACCCCTCGGAAGGACACCACCATGACCACCTCGCGCACCGCCTCGACCCGCCCCTCGCCCCTCAAGAAGCTGCTCGTCAACACCGCCCTCCTCGTCGGGGGAGCGGGCGGCGCCTACCTCGTCGTCACCTACCTCTTCTGATCCGCTCGACCGACCGAAGGACACGATCGTGACTCTCCTCGCGACTCCCGGGCTCCGCCCCGCGACCCCCGGGCACCGCCCCGCGGATCCGGCGGCCCTCCGGGCGGCGGCCTCGACCGAGCGGCTGCTCGGCGGCGGACGCCACCGCGTCGCCGCGATCGACCGCCCCGCCTTCGCCGGCCGGAACGCGTCGTGGACGATGACCCTCGACGACGGCGCCCGCGTCTTCGTCAAGCACGTCTCGCCCCGGACGGCGGGCCCCGCGGCCTTCCGCCGCTCCAGGGACTTCGCCGGCTTCGCCGCCCGGAGCCCCGAGCACGCCCCGGCCGGACCCCGCCTGCTGGCGGCCGACGAGGACGACTCCCTGCTGGTGTTCGAGCACTGCCCCGGCACCAGCCTGGCCCTCCTGCTCGTGGAGGAGCGCGTCCCCGCGGACTTCCCCGAACAGGCCGGCCGGCTCCTGGCCCGGCTGCACGCCGGCCCGGTGGCGGGCCTCACCGCGACCTCGCACCCCAGCCCTCCCGTCGAGATGCTGCGCGTCGGCATCCCGCACACCCGCTACGTCGACCTCACCCTCGCCGAGCTCGCCTTCTGGGGCGACCTGCAGCACGACGAGCAGCTCGTCTCGGCCACGGAGGATCTCCGCGAGTGGGAGAGCGGCAACCGCACGGCCCCGATCCACGGCGACCTCCGCCTCGACCAGTTCCACCTCCGCGACGGGCGCCTCCAGCTGCTCGACTGGGAGGAGTTCGGGATCGGGGATCCGGCCCGCGACCTCGGCACGCTGGCGGGGGAGTGGATCCACCGCGCGGTGCTCGACACCGTGACCACCCGGGAGGGCGCCTCCGCTCCTCCCCTCGCCTTCGACACCGCGGCCGCGGACGCCCGCATCGCGGAGCGGATGGCGGCACTGGTCCCGAGGATCCGGCGGATGTGGCTCGCCTACGCCGCCGAGACCGCCGGCGCGGACGACGCCCTCGCCGTCCGCGCCACCGCCCACCTGGGCTGGCACCTCGTCGACCGCACCCTCGCCCGGGCCTCGATGGTCTCCCGCCTCCCCGGGATCGAGCGGGCCGCCGCCGGCATCGGCCGCCGCGTCCTGCTCGCCCCCTCCGCCTACTCCACCGCCCTCGGATTCGACAGGAGCCCGCGATGACCGCCCTCACCACCCGCTCCGTCCTCGACGAGGCCGTGATCAGCGTCGACGCCGACCGGCTGCGGGCTGAGGTCGACGGGACCGTGATCGAGGCCACCGGGCCGATCGGGCTGCGGGCCCGACTCGCCGCCACCGTCTACACCCACCTGCACCTCCGGAACCCGCTGCTCGGCGAGACCGCCGGAGGCGACGGCCAGGACCTCGCCCCCCGGCTGATCGACGCGATCCCGCACCGCACGGTCCTGCAGCCCGCTCCCTCCGGGGTGCTCGGCTCCGCCACCGTGCAGGGGGAGGAGCGCCGGGTCGTCGAGCTGGGCCGCGTCCGGGTCCTCGTGCCCGAGGTCGATCTCGTCCGCTCCGCCGACGGGGCCGTCGCCGGCGTCCGGCTGCCGAGCTGGCGCACCCGCACCACTCCCGGCTACCTCCTCGCCCTCGGCCCGATGGGACTCGATCCCGCCGACCGGGTCGTGCGCCTCTCGCTCGTCGCCGACTCGGCGGAGGACGCGCTCGCCCTGTGGGGCCCGCTCCTGGAGGCGCTCGCCGCCTCCGGAGCCCGCCACCAGGCCAAGGCGCTCTCGGACCCGCGGGCCTTCCCCCGCTCCGACGCCCTCGTCGTCTACCTGCCCGCCGACTCCGCCGACGACGTCGCCCGGAGGATCACTCCGCTGCTCGATGCCCGGCCCTCGCCCCGCACCGCCGTCTCGGCCTTCGCCGAGAGGCTCGCCGACGGCCTCGCCTACGCCGAGGACCCGGCCGACGAGCGCTCCTCCTACCGCGGACTGAGCTTCGGCCAGCACCGCTCCCGCGTCCTCGCCGAAGCGCTCCTGCGCTCCTCGGCCGAGACGATCCCCGCCGCCGACGCCTGGGCCGACGCCGCCCGCGCCGCGCGCATCGACCCGGACCGCCCGGGACTCACCGCCCGCTAGGGCCCCACGAACCTCCCCTCGATCCCGAGGGGACCACCACCTCAGCCCGAGGTACTCCACGAAAGGGACACATCATGACCACCATCTCCACCGACGCCCAGTCCGCCGACCTCACCGCCCTCGCGGGAGCGCACGACACCTTCGCCACCGTCGACGAGCTCGGCTCGGACGCCGCGACCGAGGCGCCCGCCACCACGCCCCTGTGCGTCGGCATCATCGTCGGCGCCACCCTCGGCGCGGGCTGCTGACCCGGCCCTCCTCCCGCCCGGGTGCTCCCGCAGCACCCGCTCCCCGGCCCTCCGGCCGGACCACCCGCACCACTCCCCGCACGACCCGGCGGATCCGCCGCCACCACTCATCCAAGGAGAACACCATGTCGACCATCACCGCCCAGACCGTCCAGTCCGCCGACCTCGCCGAGCTCGCCACCGCCCACGACACCTTCACCGCCGCCGACGAGATCGGCACCGACGCCGCCTCCGAGGCGCCCGCCACCACCCCGTTCTGCGCCGGCGTCATCATCGGCGTCACCCTCACCGCAGGGTGCTGACGGGCACGGGGCGACCGGTCCTCGACCGCGTCGCCCCGGCCCCTCCCGGGCGCGTGCCGTCCGCTCGCGCCGTCCGCCCATCCCCGTCCGCCCTTTCCGCGGGCACGGTCCGCCCGTCCGCCGCCGTCCTCACCGCCGGCCGCGACCCGATCCGCCCTCCCGCCCGCCGCCCTCTGAGGAGACCGCCATGACCACCCCGCCCGGTGCGCAGAGCGCCGCACTCTCCGACCTCTCGCTCGGCCGCTTCGGCTACTCCCGGGTGGCCCTCGTCCTGACCGGCTCCGCCATGACCCAGGTCATGCCCTACTGGATCCAGTGGGCGCGCGCCGCCGCTCCGGCGACCGAGTTCCGCGTGCTCGTCCGCGACTCGGCCTACCGCTTCACCACCCGGCACAACCTGGAGTCGCGACTGCGCGGCCGGATCCAGGACGACCGCTGGGACGACGAGATCGTCGTCGCCCACGTCGACCTCGCCGAGTGGGCCGACCTCATCCTGATCTACCCGGCCACCCTCGACTACGCCTCGCGCCTCGCGCACGGCATCACCGACTCCCCGTCGCTGCTCGCGGCCCTCACGACGGAGGCGCCGGTGTGCATCGCTCCGTCGCTGCCGCCGCGGGCGCTCGGCAACCCGGTCGTCGAGTCCACCCTCGCGCTGCTGCGCGAGCCGGCCAACTTCACCGTCATCGACCCCGTGCCCGGGCCGAGCGAGTCCAGCGACACGGCGCTCGCCTGGGTGCCGCCCGCGTTCCCCGCGGTGCTGCGCCACTTGGAGTCGCTGCGCACGGCACCGGCGGCCGCGGAGGAGGCGAGGTCGGCGTGAGCACCACCGCCCCTCCGCGGGCCCTCGTCACCGGGCTGCTCGTCACCGAGCTCTCGGAAGGACCCGACGGGACCACCGTCTGGACCCGCCGCCTCGGAGAGCAGGCGCCGCTGCCGTTCTCGCCGGTGCCCGTCCGCCTCGCAGCGCCCGATCCCCGGATCGTGCCGGGAGGCGCCGACCCGTCGATCCGCCGCTACCGCACCACCGCCCGCGCCCTGCTGCCCGCGCTCCTCCACGAGCTGTCGGAGGAGGCGCTCGTCTCCGTCGGCCGCGAGTGGAAGGGCGCGCTGGACGCGCTCCACGGCGCCCGGCCCGCCGGGGAGCCGCTCCCTCCGCGTCCGCTGCAGCGCGCCCGCGGCTGGCTCGCCGGTGGCTGGGCGCCCGCCGCCGAGGAGCTCGGCGCCGGCGGTCTCCTCGAGCTCGCCGACTGGGCGGAGGCGGTCGTCGCCTCGCCGGCCGCGGTCGTGGTCCACGGCCACCCCGGCCTCGCCCACCTCGTCGTCGGCGGGACCCGCGTCGCTCTGCTCACGGGCGAGGACGTCGGGCTCGCCGACCCGGTCTGGGACGCCGCCTGGGTGCTCGGGGAGCTCGCAGAGCTGCACGCCTTCCACCTCGCGCTCCGCCCGGCCCTCGACGCGCTCCGCCGCGGACTCTCGCTCGAGGAGGACCACGACGCCGAGCTGCTGCGCGTCGGCACCGCGTTCCGGCTGGCCCAGCACGCCGTCGACTGGCACCGCTCCGGGGGCGCCAGCAGCGATCAGGCGCGGCTGCTGCTGCGCCTGTCCGCCGCACAGCTGGGGGAGCGGGCGGAATGAGCGCCCGCGACGTCCCGACCCTGTCCGCCGCCCTGCCCTCCGGCGCCCGCGCGCTCGTCGTGCACCGGCCGGAGGTCCGCAACGACTCGGTCGCCCTCGCCGTGCCCGCCGGTATGCGCCACGAGCGCGACGGCGAGGAGGGGATGCTGCACCTGATCGAGCACCTCGTCTACCAGGACAGCGAGGGGGTCGCCGGTCTCGTCCGGCAGACCCGCGTCGCCGAGAGCGGCGGCGTCCTCGGCGGTCACACCCATCTCGACTACTCCGAGTTCTTCGAGACGGGCTCTCCCGGGTCGGCCGCCGTGATCGCGGAGCGGCTCGTCGAGCAGGTCTTCCGCCCCGCCTTCCTGCCGGAGCAGATCGCGGAGCAGATCCGCGCGGTCGCCTCTGAGCGGGCCGCGCGCCTCGCCCCCGCTCCGGGCGGCGTGCTGCCGTGGCCGCACCTGACCGCCCGCTACTGGGCCGACGCCCCCAACGCGCACGACGGCAGCGGCGACCTCGACCTCGAGGGCCGCGCGACCGAGCCCGTCCTGCGCGCGCTGCACCGGCGCCACTACAGCCCGGCCGGCTCCGTGCTGGTCGGCGTCACGGCCGACGACCCCGCCCGGCTCCTGGACCGCCTGGTCGCGGCCCTCGCGGAGGCGCCCGATCGCGCGGCAGGACCGGTCGCCGTCCCACCTGGGACGGCCCGCCCCGAGTACCGCGGCGAGCCCGCCGCCCGCCGGCTCGCCGCGACCGCCGCCGCGCCGTCGACCCGCGTCTCCGACGAGCTGCTCGGCGACCTGATCGCCGCCGAGGCGCTCGCTGCGCAGGCCGGACTCGACGCGAGCGCCGGACTCTTCGGCCCGGGCGACACCGTCGCCGACGACCTCTTCGTGCTGGTCGACGACACCGCCGTGCCCGTCGATCCGTGGCACCGCCTCCGCGCCCTCGCGGTGAGCGACGACTCCGCCCTCGAGCACGCCCGGCATCGCGCGGTGCTGCGTGCGGAGCGGCTGGTGCACGACGACGAGCGTCTGGCCCGCACCGTCGCCCGGGATGCCCTGCTGCGCGGTGCGCCCGGCTTCGCGGGCGAGCTCGTCGACTCCCTCGCCGCGCGGCCGCCGCGCCCGCTGCTCGCGGACGCCGCGGCCCGCCTGGCCGAGCAGCCCTTCGCCGCACTGGGCGTTCCCGCCGCCTCCACCCCTCCAGGAAGGAGGAGCCCATGACCGCCGCACCCCCGCTCGCCGTCGTCGACGAGCGCTCCCGCTTCGCCGTCGTCGCCCTCGGCTGGCGCGACCCGGCCGGAGACGACGGGCCCGACCGCGCTGCCCGCCTCCGCTCGGCCGTTCCCCCCGGAGCGGTCTCGCTCGCGTGGACGGCGACGGCCGGGGCGCAGAGCCTCACCGCGGTGCTCCCTCCGGAGGGCGCCGCGGCCTGGACCGCCCTGACGCTCGAGCGCGCCCAGGGAGCCGGGGATCCGGTGCTCGCCGTGGTCGGGCCCGAACGCGCCGTCTGCGAGACGTCCCGGCCCGTCTCCGTGCCCGCCGCGGCTCCGCTGCCGAGCGCTCTGCACCAGTCCCGCGAGCAGGGCTACGAGAGCACGATCGTCACCGGCGCGGACCCGTCCGGCGAGGTCGGCCACGCCGCGACATTCCTGGCGCTGTGCCGCCTCACCGCGGGGGCCGAACCGCTCGTCCCCGCCGCACTGCGCTCCGCCGGCGGCGATGCGGTCGCCCAGGTCGCGCGGGGCCTGCGCTCGAGCCGCCCGTCCCTCACCTGGCAGGTCGTCTCCCCGGCCGGCCAGGGCATCCCGACCCTCGAGACCGTGCTGCGCACCGTCCTCGACGGCCGCGCCGCGCACGGGGAGGGAGCACGCGCCGCGCACGCGTTCGCGCGGGCGAACCTCCTCCGCGCCTGGCGGTCGCCCGAGACGCTCGCGCGCACCCTGGTGGAGTACGAGGTGATGGGCTGGGGCGGCGCCCTGGTGCTCGATCCGGAGCCGGCGCTCGCCGCGGTCGACGAGAGTGCGCTCGAGCGGGCGGTCGCGGGGCTCGTGCGGCCCGTCGCCGACGTGGTCGGCTGGGGCTGAATCCGGCGGGCTCGATCAGCTCCGGCCGGGACGCGTCCCCAGGTCGACGAGCCCGTGCTCGATCACCGAGACCAGGATCTGCACCCGGTCGCGCACGCCCAGCTTCTCCATCACCTTCACGAACCGCGCCTTCACGGTCGACTCGGTGACGAACAGCTCCTGCGCCATCTCGCGGTTGCTCATCCCGCGGGCGAGCAGGCGGATCACCTCGAGCTCCTTCTCGGTGAGCGCCTCGAGCAGATCGGGGTCCGGCACCGTCTCCGCCGGCACCGACTCCTCGAGCCCCTTCACCACGTGGCGCGTGACCTCGGCGGAGAGCACGGACTCGCCCGCGAGCACCGCGTGCACCGCCGCGATGATCTCCCGCGGCTTCGTGTCCTTGACCAGGTAGCCGGAGGCGCCCGCGCGGAGCAGGTCGACGACGTAGCGGTCCGTGGTGAACGTGCTGAGCCCGAGGATCGCGATGCCCGGGTGCTCGGCGTGGATCCGCTCGGTCGCGGCGACGCCGTTCATGACCGGCATCTGCATGTCCATCAGGATCAGGTCGGGCTGGAGCGTCGCCGCCTGCTGCACCGCGATCCTCCCGTCGGAGGCCTCGCCCACCACCTCGATCGCCGGGTCCTGCGAGAGGTAGTCGCGGAGGATCTCGCGGGTCATCGATTCGTCGTCCACCAGCAGCACGCGGGTCATCGCTCTCGTCCTTCGTCGGTCGCCCCCGCGACGAGCGCACCGGACGCCCGGCCCTCGAGGGGGATGGTCATGGTCGTGGTCCAGCGGCCGCCGCGGGCTCCCGCGTCCAGCCGCCCGCCGAAGACGGCGCAGCGGGCCGACATCGCCTCGATCCCGAGGTGCGAGGAGACGATCGGAGCCGCGGAGGCGATCGCGTTCGAGGAGCTCAGCTGCACCTCGCCCCCCGACACCTCGAGCCGGAGCTGCACCTCACCGGCGGTGTCGCCGTGCTTGAGCACGTTCGTGCCCAGCTCCCGGACCGTGCGCCGCAGCACCTGGCGGAGGCTCGCGGGCACCTGCGCCACGGAGCCCGCCACGTCGAGGCGGACCCGGAAGCCCGCGCGCTCGATCGCGTCGGCGACGTTCCGCACGTCGTGGACGAAGCCGACAGCGGTGGTCGTGGCGCCCGAGACCTCCGGGGTCCCGAGCAGGTCGGAGTCGCCGCGGGCGGGAGCGCCTGCCTCGTCCTCGTCCTGGAGGAGCGTCACGAGGCTCCGCAGATCCTGCAGTGCCTGCTGCGCCGCGTCGCCGATGCTCTCGAGGATGCGCTCGGTCTTGGCCGGGTCCTCGACCGAGGTCGCGCGGCGGGCCTGCATGGCGATGATGGTGACCTCGTGCGCGACGATGTCGTGCAGCTCGTGCGCGAGCCGGGTCCGCTCCTCGTTGCGGATCCGCGCCTGCTCCTCCTGGATGCGGTCGGCCCGGCGCTCGCTCCGCTCGCTGCGGCCCCGGAAGGCGTTCAGGCCCAGCCCGGCGGTGCCGCCGAAGAGGACGAACGCGCCCAGGACGTAGACGGCCGTGCCCATGGCGCGGTCGACGAGCAGCACCGCGGGCAGGAGGACGAGGGTGCCGAGCACGAAGACGAGCCCCGCGCGCCAGGGGAGGAGGAAGGTGACGAAGCCGACCACCACGATGGTCGGGAAGATCAGCGCCGCGAGCAGCAGCGGCGGGGCGCCGAGCATCAGGACGACGGCGTAGACGAGGTAGAGCGAGACCGCCGCGGGGATCGCGCCGGCGAGCAGCGCCAGGAGCGGCAGGTAGGGGAGCGCCAGCTCGATCCAGCCGCGGACCGACGTGAGGTCGACGCTGCCGCCCATCAGGTCGATGACGACGAGGAGCGTGAAGGAGCCGAGGAGGAGGGACCGGGTGATCCAGCCGCCGGGCAGCGTCCGCACGTCGTTCGTCCACCGCGTCGTCCCCACCACGGGACCAGGGTACTGAAGCCTTCTCCGAGCCCCGTCGGCCTTCCGTACAAGGGCGGACTGGTCTTTCGTACAGGAGCGGTGCGACGGGGCGTCGCCATGCTGGTGGAGCGGTCGAGCCGATCGCACCCCTCGATCACAGGAGAACGACCATGGCCCCGATCCTCGCCGCCGCCGCACTCGCCCTCGGAGCCGTCCTCGCTCCCGCCGCTGCTCCTGCCGCCGCTCCCGTGCAGGCCGCCTCGTCCGCCGGCGTGCAGACGGTCGCCGCCTCCTACGAGCTGCCGAAGGTGCAGAAGCCGGGCGGCATGGAGTCGATCCAGGACCGCGGCGCCCTCTGCAACCTCTTCGGGATGTGCTGAGCGCAGCTCTCGGACCGGGTCAGCCCTTCAGCGGGTCGTTGCCCCAGTTCATCAGGGAGTAGCGCCACTTCGTCTCGGTGACATCGCCCGAGGGACGCTGCTTCGCGTGCCGGTGCACGTAGCCGACGACCTTCGTCATGTGGGCGTAGTCGTCGTCGCTCAGGTCGGCCTGCTTCGTGCCGAGCAGGTCGACGATGCGGCGCCCGCTCTCGTGGCCGACGGACTCGCCGCCGCCCTCCGGCTTCTGGCCGACCTCCTTCGACTCGTCGGTGCCGAGCCACTCCTCGAGCTCCTTCGCGGTCATGTTCACGGCGTCGTGGAACTCGTCGCGGGTCGTCCGCTTCTCGTCGTCGGTGGGCATCGCGGGGCTCCTCGGGTCGGTCGGTCCGGGTCGGTCGGTGACCTCCAGCGGAGCGTGTCGGAGGGGGAGAGGTCAAGCCCCGTGCGCGGTTCCAGGGCGCGCGTAGCGTCGGAGGAGTCCGCACCAGCCGACCACCGCCGACGTCCGCCGCCGGCAGAGAAGAGGCCCACATGCCCTCCCGCAACACCCTCGTCCGCAGTCTCCACGACCTCGGAGCCGCCGCCTGGTTCGGCGGCTCGCTCATGGGCGCCGTCGGCCTGAACGGCGCCGCGTCCACCTCGTCCGACCCGGCGGAGCGCCTCCGCCTCTCCTCGAACGGCTGGGCCCGCTGGACCCCTGTGCAGCTCGCCGCGATCGCCGCCCACGGCGTCGGCGGCATCGGACTCGTCCTCGCCAACAAGACCCGCCTGGCCAACCAGCAGGAGAGCCGCACGAACACCGTCGTCAAGACCGTCGTGACCGGGCTCGCCGGTGCCGCCTCGGTGATCGCCGCGGTCGCCGGAGCGACGCAGGCCAAGCACGCCGACGAGGGCGCCCCCGGCGTGACCGAGGCGTCGGAGGAGAACTCGCAGGAGCTGACCACCGCCCTCCGCGTGCAGAAGGTCACCCAGTGGGCCATCCCCGTGCTGACCGCCGTCATCATCGTCCTCGGCGCCCAGCAGGGCGAGCAGCAGCGCCCCGTGAAGGGCCTCTTCGAGACCACGGCGCGGATGTTCCGCAAGTAGTCCCCGCGCTCGCGCGCAGAACGTCGCCGAGAGTGCCCGCCGTCCCCCGAGGGTGGAGGGCGGCTGCTCTCGGCCGACGTTCTGCGTGCGGGGTCCGGCTAGCGGCGCGAGGGCCGGCGGCGGACGGTCAGCGCGAGGGCTCCCGCTTGCGAACACGTCGCCTGGTCGGCGTCGGAGCCCTCGGTCCCCTTTTCGACCGTCTCCGGGAACACGCGCCCACCGATCGCTGCCTCTCGATCAGGCGCTACGCTCCGGCATCCCGCTGCTCCTTCTCGGACGTCAGAGCGTCGATCCCGTTCTCGTGCCCGACACAGCTGGCGACCGTGTCCGGATCGATGCCCAGCGCGTAGCGGACCTCCTGTCCGGCGCTCTGCTGTTCAGTAGTGGCCTCAGGGAACGTCGAGTAATAGGCGTCACTGAAATCGGCCGAGTTGGCCATCGTGTTGAGAGTGGACATCTCGGCGATGTAGGAGCCGCGGATCGTCGCGATCTGCTCGGAGACATCGCTCGGCCAGTGGTAGTACGAGTCGTCCAGGAGCGTGAGTGTCCGTCTTGTCAGATCGAGCCGAGCAGACGCAGCGGCGTGCACGCCGGAAGGGTCCGGGTCGCCACCGTTCAGAAGCTCGTCCTCGCCGGATGAGAAGGCGTCGCTCAGATTCTTGATCGCGATGTTGTTGGGGCAGACGAGGTCGAGATAACGGGACGCCGCTTGTGCGGTGTCGAGCTCGACGAACGCAGGTGTCGCGGGCGCCGCAGGTGCAGGGGTCGTCGACTCGGCCGGAGCTGCTGCGGGCGCGGAAGCCGTGCAGGCAGTCAGGAGGAGCATTGCCGCACTGAGAGCTGCAGGGAAAAGGGCTTTACGCACGGCGGCTACTCCGGGGTCGCCGAGCAGAGCGCCGACGCGAAGGCCCCGGTGCTGGTCTGCTCGGCGATGACCTCGCCGTCGAGGGTGATTCGGCAGCTGATCTCGCCTTCGTCATCGCTGCCGTTCGAGGCGGTCAGCGTGAAGCTCTGGAAGGTGAAGTCGCCTCCGGTCTGGACTTGCAGCTCCTTCGTGAAGGGGAGCGCCTGACCGGTGGCCTGCTCGGAGCCGGAGGTTCCTCCGTCGTAGGTCGACCAAGTGATGGAGGCCGCGGTAGCCGAGCCGGTGACCTCATAGACGAGCGTCCGCGGCACGGCAGCGGCCTCGGAGCTCTCGGCCTGCGCGGTGGCGATCGCGTTCGAGACGCCGCTCGCGAATCCGGCCGTGTAGACGATGGCGAGAATGATCGAGAGGACAAGCGCGATCACGTTGAGGACGGTGCCGGCGATGGCCGTGCCGCGAGAGCGGCCCTTGAGGAAGAGGCCGATGATGCCGAGGACGAGTCCGATGAAGGCGAGGAAGCCCGAGGCGTAGTTGACGATCGGGATAAGGGCGCCGATGAGCGCGAGGATTCCGATGATGAGGGAGGCGAGGCCCAGCCCGTTGCCGGTCTTCTTCGGAGCGGAGGGGGCGGAGCCGGGGAATACGGCGGGGTTGAACTCGGTCATCTGCGGAGTATGTCAGAGGCTGACAGGCAGCTGAGAATCCAGAGAGCGGTATTGCTTAGAGATGCCGTCCCGCCTGTGTTGACCCGGCTATCTCTACATAGGTAGCCTCAATCCCGTGCAGCCACTCCCTCGCCTCACGTCCGCCACCGCGGACGTCCTCCGGACCCTCCTCGATGCCGACGGCCCGACCTGGGGCATGGTCGTGATCAAGGCCACCGGGCGACCGGCGGGCAGCGTCTACCCGATCCTGGAGCGGCTCGAGGGAGCGGGCTGGGTGGTCTCGGAGTGGGAGGCCGCGAGCGAGCGGAGCGGCCCGCGTCGCCGGCTCTACGAGCTGACCGCGGAGGGCGCCCCGGCAGCCCGGGCCGCCGTCGAGCGGATGCGGTCGACCGCGCGGACGGCGCCGCGAGCGGCGGAGGCGACCGCATGAGCGCGCTCCTGCGGCTCCTGTCGCTGCTCCTGCCCCCGCTCGCCCGCGAGCGCTACCTCGAGGAGTGGCGGGCCGACCTGGCCGGGGCCGCCGAGCTGGGACTGCCCCGGCGCGGCATCGTCCTCGGAGCGCTCGCCCTGCTGGCGAGCGTCGACCGCGACCTGCCCGCGCACACCGGCGAAGCGCGGGGCACGCTTCCGCGCCGCCTCGCCCGCCGCGGACTCGCGCTCTTCGCCGCGGCCGCGCTCATGCTGAGCGGCATCGCGCTGACCGGCGGCGGGATCGTCCCCGAGCCGGGTGCCGCCTCCGACACCGCCCTCGCCGCCGTCGGCGCCGTGCAGACCGCGGTGCTCGTCGCCGCCGTCGCGGTCGCGGTCCTCGGCGCGGTCCACCTCCTCGGCGCCGCGGCGTCGGCCCGCACGGTGCTCGCGCGGATCTCCCTGGTCGCGGCCGTCGTCGGCCCGGTGCTCACCGCGGCCGGCCTCCTCCTTCCCGGACCCCTCGCCCTCGTCGGCCTGCCCGTCTCCCTCGCCGGACTCGTCTGCGGGGCGATCGTCCTCGGCGGCTCGCGGACCATCGCCCTCGCACCGCGGACGGCGACCCGCGCTCAGCGCCTCCCCGTCGCCCTCGCGGGCCTCGCGCTCGTGGCGGGCGTCTCGGTGGTGGGTGCCGTGGATCTGCTGGTCTGGAATCCGCAGGCGAAGGTCCCCGGCGTGGCCCTGGCGGAGATCTACGCGACCATGTCCGAGCGCGACGGCTTCGAGTTCGGCTCCCACGCGATCTGGGTCACCGGCTGGGCCGCGTTCTGGACGGCCGCCGCGATCGTCGTGACGGTCGGCGCCCTCGTCGGCCGGAGGTCGCCGCTCACTCCGCGGCGGATCGCGGTGCTCATGCTCGCCCTGGTCGCCGGCGCCGTCGTCTTCCGCTTCTTCGCCGGGTTCGGCTTCGGGATGTCGGTCGCCGACACCTTCGTCACCTCCGGCGGCGACGGCTCCCTGGTCTCGGCGATCCTGCCGCCGCTCGGACAGTTCGCGCTCGCCGGCGCCGCGATCGCGGTGGGCTGGGCGCCCCGGGTCGCCCGGCCGGCGGCGGCCTCCGCGGCCTGACAGTGCTCGTGCCGGCGGAGACTTTCGCCCTGGCGGCTCGGGATCCGCGAGAACGGGACTGCCTGCCGACGTACTTCCCTTCGTGGCGAACACGAACGGCCCGTTCCGGCGCGGCCGAGCGCCCGCCGACCTACTCCAGCCGGCGCAGGAAGCGGGCCGGCTGGTCGAGGAAGCCGCGCCAGGTCCGCACCAGGTCGAGGTCGTCGTAGCGGCAAAGGCGCAGGCCCGTCTCGTCGAGCTCGTAGAGGTCGGCTCCGGGGAGGGCCGCGAGGATCGGCGAGTGCGTGGAGAGGACGACCTGCGAGCCGCCGGCGACCAGATCGCGCAGCTGCCCGATCAGGGCGAGGCAGCCCGACACCGAGAGGGCCGACTCCGGCTCGTCGAGGAGCCACAGCCCGCTGATCCGGGAGCGGTTCGCCACGATGTCGAGGAACGACTCGCCGTGGCTCCGCTCGTGGTATCCGCCGTCGATCCCCACCTCCTCCAGGTAGCTGAAGAAGCCGTGCATCGTCTCAGCGCGGAGGAAGAAGCCGCGCTTGGACGCCCCGGCCCCGCGGACCAGCTGGAGGTGCTCGGCCAGGTCCGACTCCGAGGCGCGGGAGGAGTGCATCGCACCCGTGGATCCGCCCTCCGCGTTCAGCCCGTAGGCGAGGGCGACCGCCTCGAGCAGCGTCGACTTGCCCGAGCCGTTCTCGCCGGTGATCACCGTCACCTGGCCGAGATCCCAGCCCTCGGCGAGCACTTGCCGCACGGGCGCGAGCGTCGCGGGCCACCGCGCGAGGTCGGCGGGGTGCTCGGGTCGGGCCTGCACGCGGCGCACCGGGAGGGTCGAGAACACCCGGTCAGTCAAGCAGGTCGACGCTCCAGCCGGCCTCGGCCAGCGCGCGGGCCGTGTCGGCGCGGGGGGAGTAGGGGAGGTCGTCGGCGCCGACCACGCGGTAGTCGGTGTCGCCGGGGCCGACCCAGAGGACGGAGTCGGACGGGCCGGCCCGGTGCAGCGCGGCGCGGACGGCGTCGGCCGGCTCCGCGATCTCGAGCACCTCGCAGCGCTCGACGCGGCGGGCGCCGTCGACCAGGGCGCGGCGGATCCGCGCGGGGTCCTCGAAGCGCGGGTGGTGGTCGGTGACGATCACCAGGTCGGCGCGCTCGGCGGCGGCCCGGCCCATCGGCGCGCGCTTGCTCGGGTCGCGGTCGCCGTCGGCGCCGAGGAGGACGAGCACGCGGCCGGGCGTCACCTCGCGGAGGGCGTCGACAGTGCGCGCGACCGAGTCGGGTGTGTGCGAGAAGTCGAGGAACACCCGCGGCCCGTCGGCGCCGGACACGAGCAGCGTCCGCCCGGGCACGGTGACGTCGATCCCGGAGCCGACCGCTGCGGCCACCCGGTCGCGCGCGTGGCCCGCCTCGATCAGCATCACCAGCGCGAGCGCCGCGTTCGAGGCCATGTGGCGTCCGAGGAGCGGGACGGAGGTGGTCGTCGACCAGCCGTCGCGGGCGGTGAGCCGGAAGCGGGTGCGGTCGACCGCGGTCTCGAGCACGTCGATCCGCCAGTCGGCTCCGTCCCCGGCCGAGAGCGTGACGACCGGGACGGAGGCCTCGCGGGCGACCCGGCGCCCCGCCTCGGTGTCGACGACCACGACGCCGCGGCGGCTCCGCTCGGGCGTGAACAGGCGCTGCTTGGCGCGGAGGTACTCGTCCAGGTCGCCGAAGTCGTCGAGGTGGTCGTGGCTGAGGTTGGTGAAGCCGGCGACGTCGAGCACGATCCCCTCCATCCGCGAGCGCACGAGCGCCTGAGCGCTGACCTCGATCGCCGCCGCCTCGACGCCGTCCTCCGCCA
The DNA here is from genome assembly GCF_002932735.1 of Rathayibacter sp. AY1B7. Classification (NCBI taxonomy): domain Bacteria; kingdom Bacillati; phylum Actinomycetota; class Actinomycetes; order Micrococcales; family Microbacteriaceae; genus Rathayibacter; species Rathayibacter sp. AY1B7. The sequence goes on from NZ_PSWK01000001.1 coordinate 199,816, forward strand.
TCCGGGCCAGGAGCGCGTGCAGCTCGGAGGCCTCGGGCGTGGTGAGGCGGCTGGCGACGACGTGGTCGGCGCTGCGGCGCTCGGCGGTGGAGCTCAGCCCCGAGACGACGCCCAGCTGCCGGAGCACCGCGTCGAGGAGGTGCACGGTGCTGGTCTTGCCGTTGGTGCCGGTCACGCCGAGGAGCACCGGTCCGCTCCTCGTGCCGTACACCTGCGCGGCGACCGGGCCGAGAGCCGTGCGGGGGTCGTCGCTGAGGAGGACGGGCAGTCCGGAGGCGCGGGCCTCGTCGAGCCCGCCCGCGTCGGTGAGCACGGCGACAGCTCCCGCTGCCGCTGCGTCGGCCGCGAACCGGGCGCCGTGGCTCCTCCTCCCGGGGAGCGCGGCGAAGAGGGCGCCGGGGCCCGCCTCGGTGTGCGCGACGGTCACCGCGGTGATGCGGACGTCGGAGCCGTCGCCGTGGAGGCGGAGCCGATCGCTCGCGAGGTCGGCGAGCGCGACACCGGCGGCGTGGAGCGGTTCGAGGAGCCGGAACACCGGCATGCGGGCCTCCTGCGGGGCGGGCCCTCGGCGACCGGAGGGGGAGGGCCGGGAGGCCCATGCCCCAGCCTGCGCGCCGCTCCCCCCGATCGGGGAGGCCCTTGCCACCGCCCGCCCGGGCCGCTACCCGCCTCCGCCTACTGCCGCGAGAACGCCTCCTGGTACAGCGCCGCGAGCTCGGGGGAGCTCTCGCCGCTGAGGCCGCAGGTCAGGATCGTGTCGCCGTCGGCCGCGACCAGGTAGTCGACCCCGGTCTCGAAGACGATGGGGGCCCCGTCCACCGCCGTCTCCCTGCCCTGGGTGACCGTGACGCCGTCGCCGACCTCGCCCGCGTAGCGCTCGAGCACGTGCAGGGTGACGGTGCTCCCGTCGATCGAGCGGACCTCGGCCCGGAACGCGAGCTGAGCGGGGGCCAGCGCGGCGGCCGTCACCGGCGAGCACGCGGCCATCGGCCCGCCCGTGCTCGGCAGGATCAGCGTCGAGGTGCTGCCCCCGCCCACGCCGAGCGCGAAGGGCAGCAGGAGGGAGGCGGCGGCCCCGGCGCTCAGCGCGCCGACTCCCACGATCAGCCAGGGGGACCGGCGGCGGGAGTGCACCGTCCGCGTGCCCTCACCCGTCGCGGCGGCGATCTGCTCGGCGAGCTCGTCGCGGTCGAGCGCGGGGAGGCTCCGCGCGGGGTCGACCGTGCGGAGGAGGCGGCGGACGTCCTCGTCGTCGGTTCCGGTCATCGGAGTCCCCCTTCGGGCGCGTGCGGGTCGGTGGAGTCGTAGAGCTCGGCGAAGCGGCGCCGCGCGCGATGGAGGCGGATCGAGACGGCGTTCGCCGTGACTCCGAGGACCGCGGCGATCCCGCGGACGTCGAGCTCCTCCCACGCCCAGAGGCGCAGCAGCTCGGCGTCCTGCTCGCGCATCCGGGCGAGCACGAGGCGCACGGTCTCCTCCGCGCCCGACGCCTCGCCCTCGTCGATCTGCACCTGGGGCGGATCGACGACCGCGATCCGCTGGGCGAGCATGACCTGCCGGCGCTGCATCCGCCGGGCGTTCTGCAGCTGGAGCCGGGCGACGCCGATCGCCCACGGCACCGGGTCGTCCTCGGGGACGTCGGCGCTGCGGCGCCAGAGCGCCGAGAGCGTCGCGGCGAGCACGTCGTCGGCGGTGGCGGAGTCGGTGCGCCGCCAGAGGTAGCGGCGGACGGGATCGGCGACCGCGGCGGCGACCGCGGCGAACCGGTCGGGACCCGCGAGGGGAGCTGGCATGTGCCTCATGCTCCCTCCTGTCCGGGATCGGCGCACATCTTTCACCGGCGCGCCGGGCGGGACTCCGCGCTCTCCCAGCACCGCGGGAGCGCGGGTCGGCGCTCAACGCCGCGAGGTGCCCACGAACTCCAGCCAGCCGGCCACGAACGGCTCGATGTCGTCCACCTCGTTCAACGCGAGAGCGTCCAGGTCGACTCCGCGGCACTCCAGCGTGAGGACGTGCCCCCGCACCCAGGCGGCCGCGCGCACGGCCCCGGCTCCCTCCCACACCTCGAAGGGCTCCGGAGCCCCGTCGACCGGGATCTCCGCGATCCGCGTGGGAGCGGGCAGCGCCTCCGGCTGCACGAACGAGACGGGCGCCTCCTCCCGGCAGCAGAGCAGCGCGACGTCGTGCCGCGGATCGCCGAGGGTCGTGCGGATCTCGACGGAGGGCCACGGCCCGCCCGGGACCGCCTCGTCGGCGAGGAACGAGAGCCCCCGCGGGCCGCCCGTCAGCGTCCACTCCGCCAGCAGCCGCGGACCGTTCCAGCCCGAGACCGCCCAGAGCGGGAGGTCGCCGAACGACCCGCGGATCCGCGCGACCCGCTCGGCGAGGTGCGCGGAGAACTCCTCCTCGCCGAGACGCCGCGCTCCGTCCATGGCCCGATCGTAGGTCGGGTGCCGCGGCACGGCCAGACCCCTCGCTACTGTGAACGTCGACCCCCGCCTCCCTTCCCCGCCGAGGAGCCCCATGCCCATCTGGACCCTGCACGGAGACGGCCGCACCGTCGAGCCCGGCGCCGTCGTCGCCCCCGGCGAGCGGCTCGCCTGGCCGGCGACGATCGCCATCGGCATCCAGCACGTCGTCGCCATGTTCGGAGCGACGTTCCTCGTGCCCGTGCTCACCGGGTTCCCGGTCGCCACGACCCTGCTCTTCTCCGGAGTCGGGACGCTGCTGTTCCTCTTGATCACGCGCAACCGGCTCCCCAGCTACCTCGGCTCGAGCTTCGCGTTCATCGCGCCCGTCACGGCCGCGACCGCCGTCGGAGGGACGGGGTCGGCGCTCGCCGGAGTCGTCGCCGTGGGCCTCCTCCTGGCCGCCGTCGGCGTCCTCGTGCAGGTCGTCGGCCTCGGCTGGATCGACAGGCTGATGCCGCCGGTCGTCGCCGGCGCGATCGTGGCCCTGATCGGGTTCAACCTGGCTCCGACCGCGTACCTCAGCTTCAAGCAGGCACCGATCACCGGGACGATCACGCTCGCCGCGATCATCCTGTCGAGCGTGTTCCTCCGCGGCTTCCTCGGCCGCGTCTCGATCTTCCTCGGCGTGGTCATCGGCTACGTCGTCGCCCTGCTCCGGAACGAGATCGACTACTCCGCGGTCGGTGCGGCCGACTGGTTCGGGCTGCCGCCGTTCACCTTCCCCGACTTCGCCTCCGGATCCACGTGGTCGGGCATCGCGATGTTCCTGCCGGTCGTGCTCGTCCTCATCGCCGAGAACGTCGGACACGTCCGCGGCGTCGCGACGATGACCGACGCCTCCGCCAACGCCAGCACCGGCCGGGCCCTGATCGCGGACGGTGTGGCGACCACCCTCTCCGGCGCCTTCGGCGGCTCCGGCACCACGACCTACGGCGAGAACATCGGAGTGATGGCGGCCACCCGCGTGTACTCGACGGCCGCCTACTGGGTCGCCGGCGTCACCGCGATCCTGCTCAGCCTCTCGCCCAAGGTCGGCGCCGTCTTCAACTCGATCCCGGCCGGAGTCCTGGGCGGCGCGACCACCGCGCTCTACGGCCTGATCGGCGTGATCGGCATCAAGATCTGGATCGACAACCGCGTCGACTTCTCGCGCCCGGTCAACCAGTACACCGCCGCGGTCTCCCTCGTGATCGCCATCGCCGGCTTCTCGTTCTCCTCCGGTGGCTTCGAGCTCGGCGGCATCGTCCTCGGCGCCGGCGCCGCCCTCGTGATCTACCACCTGGGCAACGCCATCGCCCGCTGGCGCCGCACCGGCGCCGACGACGGCGGCCCCCTCCCCGCCATCGGCCAGCTCGGCGGCGACCCGCAGGACCGCTGACCGCGGCCTGCTCCGTCCTGCCGCTCCCGAGACGCCGCCGTGCCGTCCGGACGCCGCCCTCCCGCGGACGTCCCGGCGCGCACGGCGGCGTCTCGGCACCCGACGGAGCCGTCCCGGCGCGCGCACCGCAGCACCGCCTCCGCTTACCACGTTCGGGTCAGTCCGCAACCCGGTGCGCTCCCAGGCGGCTCCCGCCTAACGTCGAGCGTGACGACCGCAGCAGCGGAACGCCGCACACCGAGTGAGACAGCAAGGAGCACCACCGTGCCGCAGATCATCGAGACCGTCGACGTCAACGTCCCCGTGTCCGTCGCCTACAACCAGTGGACCCAGTTCGAGGAGTTCCCGCGCTTCCTCGACGAGGTCGAGTCGATCCAGCAGGTCACCGACACCCTCACCGTCTGGAAGGTGAAGGTCGGCCCGGTCGAGCGCGAGTTCGAGGCGAACATCACCGAGCAGCACCCCGACGAGCGCGTCGCGTGGAACAGCACCGGCGGCGAGACCGACCACGCCGGCGTCGTCACCTTCCACAAGCTCTCCGACACCGAGACCCGCGTCACCGTGCAGCTCGACTGGGAGCCGAAGGGCTTCCTCGAGACGCTCGGCTCGCTCGTCGGCGCCGGCAGCCACGCTGTGAAGAAGGACCTGAACAACTTCAAGGAGTACATCGAGAAGCAGGGCACCCCCGACGGTGCCTGGCGCGGCGACGTCGAGGCCTGAGCCGTGACCGACGCAGCCACCTCGTCCGAGGGCGAGAAGAAGGCGAACGGTCTCGGCGACGACGAGACCATCCCGCACTCCGAGGACGGGCTGGCGGTGGGGGTCTCCGGAGACTCGCACTTCAACCCCGAGGAGGACGCTCCCGAGGAGCCCTCCGAGAGCTGACGCTCTCCTCCGGGGAGCCCGACCGCTCTCCTCCGCGAGATGCCACTTGTGCACATGACACGCCGCGAGGCGTGCGCACAGGTGGCATCTCGCGGTTGAAGGCTCAGCGCCAGGCCCGGGTGTACTGCGGGGGCACCGGCAGGTCCGCGCCGAGCTCGTGCGCCATCCGCACCGGAGCGTTCGGGTCGCGCAGCAGCTCGCGGGCGAGCAGCACGACGTCGGCGTCGCCGTTCGCGACCACGCCCTCCGCCTGCTCCGCCGTGGTGATGAGTCCCACGGCGCCGACCAGCGCACCGGTCGCCCTCCGCAGGTCGCGCGCGAACGGCACCTGGTAGAGCGGCGCCACCGGGATGCTGGCGTGCACGAGTCCGCCGGTCGACACGTCGAAGAGGTCCACGCCCTCGGCGCGCGCCCACTCCGAGACGGTGATCGTCTCCTCCAGTGTCCAGCCGCCCTCGGCCCAGTCGGTCGCGGAGAAGCGGACGAGCAGAACGAGCTCCCCGATCTCGGCGCGGACCGCGCGGACGACCTCGAGCAGCAGGCGTGCCCGGTTCTCGAGCGAGCCGCCGTAGGAGTCCTCGCGGGTGTTCGAGAGCGGCGACAGGAACTGATGGAGCAGGTACCCGTGCGCGGCGTGCAGCTCGATCACGTCGAAGCCGGCGTCCGCGGCGCGGCGGGCGGAGGCGCGGAACGCCTCGACGAGGCCGGGCAGATCCTCCGCGGCCAGCTCGCGCGGCTCCGCGTAGCCCTCGAACGCGACGGCCGAGGGAGCGACGGTCGGCCAGCCGCCGTCCTCCAGCGGCACGGATCCGCGTCCGCTCCACTCGCGGTAGGTCGACGCCTTCCGGCCCGCGTGGGCGAGCTGCACGCCCGCGAGCGCGCCCTGTCCGTGCACGAAATCGACGATCGGAGCCCAGGCGTCGCGCTGCCCGTCGTTCCACAGCCCCGTATCCCAGGGGCTGATCCGCCCCTCGGGGACGACGGCGGTGGCCTCCGCGATGACGACGCCCGATCCGCCGCGCGCGAGCCCGCCGAGGTGCACGAGGTGCCACGAGGTGGGCACGCCGTCCTGCGCCTCCACCGAGTACTGGCACATCGGTGCCGCCCAGAGGCGGTTGCGCGCGGTCCTCGAGCGGAGCGTCAGCGGCTGGAACAAGGCGGTGTCGGTCATGTCTCTCCTGTCGTGCTTCTCCGCGGAACGCCGCTTCGGTAGGCGATACGCCGGTGAGGGCGCACGCCGGCGGCATCTCGCGGAGGGGGTCACGTGCTCCAACCGGGAGGAGAGCCCGGCTATGCCCGGATCAGCGCGGCCAGGTCGCCCCGGGCGCGTCCTGCCAGACGGTGCTCGGCGGAGCGAGCGACTCCAGCTCCTCGAACAGCGCGTCGGGGATCTCGAGCGCGTCGTCGGCCACGAAGGAGTCGTAGTGCTCGGCGGACGTGGCGCCGACGACCGTCGTCGTCACGCGGGGGTCGCGCGTCGAGAACTGCAGCGCGGCGGCGGCGAGCGGCACGCCCGCCCGGTCGCAGGCCGCTCCCATCGCCGCGACGGCGTCGACGATCTCGTGCGGCGCCGGCCGGTAGGCGTAGGAGGCGACCGGCTCCGGCCAGCGCGCGAGGGCGCCTCCGCCGTAGACCGCCGCGTTGACGACGATCACGCCGCGGTCGACGGACGCGCCGATCAGCTCCTCCGAGGAGCGGTCGACCAGCGTGAAGCGGTTGTGGGTGATCACGGCGTCGAAGAGGCCGGTGTCGACGTAGTGGCGCAGCATCGGCGCGGGTCCGCCCGAGATCCCGATCGAGAGGGCGACGCCCGCCTCCTTCATCGCGACGAGCGCGCGGACCGGGCCGTCCTCGGCGAAGGCCTCGTCGTACGAGATGCGCTCCGGGTCGTGCAGGTAGAGCAGGGGGAGGACGTCCATCCCGAGGCGCTCGCGGCTCTCGTCGAGGCTGCGGCGCATCCGCTCGGCCGAGTAGCTGCCGGTGCTCGGGTCGCGGTCGAGCTTGGTGACCACGGTGATCCCCTCGGGGACGCCGCCGCGGGCCTGCAGGGCCTCGCCGATCAGGCGCTCGCTGTGGCCGCCGGCGTACTCGTTGGACGTGTCGACGACGGAGACGGCGCGGGTGGCGGCGTCGGAGTCGAGGACGCGCTCGAGGGCCGGCACCCGGTCGAGGTCGGCGACGCGCTCGGGGCGCCAGGAGGTGCCGAGGGTCAGCCGGGTGACGGTGGCGCCGGACGGGCCGAAGGGCCGGAGGCGGGAGGACTGCGGAGTCATCCGCTCAGCCTGGCAGCGCCGGGGTCCTCCCCGCATCCCGCGGAGGATGAACGGTCAGTGGACGAGAGTGCTCAGCCCGACCACGCCGAAGCCCAGGAGCGTCGTCGAGAGCGTCCCGGCGGAGAGGTGGGCGATCCGGAAGACGGCGATGGAGCGGAGCGGCGCGGCCGCCTCCGAGGTCGACGAGGTGTCGTGCTCGACGGGATCCCTCCGCGGGGCCTTCCGCGGGGCGCGATGACCGGGCGGCGGACCGGCGCGAGGCCGCCGTGACGGCCGGACGCGGGCCGGTGGTGCGCCCTAGGCTCGGCGCGTGACCGTCGATACCGCCGCCGCCGACTCCTCCGCCCGCTCCGCCGTGCTCGACGCTCTCGCCACTCCGGCGCTGGTGCTCGACGAGGCGGTGCTCGACCGCGACATCGCCGCCGTCGCCGCGGCTGCCCGCGAGCGGGGTCTGGCGCTCCGCCCCCACGCGAAGACCCACAAGTCGCTCGAGATCGCCCGGCGCCAGCTCGCCGCGGGGGCCGTCGGGCTCACCGTCGCGACCGTCTCGGAGGCCGAGGTCTTCGCCGCGGGAGGGATCCGCGACCTCTTCATCGCCTACCCGCTCTGGGTCGACGCCGAGCGCGCCGGGCGGCTCCGCCACGTCCTCGCGAGCGCCCGTGTGCGGGTCGGCGTCGACTCGGCGGAGTCGGCCGAGCGCCTGGCCGCGGCCCTGCCCGAGCGCGAGGGGCTCGAGGTCGTCGTCGAGATCGACTCCGGCCACCACCGCAGCGGCGTGCTCCCCGCGGAAGCCGGCGCGATCGCCGCGGCCGCCGTCTCCGCCGGGCTCGACGTCGCCGGCGTCTTCACCTTCCCCGGCCACAGCTACGCGGCCGGCAACGGAGCGGCGGCCGCCCGCGACGAGGCGCGCGCGCTCGCCGAGTCGGTCGCGTCGCTCGCGGCGTCCGGAGTCGAGGCCCGCGTGGTCAGCGGAGGCTCGACCCCCTCGGCCGCGTTCGCCGACTCCTCGGTGCTCACGGAGCTGCGCCCCGGGGTCTCGGCCCTCGGCGACGCCCAGCAGTGGGAGATCGGCACGATGACGCCCGAGGACATCGCCGTCACCGTCCTCGCCACGATCGTGTCCCGCCGCGGCGACCACCTGATCGCCGACGCGGGCAGCAAGGTGCTCTCCTCCGACCGCGGCGCGGCCTCGAGCGGCTTCGGCCGCCTCCCGGAGCACCCGGAGGCGCGCATCCCGGTGCTCTCGGAGCACCATGCGACGATCACCGGTGTCGACCTGCCCGTGGGGACGCGGGTGCGGATCGCGCCGAACCACGTCTGCGTCGCGGTGAACCTGGCCGACGAGTACCGCGTCCTCCTCCGCGACGGCGGCGGCGCCGTCTGGCCCGTCGACGCCCGCGGGCGGAACAGCTAGGCGATCCGCGAGCGCGGGATCCGCAGGCCGAGCAGCGCGCTCGCCGCCAGCAGCACGAAGGCGGAGGCGAAGGCCGCGGTCGGCGATGCGGCGTCGGCGAGAGCGCCTGCGAGCAGCGGCCCGATCACGCCGCCCAGGTCGGACGCGGCCTGGAACACCGAGACCGGCTTGCCGCCGCGCTCGCCCGCGGCGTCGCCGACCAGCGCACCCGGGGCCGTGCCCATGAAGGCGGCCGCCGCTCCGTAGACGCAGAGCAGCACGACGAGCAGCCACAGCTCCGAGACGAACGGCATCGCCAGCATCGCCACCGCCGCGACGGAGAATCCGCCGATCAGCGCCGGGCGCCGGCCGACCGTGTCGACGAAGCGGCCGGCGGGCGCTAGCGCGATCGTCTGCACCACCGCGGCGATCGCGAACGCGATGCCGGTCCAGGCGGGCTGCCCGCCGAGCCCCTCGACGACGAGCACGGGGACGAGCGTCGCGCGGACTCCCATCGCCGACCAGCCGAGGGCGAAGTTCGCCAGCACCGCGCTCTGGTACCGGCGGTCGCGGGCGACCTCGCGCAGGGGCTTCGTCCTCGCCGCGGCGGACGGTGCCGCGTCGCGCTCCGGCCGCTGCAGCAGGATCAGCCCGACGAGCCCCGCGATCGCGAGCGTGCCGGCGTAGAAGAAGAAGGGGGCGGTGAGCGAGATCGCCGTGAGCACGCCGCCCACCGCGGGGCCCGCCATGCCGCCGAGCAGGAAGCCGCCCTGGTAGAAGCCGATCGAGCGGCCGCGCCGCTCCGGGCTCGCGGTGCGCAGGAGGAGCGTCATCGCCGCGACGGAGAACATCGCGGAGCCGATGCCGCCGACTCCGCGCAGCAGGAGGAGGTGCGGGTAGTCGGAGGCGAAGCCGACCAGCGCCGAGGAGAGCGCGACGATGCCGATGCCGACGGCGAGCACGACCCGCTCGCCGAACCGGTCGACGAGCGGCCCCACGAACGGATTCGCGACCAGCCGCATCAGCGCGAACGCCGAGACGACCGCGCCGACCGCCGTGTAGTCGACGCCGAAGCTGCGCACGTAGGTCGGCAGCACCGGCACGACGACGCCGAACCCCAGCATCACGAAGAAGGCGACGACCCCCAGCACGAGCACGTCCCGCGGCAGTCGCTCGCTGTCTCGGGAACGCCACGGGAATCGCACCTGTCGACGCTACCCCCTGCCGGGGGCCCCACCCGACCCTGGGCGGGAACCCGTCGGGCAGCACGCCGGACGCGCCGGGCGGACCCGTTCCGCGCCGCGCGCCCGGTCGGCGAGCCCGGGCCGGGTACGGTCCTCGGATCCACCGCGGAGGAACCCGGCGGACCCGGGAGCGGACCGCCTCCGGGACCGGCCCTCGACCGACGGGACACCCTTGAGACGCACCACCACCGTGCCGGCCGTGCTGGCGACCACGCTCCTCCTCACCCTGTGCGGGGAGCCGGGCGGCGTGCAGGATCCCGCCCCGTGCCATCCGCTTGAGGACGCCTGAAACGCGTACGCGACGGAGTTCGATCCCGGACTCCGCGACACGTTCCGCGAGACCCTCCTCCGCTTCGACGACGGCTCCTCGACCAGCACGGCGGCCCACGCAGCAGGCCTCGCCACCGTGAACCTCCTGCAGGCGATCTCCGGTGATCGACGCGCGAGCGAGTACTTCTGGAACGCAATTGACCTGATCGGCGTATTCGACGGGTTTCACCGCCGATAGGGTGTGACTGTGTGTACTTCGCGCACTCCATCCGGAGGTCTAACGACGTGGCTGCGCCCTGGCTGTCTGCTGCGGAGATCGCCGCCCACCTGGGCATTGCGAAAGATACCGTCTACGACTGGATCGCCGACAAGAGCATGCCCGCCCGCCGCGTCGGCCGACTCTGAAAATTCCAGGTCAGCGAGATCGACGAATGGGTGCGCAGCGGCGGAGCGGCGCCCGGGCACCAAGACGACGAAGGCGACACGTGACGATTGCTCCGCAGTGTCGGAGGAACGACGTATCCTGATCAACTTGCGATTTTCCAGAGAGGGGCGTCCGTGAACAGCAATTCGCCCGCAGCGCCGCGCTACGCGCTCTCGTTCACGACCGGCGGCCTCCTGGAGCGTGAGGCCGCAGTATTGGCACCAGTCTACGTCGAGCATCGTGATTGGGTGAAGGTACGCGACCTTGCGGTCGACGAGAACCTCCTTCAGGCCCGGACCTACCGGACGGGGGTGCGGCTCGTTCGAGAGACCGTCAAGCGCCTGTCAGCACTCTCAGACCTCGAGGTTGTGTTCCTCGACGAGGTCAACGCTTCCGAGCGCGGCCACCTCATGTGGGCCGCGGCTTGCCGCCGCTATGACCTCATCGGAGAATTCGCCGAGGAAGTCCTGCGCGAACGCTTCCTCATCTTGGCGAACACCGTCGCCTATGAGGACTACGACTCCTTCTACCGCGCCAAGGCCATGTGGCACGACGAACTAGACGACGTCACGGACCTCTCCTACAAGAAGCTCCGAGAGGTGCTGTTCAAGATGATGGTCGAGGCGGGGCTGCTGACCACTCAGCGCGCGATCGAACCCGCTCTCCTCTCCGCTCGCGTCGCCGAGTGCCTCAACGAGCGCTCACCGAGCGATATCCGCTTCTTCCCGACGAGGGTGGCCTGATGCCCCTGCACGCCAAGCCCGCACTGGCTCAGCAAGAGGAGCACCTGTTCAGGGTGCTCAGCAGCGAGCGTTTCCTCAATATGGAGGGCCTCGGCAACGAGGTCGCTCACTTCATCTATGACTACGACCCGACGTGGGCGCTTGGCGTCGCTCAGACCAGGAAGCGCCTCAAGACCAAACTCGACACCGAGCGCGGCATCAAGGTCCTCGAGATCAATCTCTACGACTTATGCGTCGAGTTGCTGAAGAAGCGCAACGTATGGGAGCGCGTCCTCGCCGCCGAGCCGACGATGGACAAGCCCGACTTCCTCAAGATGCTTCAAAACATGCTCGACCCGCAGATGCACCTGGCTCTGGCGATTAAGGAGCGCATCGCAGCCGAGTCGTTCCAGATTCTTTTCATCACGGGCATCGGTGAGGTGTTCCCGTTCGTGCGCTCGCATACAGTGCTCAACAACCTGCAAACAGTTGTCTCCGACAGGCCGATGCTGATGTTCTTCCCCGGCCGCTACGACGTGTCGGCCACGCAGGGCTCATCACTGGTCCTCTTCGGCCAGCTCAAGGACGACTCCTTCTACCGCGCGAAGCGCATCCTCGACCAGGAAGCATGACCCGATGAAACTCAACGAGATCTTCCTCAAAGACGTCGCCCGCTCGATCGAGGGCGTCGTCAAGGCCGACGATGTCGACCACCTGGGCGTCGAGGTCGAGGAGTACGTCTTCACTAACGACGCCGCGAAGGGCGTCGCACCGCTGCTGGAGGAGTACAGCAACTACACGAACGCCAACGGTGTGTGGATCTCCGGCTTCTTCGGCTCCGGTAAGTCTCACCTGCTGAAGATGCTCGCGCACCTTCTCGGTGACGTCGAAGGCCAGGCGTTCCCGCGCGAGAGGGTGAGCGAGAGCTTCCTGGCCAAGACAGAGGATGCGATGCTCATCGCTTCGCTGAAGAAGGCCGCCGCCATCCCAGCCAAGAGCCTGCTGTTCAACATCGACCAGAAGGCGACTCTGATCGCCAAGGACCAGACCGACGCCCTGCTCAAGGTCTTCGTCAAGGTCTTCGACGAGAGCCGCGGCTACTTCGGCAACGACGGCGCTGTCGCCCGGTTCGAGGAGGATCTCGACAAGCGCGGCCAGTACCAGGCATTCAAGGCCGCCTTCGCCAGGCAATCCGGCATCGACTGGTCGCAGGGGCGCGAGCAGACCGCCCTGGAAGGTCACAACATCGACAAGGCGTTCGTCGAGGTCAACGGTGAGGCGAACCCCGGCATCATCGCGCAGTACCAGAAGTCCTACGCCGTGTCGATCGAGGACTTCGCCACCTCGGTCAAGGCGTGGATCGATAAGCAGGAATCTGGCTTCCGGCTCAACTTCTTCGTCGACGAGGTCGGCCAGTTCATAGCCGACGATGTCAAGCTGATGCTCAACCTTCAGACGATCGCCGAGTCCCTGAACACGAGGTGCAAGGGGCAGTCGTGGGTCTTCGTCACCTCGCAGGAGGACATGGACAAGGTCATCGGCGACCGCACCAGGCGGCAGGGAAACGACTTCTCCAAGATCCAGGCTCGATTCAGCGCCAAGGTAAAGCTCACCAGCCAGGACGTCGAAGAGGTCATCAACAAGCGTCTGCTGGAGAAGAACGATGCAGGCGCCGCAGAGCTCATGGCCATCCATGCCAAGGAAGGTGCTAACTTCAAGACGATCTTCGACTTCGTCGACGGCGCGAAGACCTACCGCAACTACGTCGATGGTGGACGGTTCATCAGCACGTATCCGTTCGTCACGTACCAGATCCCGATGTTCCAGGCCGCGATCGAGGGCCTATCCGATCACAACATGTTCGAGGGCAAGAACAGCTCGGTCGGCGAACGCTCGATGCTCGGCGTGGTCCAGGAGGTCGCAAAGCGCATCGGCACCGAACAGGTGGGCTACCTCGCAACCTTTGACCAGATGTTCGCGGGTATCAGCGCCGCACTGAAGTCAGCTGCCCAGAGCGCGATCCTTCAAGCCGAGAAGCATCTGCCCGACCCCGGCTCCGACATCACGATCCTCGCCAATCGGCTGCTCAAGGCGCTGTTCCTGGTCAAGTACGTCGATACCTTCAAGGCCACGCCCCGCAACCTCACCGTGCTTGTCTACGACCGCTTCGGGCTCGACCTCACTGCGCTGGGCAAGCAGGTGCAGGAGGCGCTCAACCTGTTGGAGGCTCAGTCGTACGTCCAGCGCAACGGCAACATCTACGAGTATCTGACCAACGAGGAGCAGGAGATCGAGAAGGAGATCAAGGCGGTTGACATCGACTCCTCGGAGATCTCCGGCAAGCTTTTCCGGTACCTCTCCTCCGACATCCTCAAGATCAACAAGCTCAAGTACGTCAAGAACGGCCAGGACTTCTCGTTCGGCTACAAGCTCGACGACGTGCCCCAGGGAACCCAGCGCGAGCTGACCATCCACTTCATCACGCCCGAGACGAGTTACAGCGACTCCGAGATTGCGGCGCAGAGCATGGGCAGAGACGAGCTGCGGATCTTCCTCGGCCGCGACAAGCGGCTGCTCGCGGACCTGCGCCTGCTGCTCAAGACAGAGAAATACACAAAGCAGCGCACCAACTCCGGTGCCACGCCCTCAATGCAGGCGATCCTCCAGTCCAAGCAGGTACTCAACTCCGACCGCGAGAAGGAGCTTATCGAGCGCCTCCGCCAGGCGGTTGGCAAGGCCCAGCTCATCATCAACGCCGCCGAAGTCACCTCCAGCTCACAGGACGCCGTCGCGCGCGCGGCCGACGGGTTCCAGGAACTCGTCAGCCGGACCTACACGAGCCTCGGCCTGCTCGGCGGCAAGGTGTTCCCCGAACAGCAAGTCACCAGCGCGGTGCAGAACGACACAGGGCTGTTCGACGCGGCGACACTCAGCGCACTCAAGTCGCCGGGCACAGAGATGGAATCCTGGATCATTACCCAGACAGGCCTGGGCGAACAGGTGACGGTCAAGAAGATCGTCGACCGCTTCGAGACCAAGCCCTATGGCTGGGATCTTGGCTCTATCGAAGTCGTTCTGGGATGGCTCGTCGGCAACGGCAAGGCGGCATTCAGCGTCGACTCCAACCCGGTCGTCCGGACTGAGGCAGCACCCCTCATCCGAAACACCGGCAAGCACCATCACGTCGTGGTCGCACCGCAGAAGGCATACGACCACGCGAAGGTCGCCGCGTTCAAGAAGTTCTGCACGGACTTCTTCGACGAGGGCGCCGTGCCGAGCGACTCTGCCGAGTTGGCCGAATTCGGCAAAGGCAAGCTCGCGTCCAGACGCGATGAACTCAATGCCCTCGTCAGTAGCAGTCGGTACCCGTTCATCGGCCAGCTCTCCGGCGTCGTCGCCCTACTTGACGAGGTAATCGGAAAGCAGGTCGACTGGTACCTCAGCGACTTCGACAAGGCCGACGAGCTGCTCGAAGCGAAGGAAGACATAATCGACCCGATCAAGTCCTTCCTCAACGGCCAGCAGGCCAAGATCTTCGACGAGGCTCGAGCTCTCCTTACCGCAAACATGGGAAACCTCGGTTACCTTCCCGCGGGCAGCGACGACTCAGTCAACGCCCTACTCTCAGACGCGAGCGCCTTCCGCGGCTACAAGATGAACCATCTGAAGGCGGAGTCCGATTCTCTGCGGGGGGCGATCGACGACGTCGTCTCTGACAAGCGCACCGAGGTGACGGCGGCGATCGATAGGCGTAAGGCCGAGATCCTCGGGAGCGCCTACTATGCCAAGGCCACCCCAGCCGCGCAGGAGAGCGTGATCCGGCGGATCGACGGCATTCTCGCGCGACTCGGAGGCGAGACTCAGGTGGCGCTCATTCTCCAGGTGGGCGCGAGCTTCGACCAGGACGAATACCCGGAGTTGCTGAGTCGGCTCGTTGCGGCGCAGCAGGGTGGGAATGGCGATGCCCCGCCGCCGAAGCCGATGGTGTCGGTCAAGTCGATCAGTGTGCCTGGCGCTTCGGGCGTCTTGGAGTCCGAGGCTGACGTCGACACCTACCTTGCCAAGTACCGCGCCGCGCTCGTCGCGACCCTCAACGACGGAAAGCGAATCACGCTGTAATGGACACCGCATCACTCAAGTCCTTCGCCACGTCGGCGCGCACGGAACTCATCCGCGAGGTGGGCGCGCGCATTGCAGCCGTGCTCACCCAGGGGTCGCCCGAGCGCGTCGAGCAACAGGGAGCCGTGAGCGCACTGGAGCGCGCCATCGCTGCCGCGGGCGGTGACGACGAGGGCAAGGCCCATGTGGCCGACAAGGTTGCCTACATCTGGTTCAATCGCATCATCGCCCTGCGCTTCATGGACGCCAACGGTTACACGGGCGTCGGCGTCGTCTCGCCCGCAGCCGATCAGGTTGCGCAGCCCGAGGTGCTGGCCGCCGCCAAGCGCAGTCAGATCGACGGCGACGTAGTCAAGGGCGCGAACGCGGCGACCGTCACTGGGTTGCTCAACGGCACCCGCCAGCCGCGCCCGGGCGTCGATGCACAAGCCGAGGCCTACGCGCTCCTCCTCGCGGACTACTGCCGCTACTGGAACCGAGCCATGCCCTTCATGTTCGAGCGTGAGGGCGACTACACTGAGCTCCTCATCCCCGCCAACCTGCTCGCGGAGGACTCCACCCTGGATCGCTCCGTTAACGTGCTCACCGAGGAGGTCTGCCAGGATGTCGAGGTCATCGGCTGGCTCTACCAGTTCTACATTTCCGAGCGCAAGGGCGAGGTCTTCGCCGGGTTCAAGAAGAATAAGAAGGCCGGCGCCGACGAGATCCCTGCCGCCACCCAGCTCTTCACCCCGCACTGGATCGTCCGGTACCTCGTCGAGAACTCCCTCGGTCGCCTGTGGATGCTCAACCACCCCGAGTCCCGAGTCGTCGACCAGATGGACTACTACATCGCCCCGGTCGACGAGGAGACCGACTTCCTCAAGATCAGCAAGCCTGAAGAACTCAAGGTAATCGACCCGGCGTGCGGCTCGGGGCACATGCTCACCTACGCTTTCGACTTGCTTTACGCGATCTACGAGGAGGAGGGTTACGCCCCGTCGCAGATCCCGCGCCTGATCCTCACGAACAACCTCTATGGAACCGAGATCGACCGGCGCTCCGGTGCTTTGGCCGCGTTTGCCCTGACGATGAAGGCCGCGGCCAAGCGCAAGCTGTTCCTCAAGAACCCGGTCGAACCAAACATCGCGGTCCTCGACCCCATCACCTTCACTCCAGACGAGCTGGAATACCTCGTCACGAAGGACGGCGACCGTCACGCGGAAGAGGCGTACTGGAACCAGTTCGCGGACGCCGACACTATCGGTTCGCTCATCCAGCCAGATTCGGATCTCACCGTCCGGCTCGCTGGCCACCTCGCGAAACTCGATGCCGACGGCGACATCCTTCGCACCGACGCACTCAACTGGGCCCAGAAGGCGGTCCGCCAAGCGGAGTTCCTCATGCGGCAGTACTCGGTACTTGTGGCCAACCCTCCCTACATGGGTCGGGGAAACATGGGGGACCTGCTGACGAGCTTCGTAGATTCCCGCTACGACGACTCGGCCTGGGGCCTGGATGCCTGCTTCATCTCCCGAGCTGGCTCGCTGGTGGTTCCCGGAGGGATGAGCGCCCTCGTGACGATGCAGAGTTGGATGTATCTGTCGTCATTCGAGAATCTTCGACGGCGCCTACTTGAGACTAGGGCGATCGCGACGCTCTGCCACCTGGGCACAGGTGTGTTCGACTCCTTTGGTGGCGAGGTGGTTGCAGTTGTCGCGACGGTGTTTCGCCACGCGGCTTTACCTGCGCTGGGAACATACCTACGACTTCTCGGTGAGGAAGACCCGAAACTCGCGGTTCGCGTAGCGGCACACGATCCTGACGACCCGCGGCATTTCGAACGTTCTTCGCACGATTTCCTTGCCCTGCGCGGCGCGCTTCTCGCATACTTCGCAGATGCCTCGATTTCAGACTTCTTGGCTGGTCCGCCTATTCGCAAGTATCTCCAAGCTGGTGTTGGTTCGCAGACAGGTGCCAATGGTCGGTTCGTCCGCTACTGGTTCGAGGTTTCCCGGAGCGACCTAAACGTGGCCGGAAAGGAGGGCATGGATCGAGCTAAGTGGACGCCTTCGACGAAGGGGGGAGAGTTCCGTCGGTGGTACGACCCAACTCTCAGTGTGATGGATTGGCGAGGCAACGGCGGGCTGATTAAGCAGCAGAGCTCGGGGGCTGTGATCCGCAATGCCTCCCTGTACTTCCGGGAGAACCTCTCGTGGACAAAAATCGGCACGCGGATCCCCTCCTTCCGGTACAGCGACGCAAGAGTTGTTCACAACGATGCGAGCTGCTTTGTCGTTGCCAGCAGCACGCCTCTCGATAGCATTTCGGCCTATCTTAACTCCCGAACTGTGACATCGCTCGTGAAGGAGCTGAACCCGACGTTGAATCTGCGGCCCGCTACGCTTCTTGATTTCCCATTCGTCGAGGTGAGTCCGGAAGCGGGCAAGACTTGCCGAGAGTTGAGCAAGCTCGATTGGGATCGCGAAGAATTGTCCTTGGATTTCACGCGGTCCGCCCTCCTGTCGGATGGGCGGCATGGGCGAGTGATCGATTCAGTCGCCGCCGTTCACGCCGAGAGCGCTTCGATGACCGCGGCACTGGCGCACTGTGAGAATGAGATCGAAAGGGAAGTCGCAGAGGCCGCTGGACTGCCCAAACCCGCGGAAATCCCGTGGAGTGAGCACTCGTTGCTTGCAAACCCCAGCTTTCGCTACGGTCCGGGGCGGTCGACGACTGAATACCAGTCGCTTGCTACTGCGGAATTAATTCGCGACTTTGTCTCGTATTCGGTTGGGTGCATGTTCGGGCGCTACGGCCTTGACGAACCGGGGCTGATCCTCGCCGACCGGGGCGCGACCGCCGAGGACTATCTCACGAAGTGCCCCAAGCCCACGTTCATGCCGGACAGCGACAACGTCATCCCGATTGTGGAGGGCAACTGGTTCGAGGACGACATTGTCGAGCGGTTCCGCCAGTTCCTTCGTGCTGCGTTCGGTGAGCAGCACTTCGAGGAGAACCTGCGGTTCATCACCGAGTCACTTGGGGTGAAGAACCTTCGCGACTACTTCGTGAAGTCGTTCTACAAGGACCACATTAAGCGGTACAAGAAACGGCCGATCTACTGGTTGTTCTCTAGTCCCAACGGCTCATTCAACGCGCTGATCTGCATGCACCGGTACACGCCGTCGACGGTCTCGGCGGTGCTGACCTACTTGCGTGAGTACGTGACCAAGCTGGAGTCTGCCCTCCAGCACGCCGAGCGTCTTGGGAACGCGAAGGAGGCGGACCGGCTCCGAAGGATGCTCGTCGAGCTGAACGAGTACGAGCACGTCACGCTCTTCCCGAAGGCGTCTGAGAACGTCCTGATTGACCTCGATGACGGCGTGAAGGCGAACTACCTCAAGTTCGGTGTGGCACTCAAGAAGATCCCTGGATTGGAGGCAGCGAGTGACTGATCTGACCTCCGTCCAGGACGCCCTCCAAAGCCGACTCGCCTCGGAGCGCGTTGTGTTTTGGAACGATCCCGCCGGCGAGTACTCCGCCGACGTCGATGTGCTCGATCTCGGCGCGGCCAACGTCATCCGTGTCGAGGGCAACGAGTTCGGCGCGAAGAATGCAGTTCTCGCCGATCACGTCAGCAGGTACGTCGTCTATCGCTCGGGCGACATCCCCCGCGGGACCGCGAATTGGCTGCTGGATCTCGAACTCGCGTACGGCGTGTTCACGGCCGACAGGGCCTCCATGCTCCAGCAGGAGCTTGGCCTGGGCGACCCCGCCCTGTTGCCGGTGATCGAGCGGCACCAGAAGTTCCTCGCTGCGAACAACCGCAAGCTGGCGCTGGAGAAGCTCCTCAATGAGGGAGACGACGCCGCGCGCCTGCGTGCCAAGATGTGCCAGGTGCTGGTCAAGGCGCCAGGGAACAAGCTCACCGACATCGTGCGGGAACTGTTGGTTGAGAACGCTGTTGGGAAGAGCGCCAAGTTCGAGGATCTCGTCACCTTCGGGCTCGATCAGTTCTTCTGGGATGGGCTCGCGAGCATCTATAAGTACGCGAGCGTGACGCCGACGATCGACGATTTCGTCCTGTGGATGTTCGGCCGCGCCAGCGAAGACTTCGCGTCGGCCACCCCCGACGAGTTCCGCAATATCCGCAGCGACTTCAACGCCCTTCGCTACGACGTCCGCAGTCAGGACACGATGACGACGCTCGCCTCGCGCGCGGCTGACGCACTTGACGTGAAGTCCAAAATAGAGCGTCGCGACTACCGCGAGCTGGCCAGGATCACGATCTTCGAGGAAATCGACCGCAAGGTGATCGTAGACCTTGCCGCTGCGGTCGCTACTCAGTCGGTGACGCCGCGCGAGGTTGCCGACATCGTGCGGCAGCGCCAGGAGAGCCTGTGGAAGGCTAAGTACACGAAGCTCTACCAGGCCATTCAGAGCGCCTCAGAGTTGCTCGCCGCGATTGTTGGCCTCCCGCACATCATCGCCTCAGTCGCCGTCGGGTTGGAGAAGTACCAGTCCGACTGGTTCCGCATCGACCAGCACTACCGCTGGTTCACCTACGCCCACCAGACCGCCGACTTTCAAAAGCCGCTCGAATCGCTCAAGGCCGAGGTAGACAAGCAGTACGCCAACAAGTACCTCTACGTCTTCGGCGGGCTCTGGCAGCAGGCTCTTGAGCCCATGAGCGATTGGAAGTCAGCGACGCTCGCGCCGCAGGCGAAGTTCTTCGACCGTCACGTCGCCCCTGTCGTCAAGGACGGCCGGACCAAGGCAGTCGTCATCGTCTCCGATGGCGTGCGTTACGAGATCGCAGAGGAACTCGCGTCGATGATCCGCGGCGAGGACCGATTCGACGCGTCACTCTCGGCCGTGCTCGGCTCGCTGCCGAGCTACACCCAGCTCGGTATGGCGTCGCTGCTGCCGCAGTCGAGCCTGGAACTCGACCCCGAGGGAATGCCGGTTCTGGCCGACGGGAAGCCGACGAACGGAACCGCGAACCGCGACAAGATTCTGCAAGCTGTCAAGGGGCACGCCATCACCGCTTCCGAGGTCCTCGCCATGCCGGGGAGCGAGCTTCGTGAGCTGTATAAGAAGCACCAGATCTTCTACGTGTACCACGACCGCATCGACGCTGCGGGTGACAAGGCCTCGACCGAGCGGACAGTCTTCGAGGCCGCCGAGGAGACGCTACGCGAGTTAGTGTCGCTGGTGAAGAAGTGGACAAGCGCGAACGCGACGAACATCCTGATCACCGCCGACCACGGGTTTCTCTATCAGGACATCCCGCTGGAGCAGGCGTACTACGTCTCGGAGTCTCCCCAGGGTGACGCGGTCACCAAGACCAACCGTCGCTACGCGCTCGGCCGAGCACTCAAGCCGTCCCCGTCCTTCATGACGTTCACCGCGGCCCAGGCCGGGCTCACGGGACACCTCGACATCCAGATTCCCAAGTCGATCCATCGCATCCCGCAACCCGGCGCTGGCACCCGCTACGTCCACGGCGGCGCATCTCTTCAGGAGATCGTCGTTCCGGTGATCTCGGTCAACAAGAAGCGCAAGACCGACGTTCGTCGGGTCAACGTCGACCTCATGCCCGAGACCGACAAGATCACTACTGGGCAGCTCGCGGTCAAGCTGCTCCAGCGCGAGGCCGTTACGGACAAGATCCAACCGCGTCAGGTCCGAATTGGGCTTTACGTGGGTGAGACGCTGATCTCCGACCAGCCTGTCTTTACCTTCGACAGCGCATCCGACGACCAGCGCGATCGGTACCAGAAGGCCGTGCTGTACCTGACCCAAGACGCCGACGAGTTCAACAACCGGCCCGTCGAGTTGCGGCTCGAAGAGCCGATCTCGAACACGACGCAGTGGAAGTTGTTCTCGAAGGGGAACTACACCATCAAGCGGTCGTTCACGACGGACTTCGACTTCTAGGAGAGCCATGACCAACCTCGAAGACGCACTCGACGAGATCGACGTGCGTGCCGTGGCTGAGGCGACCGACGCCGCGCCGACAAAATCCGCGCTCGACGACAAGATCAACGAGCACTTCGCCGGTGCCGTCGTCCGTAAGGACCTCGTCAAGGCAGTCCGCGGCAACGCCGTGGTGCCTTCCTACGTGCTGGAGTACTTGCTGGGCCAGTACGCGGCCTCCGATGACGAGGCGACGATCCGGGCCGGGATCGACAGCGTGCGACAGATCCTCGCAGCTCACTACGTCAACCGCAACGAGCACATGCTCGCGAAGTCGGAGATCCGCCGCAAGGGCCGGCACCGCGTGATCGACAAGGTCACCGTCACGCTCAACGAGAAGAACGACGTCCACGAGGCGGAGTTCGAGAACCTCCAGATCAAGGGCGTCATCATCGATGACGTCACGGTCAAGCACAACCCCAAGCTCCTTGTCGGCGGCGTCTGGTGCATCTGCGACATCGAGTACTTCCACTCCGACGACCAGCGTGTCGTGCCCTGGATTCTCGACAAGCTCAAGCCCATCCAGGTTGCCGGCGTCGACATCGACCACTACCACGACGCCCGCAAGGCATTCACGACCGAGGAATGGATCGACCTGCTCATGCAGTCGATCGGCCTCAACCCCGAGCAGTTCAACGAGCGCGGCAAGCTCATCGCGCTGACCCGGCTCATCCCGTTCGTCGAGCGCAACTACAACGTCGTCGAACTCGGCCCCAAGGGAACCGGTAAGTCACACACTTTCAGCGAGTTCTCCCCGAACGGCATCCTCATCTCCGGCGGCGAGGTGACGGTCGCCAAGCTGTTTGTCAACAACGCGAGCGGGCGTATCGGCCTGGTTGGCTACTGGGATTGCGTCGCGTTCGACGAGTTCGCAGCCAACCGGCGCGCCAACCAGAACCTCGTCAACGTGATGAAGAACTACCTCGCGAACAAGTCGTTCTCGCGCGGCACGAGCATCTACGGAGCCGAGGCCTCGATGGCCTTCATCGGCAACACGACGCACACCGTGCCATACATGCTCAAGAACTCCCACCTGTTCGACGAGCTGCCCGACGCCTACCGCGACCCCGCGTGGCTTGACCGCATTCACCACTACATCCCCGGCTGGGAGGTCGCGGCGATCCGATCGGAAATGTTCTCCGCCGGCTACGGGTTCGTCGTTGACTACCTCGCCGAGATTCTGCGTGCGAAGCGGTCGGAGGACTTTTCTGACAAGTACAGGGACTACTTCACGCTCGACACCTCGATCTCGACGCGCGACCAGGATGGCATCCGCAAGACCTTCTCCGGGCTGATGAAGCTCGTACACCCGACGGGTGACGCAATCGAGGAGGAAGTACGTGCGTTGCTGGAGTTCGCGGTCGAGGGCCGCAAGCGAGTGAAGGACTCGATCCTGCGGATCGACGCCACGATGCGGGATACTCCCGTCCATTTCCGGTACGCCGACAAGGCAGGCGTGTGGCGCGACGTTGCGACTCTCGAGGAGAGCCAATACCCGACGCTGTACCGGCGGGATTGGGACACCGTTGGCCGCGGCGACGGCGATGGGGGCGATGATGAGGCCACGTCCGTTCCGGTCGCTCCGGAAGGCGGCGACGCACCCGCCGCCGCAGCTCAGATGTCGGCACCCGATGTGCTGCTGACTGAAGGGCACCGGGACTTCTCAGCCGGCCAGAGGGGTGTCTCCTACGAGTCCCTCCTCCTGCCTTACGTTAGCGGCGCATCCAAGATCGTGATCACGGACCCCTACATCCGAATGCCGCATCAGGGGCGCAACCTCGCGGACCTGCTCAGCCTGCTTGCCTCGGCCAAAGACGACGCCGACGAGATCGACGTCGTACTCGTCACCACAGAGGAGCCGAAGGCGGAGTTCAAACATGGCCAGCTGTTGATGCTCAAGTCGATCAAGGATGCGTCCGACGCGGTAGGCGTTCGCCTCGCCGTACGGCTCGACGACTCGATCCACGACCGTCGCATCGAGACCAACCACGGCTGGCGCGTCGACCTGGGCAAGGGCCTCGACATCTGGCAGAAGCCGAGCGACAACCCCTTCGACTTCGGCCGCAACCGTCAGGAGTTCCGCCTCATCGGATCGTCGTTCACGATCCACTACGTGAAGATCCCCGCAGTGAGCCGCGGAGAGGCGGAGTAGATATGTCGGAAGAACGCCCCAACGTCGAACCGCACAGAGGTTGAGCGATGCCAATTCCGTTGACCCTCATGGCTGACGAGACAGCGTCGCTTCGCGCCGCAATGAGAGATGCGTAGGTCACAACGCGCGACTACTACATCGAGACCGCTCGAACCGATCACCTCGATGCTCTCGCGACGCGAGCTCGGTTGTTCGTCGGGGCCGTGCAAGTGCTCAACGACTGGCTCCAGCAGATCGGTGGCTCCGCGAGCTACAACGCCCTCTTCGCGGCCCCGCGAGACCCCGAAGCCAATCTCATCGACGCGTGTCGGTACGCGCGGAACGTCACGCAGCACGCCCTTCACCCGGTCGCCCCTGATCGCCCCAATGCAATGGTCGGCGGATTCTATGGGCTCAGGGCGTACGCGTCTTGGGCGGAGATCCCTGCCGCAGCCCACCAACGGCTGCGGACGAACACCCAGGCATAGAAGGGCCACTTCGACTCCGAGCTGCGGGGCCGCGAAGTCACAGCCACGATGTTCCGGGTGCTCCGCTTCTTTGCACGCGTCGCGCCCGATATCGTCGCACGTGATGCGACGGGAGAATGGGTCGGTTTTCCGCTGCGCAACCAAGCCGGTGTGGCCGCACTCCTGCACCCCGAGGAGTCTAGTGACCACGCTGGCGCTCGTGCTTGGCCTGACGGGCGACGGCCCGGGAGTGATGTACGGGTTGTGTTTGGCCGTCTCACTGCTGACGGAGCGGACTGCCTGGCCGGGTTCACGTTCACGGGACAGCACGCCTTCGTGCAGTTCGTGGAGCCCCGGGACCAGGTAGCAGCCGACGTCGCCCTCGGGTATCGGTGCCGTGAGTGCGCCGAGGCGGGAGCCCCGCTGTCGTTCGACCACCACGGTGAGCAGCTGACGACGGGGAGCAGCGCCGACCACGGGCGCCCGCCCTGGGTCGTCGATCCGCCGCCTCAGTCGGAGAGCGGCACGATCGAGCCGACGATCCCGGAGTAGCTCACGTAGTAGAGGACGCCGTCGCGGTGGAGGACGCCGCGGCCGGGGTAGCTCTCGTCCGGATCGTCGGGCCCGTCGAGGAAGCCCGGCGCCGCGGTGTCGTCGGCGGTGAACCCGTCCGCGAGGAGCGCGGCGCTCCGATCCGGCCACTCCGCGTCCGGGACCGCCAGCTGCCCGACCACGACCGAGACGTCGCCCTGGCCGGTCCACCGGCAGAGCACCCCGTCCTCGGCGATCTCCTGCACGACGGGGTAGTCGACGTCGTACGCCGTCGCCTCGGGCGCGAGGGCGAGACCGTCCTCGGCGAGCGACGCCTCCTCCTCAGCGGTGAGCAGGTCCTCGCAGGGGAGCAGGGCGGTGGCCGGGGTCGCGGTGGGCAGCGGAGTCGCGCTGCTGGCGCTCGCGGTCGGCACGGCACTGCTCGTCGTCGGAGCGCTCGAGACCAGCGGTGGAGCTGTCGTCGGGGCCGTCCCCTCGTCGGCGCTTCCCGTGCAGCCGCTCAGCGCGAGCAGCCCCGCCGCGCAGGCGAGCAGCGCACCGGCGCCCCTCGCGGTCGTCGTCCGGATCATCGCGAGCCCCCTCGTCCGCGGCGGCCGCGTCGCCGCCCCCTCGATCCTCTCCTCCGCTCTCGCCGGCTGTCCACCGCCCCCGGCCGGCGCCGGGGCGACTACCGCTTCGGCCCCGCGCCGATCGCCCAGACCCGCGGCGGCACGGTGCCGTTGACCGCGTGGTCGCCGACGATCCGCGCCTTGAACACCCACGGATTGTGGCTGGCGGCCGTGCGCGCATTGCGCCAGTGCCGGTCGAGGTTCTTGCGGGTGCTCACCCCGGAGGCGCCCAGCGCGTCGAAGAGGTCGGAGGTCGCCCGGGTGGCCAGCTGTGTCAGGACGATCTGGGCCTGCGCCGTCTCGAGCTCGGCGAGGTCGTTCTGCCGCTCGTCCTCGAGCGGGTCGCCGTCGAGGGCCGCGTCGTGCGCCCGCTGCAGCGCGACCGCCGCGCGCTCCACGATCGCCGCTCCCGCATAGGCGGCGGCCGAGACCTGCCCCACCACCTGCAGGATCTGCGGATCCGCCGCGAACGACTCGGCGTTCCCGTGCGAGAAGATCCGGGTCCGCGCCCGCACCTCGGCTGCGATCTCGCGCTCGGCCCCCGCGATCGAGCCCGCCAGCACGGCCAGCAGCACCGCCTGGTAGAACGCGGTCTGGTAGCGGAACCGGGTCTCGAAGTCGATCACGTCCTCGGCCGCGACCACCGCCTCCGTGAAGGTGCTCGTCCCCGAGCCGGTGGTGCGCTGGCCGAAGCCGTCCCAGTCGTCGGCGTGCTCGACGCCCGCCTGGCGAGCGTCGACGATCGCGATCACCTTCTGCCCGGTGTCGGTGCGCTGGGCGAAGGTGTCGATCCAGTCGGCGAAGACGCTGCCGGTGGAGTAGTACTTCGTGCCGGTCACCGTGAACCGCGTCGGGTCGCCCTCGACCGGAGCGACCTTCGTCTGCACGTCGCCGATCGCGACCGTGCCGACCTCGGTCCAGGCGTTGCCGCCGAGCTCGCCGTCGGCGAAGCGCCGGAGCCAGCGCTCGCGGGTCCCGTCGGTCGCGAGCAGCCGGTCCTCGACCAGGGCGAAGTGGCCGCGGAGCGCCTGGGGGAGGTTGGAGTCGGCGGCGGCCAGCTCCGTCAGCAGGCGGAACAGCTGGGGGAGGCTCGCGCCGGCCCCGCCGGACTCCAGTGGCACGCGCACCGCGCCGAACCCGGCGTCCGCCAGCGCTCGGATCTGCGCGACCGGCAGCTCGCGCGCGCTCTCCCGCGCCGCCGCCCCCGCCGCGATCTCGGCGAACAGCGGCCGGAACCGCCCCGCCAGTTCCTCGTAGTCCACCTCGGGCACGGCCCGCACGTCGGTCGCGGTCATCGTCGGCTCCTGTTCCGCTGCGCCCACCCCGGGCGGCTCGTGCTCGACGGTAGGGGAGGAGCCCGGTCCGCGGTCCGCCCGTGACGCCCGGTGTCCCTCCGTGACGCCCGGTGTCCCTCCGTGACCTCCGGTGTCCCTCCGTGACGCCCGGATCGGGGAATGCCTCGCCCCCGGGGCTGTTGGCCCAGGGGATGTCCTCCACCACTCCCGTCCCCCCGTCCGACCCCCGCAGCGTCCTCGTCGTCGGTGCGACGGGCATCGGCGGCTCCGCCCTCGTCGACCTGCTCACCGAGCAGGGGTGGCCGGTGACCGCCCTCTCGCGCCGCCCGATCGACGCGCTCCCCGGCGTCACTCCGCTCGCCGCCGACCTGCGCTCCGCCGAGGACCTGGCCCGCGTTCTCGCCGACCAGCGCCCCACGCACGTCTTCTTCACCGCCTGGTCGCGCCAGGCGACGGAGGAGGAGAACATCGCGGTCAACGGCGGCATGGTCCGCGACCTCCTCGCCGCGCTCGCGCACGCTCCCGTCGAGCACGTCGCGCTGGTGACCGGCCTCAAGCACTACCTCGGCCCGTTCGAGGCGTACGGGCAGGGCGCGATGCCCGACACCCCGTTCCACGAGGAGGAGGAGCGCCTCGACGCCCCGAACTTCTACTACGCGCAGGAGGACGAGCTCTTCGCCGCGGCCGGGCGCGCCGGGTTCACCTGGTCGGTGCACCGTTCGCACACGGTCATCGGGCACGCCGTCGGCAACGCGATGAACATGGGGCTGACCCTCGCGGTCGCGGCGTCGATCCACCGTGCCGAGGGCACCCCGTTCGTGTTCCCCGGCTCGCTCACGCAGTGGAACGGACTCACCGACATGACCGACGCGACGATCCTCGCCGAGCAGATGCTCTGGGCGTCGACGTCGGAGGCGGGCCGTGACCAGGCCTTCAACGTGGTCAACGGCGACGTCTTCCGCTGGCGCTGGATGTGGACCCGGATCGCGGAGCACTTCGGCGTCGAGCCGGTCGGCCCGGGGGAGGAGCCGCAGCCGCTCGAGCAGCAGATGGCCGGTGCCGAGCCCGTCTGGCGGCGCCTCGTCGACGAGCACGGGCTGATCGAGCCCGACCTCTCCCGCGTCGCCTCCTGGTGGCACACCGACGCCGACCTCGGCCGGAACCTCGAGGTCGTCACCGACATCGGCAAGTCCCGCCTCGCCGGCTTCACGGCGTTCCACCGGACGGTCGACTCGTTCACGGCGCTCTTCGACCGCTACCGCGCGGAGCGCCTGATCCCCTAGCGGTTCGCTGCGGCACCCCTCGCGATGAGCACGTCCGGCGAGAGCTGGTGGCGCACGAAGCGGAGGGTGAAGCTGCGGCGGTCTCCTCCGGAGACCCGCTCGGCGAGGACGCGGATGCCGAGGACGGCGACGACGCGCCACTGCTCGGTCTCGTGGGCGACGACGGCGCAGAAGAGGTCGCCCGGGCGCACCTCGTCGACGGTGGTGGTGAGGCTGTTCGTTCCGTGGGTCATCTGGCCGCTCCTGGTTCCGGCGGACCTCGCGGACGGCGCTTCGGGTGCGCCGCGCAGCCGTCCGCCGGTCGCTCGAGAGGGGGGCCCGAGCGGCCGGCGGCCGGTCATGCGTGCGACAGCAGGGACGAGCCCGCCGGAACGACCCCGTGCCGCAGGAGCAGTGTAGGACTGCGACCCTGACCGTGGCGCGGAATGTCAACCACTTGCGAGCGCGCTCCCGGGGTTCTCAGGCCCGGAGACGACGGAACCCGCCTCCCGGGCGGGAAGGCGGGTCGTGTCGGTGTGCGGCGGCGGAGCCTGATCGGGAGCGGCTCCGGCGCGGAGGGTCAGGCGGCGGGCTCGGCGCGGCGCAGCGGGACGGCGGCGTTGCTCGTCGGCTCGGGCACGATGCGGAGGCCGGCGCCGCTGTTGGCGCGCTCCATGAGGGCCTCGACCCACTCCGGGTTGATCGTGGGCTGGCGGCTGCCCTTGAACTCGAACTGGATCGGGATGGTCGGGTGCATCCACACGCCGCGGCGGCCGGTGCCGGCCTGGGGGCTCGCGTCGAGGGTGAGCAGGAAGCGCTCGTCGCGGCGGAACTTGTTGATGATGACGATCTGGAGGTGGGCGAGGGCGCGGTCCTCGACCTCGATGGCGGCGGGGGGAGTGCCGTACAGGATGTTGCCCATGGTGTGCTCCGATCTGACGTGCGAGTGGCTGACGTCCGTCACTCTATATCGCTAGAAAGACTTCCTACTAGTTGAGCTAGCTACTTACTTCGCGGAGTGCGTTTTCTGTCCATCGCCGCCGGACGACTCGATTCTCCGACGGATCCGGGGCGCGGCAGAAGACCCTCGGAGTGAACTCCTGGGGACGCGCGGTCGCGGCCGTGGGGACGCCGGTCAGGCGCGGCGCTGCTCCAGCACGCCGTCGGCGTACTCGCCGATCGGCTCGCCCGCGAGCTCCTGGGCGGCGTCGACCGTCTCGGAGTCGGCCGGGCGCTCGACGATGTCGCGCATCGTCTGCAGGAAGCGGATGACGGTCCCGGCCTCGGAGGGGTTGAGCGTCTCGGCCGCCTCGAGCATGCGGCGGTGCATCTCGTCGAGCGTCTCGCGCACCTCGCGGTGGGAGGTGGGGGTGGCGACGATGCGGATGGCCCGGCGGTCGCTCGGATGCGGCTCCCTGACCACGTGCCCGCTCTTGACCAGCCGGTCGATCAGCACGGTCGTGGAGGCGGAGGAGATGCCGAGGTAGGAGGCCAGGTCCTTCGGGCTGACGTGCACGCCCTTCTGCTGGCGGCGCATGAGGAACTGCACGGCCAGCAGGTCGTTCTCGCCCATGCCCATGGATCCGCGGGTCCGTCGGCGCATCGCGGCCTCCGCCGTGCGGAAGGCGCGCATCGCGGCGAGGACCTCCACCGCTCCGGGCTCGGTCGCCTCACCCGAGAACCAGAAGGCCCCGGGTCGCTTCAGCGTGACCTCATCCATGCCGAACAGTCTAGACAGTCTCGTAGCAAGAACATCTAGACAAGCCAACCTCCCTCGAGGTGCTTGCCTGGAAGGGCGGCGACCACTACGAAGGGACTACTAGTTAGACGAGCTAGTGACTCATTCGCGGAGGGAGCTGCCCGTGCTGGACGAACTCGACCGCCTGCAGCCGCTCCCCGCCGACGTCGTGGATCCGCTGGTCGGCTCCACCCTGGCCGGTCGCTACCTCGTGCTCGAGCGGGTGGGGGAGGGCGGCAGCGCCGTCGTCTACCGCGCTCGCGACCTCCGCCTCGCCCGCCAGGTCGCGGTCAAGGTCCACCGCGACATCCCGGACACTCCCAACGAGCGGGCGCGGCGCGAGCGCGAGATCCGCTTCCTGATCGACTCGCGTCACGCCTCCGTGGTGGACGTCCTCGACCAGGGCGAGATCCCCGGCGAGGAGGGCGACCTCGCGTTCCTCGTCCTCGAGTACTTCGACCGCAGCGACCCGGCGGCCGACTGGTTCGGCTCCGGCGATGAGCGGCTCGTCGCGGAGGTCGGCGCTCAGGTGGCCGATGCTCTCGCGCACCTGCACGCGCAGGGCGTCCTCCACCGCGACGTGAAGCCCGAGAACGTCCTCGTCCGCTCGCGCGCCACCACATCCGGCTTCTCCGCGCACGAGGCCAAGCTCAGCGACTTCGGGATCGCCCGCTCGGTCGACGACGCCCGGCTCACCCGCTCCGACGTGCTGGTGGGCACCGCCGCGTACCTCAGCCCCGAGAGCCTCGGCTCCGGCCCGGTCGGACCGGCGTCCGACGTCTACTCGCTCGGGCTGGTCCTGCTCGAGGCCGTCTCGGGCCGCAGGGCCTACACCGGCACGACGCTCGAGATCTCGATCCAGCGCCTCCACCACGCGCCCGTCGTCCCGGAGTCGGTCCCGGCGGAGTGGCGCGAGCTGCTGACCGCGATGACCGCTCTCGATCCGGCCGACCGCCCCTCCGCCGAGGAGGTGGCACGCCGGCTCTGGGCGCGCCTGGCCGGCGGCCCCGCCGCAGCCCCCTCCCGCAGCGGAGTCACGGGCACGGTCGCCCTCGTCGCCGCGGGCCTGGTCGGCGCGGTGACGGCCCTCTCGCTCACCGGCTGGCTGGGCTGAGCGCCCCGAGCGGTCCTCGTCCGCTCAGGTTCCTCGCGAGCGTGCTCCCGTAGGCTCCGGGCGACCCT
Organism: Rathayibacter sp. AY1B7; assembly: GCF_002932735.1. Taxonomy (NCBI): domain Bacteria; kingdom Bacillati; phylum Actinomycetota; class Actinomycetes; order Micrococcales; family Microbacteriaceae; genus Rathayibacter; species Rathayibacter sp. AY1B7. The sequence goes on from NZ_PSWK01000001.1 coordinate 230,191, forward strand.
CGACCGACCCCGAGCCGCGTCGCCGCGGACCGAACGGAGCCGATCCCATGAGCCCGCGCCGCCTCTTCCGCCTGCTGTCGATCGTCGAGGCGGTGACCTGGACTCTCCTGATCGTCGGGATGCTGCTGAAGTACGCGGCCGGAGCCGGCGACTGGCCGGTGAGCGTCGCCGGGCCGATCCACGGGTTCGCGTTCCTCGCCTACGGAGCCGCGGCCCTGGTGCTCGCGGTGAACCAGCGGTGGTCGGCGGGCGCGACGGCGCTCGCGGTCGTCAGCGCGGTCGTGCCCTACGCGACGGTCCCGCTGGAGCGCGGCTTCGAGCGCCGCGGCCTGCTGGAGGGCCCGTGGCGGACGCACGCGACGGACGACCCGCGCGACCGGCGCGTGACGAGCCGACTCCTCCGCTGGGCGCTCGCGCGGCCCGTGCTCGCCGGGGCGCTGGTCCTGGCTCTGGTCGCCGTGGTCTTCGCGGCGCTGCTGGTGGTCGGCCCGCCCGGGGGCGGCGAGGCCTGATCCCGCGCGCGGCGTGCCTCAGACGGGGCGCGTCTCCGCGTCGATGAGGATCTCGGCGGCGCGACGCGCGTGCAGGGCGGCCTCCGGGGTTCCGGCGATGGCCGCGGTGGTCTGGGCGCCCTCGGCGAGGATCGCGAGCTGCGCGGCGAGCTCGGCGCCGCCTCCCGCCTCCTCAGCAAGGGTCGCGAGGAAGCGCTGGAACGTCTCCTTGTGGTCGCGCGCCATCTCGGCGACCATCGGGTTCGACGAGCCGAGCTCCCCGAAGGCGTTGATGAAGCCGCAGCCGCGGAACGAGTCCTCGGAGAACCAGTCGAAGAGGAAGTCGTAGATCGCGAGCAGCTTGCCGCGAGGTCCGTCCGCCGCGGCGACCCGGGTGGTCACGCCGAGGGTCCACTGCTCGTGCCGGCCGTGCAGGACGGCGACCACCACCGACTCCTTGCTCGGGAACTCCGAGTAGAGGCGCTTCAGCGAGACGCCCGCGGCCGTGCGGAGCTCGTCCATCCCCACGGACTGGATGCCGCGCTCGTAGTAGAGCCGGTCGGCGGCCGCGAGGATCGCCTCGCGGGGAGGGCGCTCGTCGAGGATCGGGGACATCCCTCCATGGTAGGCGGTACCAGAACGGGCGTTCTCGGTCGGCTGCCGCGCTCTCCGCAGGGTGTCGGGGGGTCGGACGCTGCTGCTAGCGTCGCGCTCGGGTGCGCAGGCGCCCGGGGACGGGAGGCGGACGCATGGTCGTCGCGATGCAGGCCGAGGGATTCGACGGGCCGGAGGCGCTGCGCGCCGTCGAGGTCGATCCAGGGGAGCCGGCGCCCGGCAGGGTGCGGATCGCGGTGCGCGCAGCGGGCGTGAACCCGGCCGACGCGAAGCTCCTGCGCGGGATGTTCGGGCGCGGACGGGTGCCGGTCCGGCCGGGCAGCGAGGTCTCCGGAGTCGTGACCGCGGTCGGCGAGGGGGCCGAGGGGCCGCTCGGCCCGATCCGGGTGGGCGACGAGGTCGTGGCGTTCCGGGTCTCCGGCGGCTACTCCGCCGAGCTGGTCGCGCCCGCGAGCGCGGTCCTGCCCAAGCCCGCCGGGCTCGGCTGGGCGGCGGCCGCGGGCCTGCTGCTGGCCGGGACGACCGCCGAGCACCTCGTCGAGGCCACCCGCGTCTCCTCCGGGGACACCGTCCTGGTGCACGGGGCGAGCGGGGCCGTCGGCTCGCTCGCGGTGCAGCTCGCGGTCGCCCGCGGAGCACGGGTGCTGGGCACCACGAGCGAGCGCGGCGAGGAGGTCGTCCGCCGCTTCGGCGCGGAGCCGGTCCGCTACGGCGCCGGGCTGGAGGAGCGCGTGCGCGCCCTGGCCCCCGGCGGCGTCGACGTCGCGCTGGACACGGCGGGCACCGACGAGGCGCTGGACGCCTCGGTGGCTCTGGTCGCCGACCGCTCGCGCATCGCCACTGTGGCCGGCTTCGAGCACGCCGCCCGCCTCGGCGGCATCCTGCTGCTCGGCGGCGGACCGGGAGCCGATCCCGGCACCGCGCTCCGCGACGCCGCCCGGCCGGGCCTGCTCGACCGCGCCGGTCGCGGGGAGCTCGAGGTCGTGCTCGGGCCCTCCTTCCCGCTGACCGAGGCGGCCGCCGCGCTCGCCCTCGTCGAGTCGGGCCGCGCGCGCGGCAAGACGGTCCTGCTCCCCTGAACGAGACGTCCTCCCTCGACCTGCCGGCCCTCGGGCCCTTCGACTCAGCCGGCGCCGCGAGCCTCCTCCGCAACCACGCCCTCCCCGGAGTGGAGCGGGTCTCGGCCGACGGCCGACGCCTGGAGCGCCTGCTCACCCTCGACGGGGCGCCGCGGCCGATCGTGCTCGAGGTGACGGAGACCGGGCTGCGGGTGGAGGCGGAGCCGGACGTGCTGACGCCGGCGGCCGCGGTCGTCCGAGCCTGGTTCGACCTCGACTCCGACGTGGTGGCGATCGGCGCCGAGCTCTCGCGGGACCCGCTGCTCGCCCGCTCCGTCGCGGCCCGGCCGGGGCTGCGCGCGACGCAGTACCCGGAGGCGTTCGAGGCGGCGGTCATGGCGGTCCTCGGCCAGCAGGTGTCCGTCGCCGCGGCCCGGACCTTCGGCGGACGCACCGCCGCGGCCTTCGGCGCCCCGGGGGAGCGCGGTCTCCTGGCCTTCCCCGCACCCGCCGCCCTGCTCGCCCCGGAGTTCGAGGCGCTGCGCTCGGCGATCGGGATCACCAACGCCCGGGCGCGGACGGTCCGGGCCGTCGCCGAGGCCTTCGCCGCCGGACCCGTGCTCGACCGCGCGGGCGACCTGCCGGAGCAGCGGCGCGCGCTCCTCGCGATCCCGGGCATCGGGCCGTGGACGGCCGACTACCTCGCGCTCCGGTTCCTCGGCGATCCGGACGCCTTCCCCGCCGGCGACCTGGTGCTGCGGAAGGCGCTCGGCCGGGTGAGCACGGCGGAGGCGGAGGCGGCGTCGCAGGCGTGGCGGCCGCACCGGGCGCACGCGGCGTTCCACCTGTGGGCGAGCACCGGAGCGGTCTGAGCGGGTGGACGACCCGAGTCGAGAGCCGCGCCCGGACCGGCGGCCGGGACCGGCCGCCGACGGATCAGGTCAGGTACTCGACGTCGTCGTACAGGATCGGCGCGTCCTCGGCATCCGGATCCTCGACCGGGACGTCCTCGTGCTCGAGGATGACCGCGACGCCCGGGGAGACCAGCACGCAGACCTCGCGCTCGCCGGCGACCGTGAAGCTCACCATGTCGCCGCGGTTGCGCACGGCCTCGACCAGGCGCTTCTCGAGCTCCTCGGTGTCGAGGGAGACGGCGAGGAGGAAGCGGCGGCCGTCGATGCTGAGCGTGGTGCGCCGCATCGTCGCCTCGGGCTCGGGAGGCGTGCCGCGTCCGCCGCGGCCCGGCGTGACCGCCTTGACCCGCAGCGACGAGGCGTGCATCCGGATGACGGCGTTCACGAGCCCGCCTCCGGGCGCGACTCGTGGTGGCGGCGGCCGCCGGAGCGGCGGTCCTCCTTCATCTCGGACTCGAAGAGGTGGCGGCGTCCGCCGGCGAGCTCGTCGCGCGCGGCGCGCTCCTGCTCCCGGAACGCGGCGTAGTAGGTGTCGTCGTAGTCCTCGACGATCTGGAAGGTCCAGCGCCCCTCGATGACGTTGCGGCCGACGAGCTCGGCCTCGATCCGCTCGGCGGTCGCGGCGTGGCCGGCCTCGCGCAGCGCGTCGACGGCCTCGCCCAGAGCGAGGTCGGCCGCACCGGTGAGCCGGTGGAAGCCGTAGAGCAGACCGCGGGCGTGCTCGACCGTCTCGAGCGCCTCCGAGAGCTTCCCGAGCGCCGCCACGGTGGCGTCGTCGAGACCCTCCGGGCGCAGGTGCGCGGAGTCGGGGTGGTCGTGTGAGCTGCTCATCCAGGTGAGCTTAGGCCGACCTAAATGCTCTGTGACCCCCTTGCGCCGCCGCCGGGAAAGGTTCGTGCCCGGAGCGGCAGGGCGGTCAGGTGCACGTCGCGGAGCCCTCCGTCGTCGGCGACGGCGGTCAGGAAGGTGCAGGCCGGCTGGCGCCTCCGATCCGTCGGGGAGCCCGGATTGAGCAGGCGGAGACCCGCCGGGGAGACGGTGTCCCAGGGGATGTGGCTGTGCCCGAAGACGAGCACGTCGGCACCCGGATGAGCGGCGTCGGCGCGGGTCTCGCGGCCGGTCGCCGCTCCGGTCTCGTGCACCACGCGGACGTCGAGGCCGGCGACGCGGGCGCGCGCGACCTCGGGCAGGCGGGCGCGCAGCGGCTCCGGATCGTTGTTGCCCCACACGGCCAGCAGGAGCGCCGCCCGCTCCTCCAGCGCGTCCAGCGTCGCCTCGTCGACCCAGTCGCCCGCGTGCACGACCAGGTCGGCCTCGTCGACCGCGCGCCACACCTCGTCCGGGAGGGCCTTCGCCCGCTTCGGGAGGTGCGTGTCGGCGAGCAGGAGGAGGCGGACCGGACCGTCGACCTCGGGTGGAGAGCCGTCGGGGCCGGGCTGGAGCAGGGGCATCAGCGGGCGGGGCCGGGCGTCGGCTCCACTCCGCCGTCGGCGCCGGGCTCGTTCGCGGTCCCGGAGCTGCGGAGGCGGGCGTCGAGCGCCTCGAGGTCGGCGGCGAACCAGAGGTGGTCGCCGCGGTTCGACTCGATGACGAAGGCCTGCAGCGCGCTCGACTCCGCCACCGGCCCGCTGACGTCGCCGAGGATCACCAGCCGCTTGCCGTACGAGACGAACTTCTGCACGAACTCGCCGGCGATGCCGGAGCGCAGGCGGAGGAACTCGGGGTCGAGCCGGCCGACGGGCGCCACGATCGTCTCGACGTCGCCGCCGTAGGTCTCGCCGATCAGCGCGATCGCGTCGTCCGGGGTCGAGAGCGCGCCTCCGTCGTCGTCGACGAGCAGGAGGGGGACGCCCTGGCGGGTCTCGGTTCTCATCGGGCCAGCCAATCACGTCGGCCGGGGAGAGGCGAGCAGTGCCGTCCGGGCCTCCGCTCGGGGCGTCCCCTCCTGCGCCGGTCGTGCTTGCGGGGACACGCCGATCAGGCGTCCGGACGGGCTGCCCGCACCGCCGCTACGAGCCCGGCAGCTCGACGCGGCGCTTGAAGCCCACGTGCGAGTCGACGAAGCCCAGGCGCAGGTAGAAGCGGTGGGCGTCGGTGCGGGCGGCGTCCGAGGTCAGCTGGACGAGCGGCGTGCGGAGCTCGATCGCAGCGACGTCCAGCACCCAGCGCATCAGGGCCGTGCCGATCCCCGCCGACCGCTCGGCGCTCGCCACCCGGACCGCTTCGACGAGCAGGCGGGAGCTGCCGCGGCGCGCCATCCCGGGGATCACGGTCAGCTGCAGCGTGCCGACCACGGCTCCGGCGCCGTCCACCGCGACCACGAGATCGTTGCCCGGGTCCTGCGCGATGCTCCGGAAGGCGGCCTCGTAGGCGGCCCCGTCCTCCTCGGCGGCGACGTCTCCGCGCCCGGCGCTGATCGGGTCGTCGGAGAGGAGCCGGACGATCGCGGGGAGGTCGTGGAGCACCGCGCGGCGGAGGAGGAGGCTCCTCTCCCCGGGGCCGGCGTCGCAGGGGAGGGTCAGGTCGGCGATCATGCCCTCATCCTCCCTCTGCTCCACGGCGGGAGCGGTCGTCGGAGGCGGGCAGGACGCGGCTGAGAGCGGCAGGGGGATCCTGGTGCCCGGTCCGCACGTCCACGCGCCGCGTGCCGCAGCCGGCGCAGCGGACGTACACGACGACGCCCTCGCTGGTCCGGTGGGCCGACTCGGTCGTCCAGCCGTGCTCGTGCGGATCGACGGCGGGGGCGAGCGGCTCGGAGGGGTGCGGGGAGGGTGTGGAGGTGCGCATGGGAGCCACTGTGCTGTCATGGTCTTATGCAGCTCAACCCTTACGGCGAGTACGCGGTCCTGCTCGCCGCCTCCCTCGCGAACGACTGGCCGTCCGACCGCGCGGGCATCGAGGCTCGAACGCGCGAATACGGCATGACGATGGCCTTCGAGTCCGGCCCGGACGACCACGCCCGGACGCGCGACGTGATCGACGAGTGGCTGGAAGTGGTCGACGCGCCGACTCCGAGCGGCCGGGCGACGTCGCTGAACCGCCAGATGGCCGCGATCGCCGCGTATCCGCGCCTGACCGACCACGACGACGAGGGCTGGCACCTGCACTACCGCGACCAGGACCAGTCCCTGGCGCACGTCCTCCACGCCGTCATCGCGGTCGGCACGGCGCTGCACCTGACGACCCGGGGGATGAGCCGCCTCCTGCGGTGCGAGGCCGGTCGGGCGCCGGGCGACCACTGCAGGAACCTCGTCGTCGACGTGACGCGGAACGGCCGGCAGCGGTACTGCTCCGTCCGCTGCGCGAACCGGGCCGCGGTCCGGCGGCACCGCCTGCGGCACGCGGAGTGAGTCCGTGCGGCCCCGTCACTCCGCCGCGTCGCCGCCCGGCTTCATCCAGAACGGGGAGTAGTGGTAGCCGTCGAGGTCGTCGAACTGGCGCTGGTACATGAAGGAGTAGTCGTCGGTGTCGCCGATCCGGCCTCCCGCGGCGGCGGCCCGCTCGACGAGCTCGTCGACGGCCTCGCGGCTGTCGAGGTCGAACGAGACGGTCACCTTCGAGGGGGTGCCGGGGGCGCCGATCAGCTCCTCGGTGGCGCCGACGCTCTCGTACATCGCGCGGCTCGCCAGCATGACGGACGTGTCGGGACCGATCCCGAAGCAGGAGACGTCCTCGCGGGACATCTCGGAGTTCAGGGTCCAGCCGAGCGCGGTGTAGAAGGCGGTGGCGCGCTCGACGTCGTCGACCGGGCAGGTGATGAAGAGGCTCATGCGCTCACCCTCGCCACCTGCGGGCGGGCCGTCAAGAGCTCCGCGAGGGAACTCCGGACGGCCCGCCGGGACTCAGCGGAACGACCGCAGCCGCAGGCTGTTCAGCACGACGAAGACGCTCGAGAACGCCATCGCGGCGCCGGCCACGAGCGGCCCCAGGAGTCCGGCCATCGCGAGCGGGATCGCGGCCACGTTGTAGGCGAAGGCCCAGAAGAGGTTGCCCCGGATGACCGCGAGGGTGCGGCGCCCGAGGCGCAGGGCGTCGGGCACCCGGCCGAGGTCGTCGCCGACGAGGGTGATGTCGCTCGCCTCGATCGCCGCGTCCGATCCGGCGCCCATCGCGATCCCCACGTCCGCGGCGGCCAGCGCGGCGGCGTCGTTCACACCGTCGCCGACGAAGGCGACGTGGCGGCCCTCCGCACGGAGGCGCTCGATCACGGCGAGCTTCTCCTCCGGCAGCACCTCGGCGACGACCTCGTCGATGCCGACGGCCGAGGCGACGGCCTGCGCCGCCCGCCGGTTGTCGCCGGTCAGCACCATCACCCGCAGGCCCCGCTCGCGCAGGGCGCGGACGGTGCGGGACGCCTCCGGCCTCGGCTCGTCGCGGAGGACCGCGAAGCCGCGCAGCGCCCCCTCCCAGCCGACGCCGACGACGGTGCCGCCCTCGGCGGTCGCTCGCTCGGCGCGCTCGGCGAGACCGCCCGGCGCGAAGCCCCACTGCTCCTCCAGCCAGCGCAGCCGGCCGGCGACGACCAGGCGGCCCTCGACCCGGGCGCGCACGCCGAACCCGGTGCTGGAGCGGAATCCGGTCGCCTCGGGGACGTCGAGGTGCGCGGCCCCGGCCACGATCGCTGCGGCGAGCGGATGCTCCGACCCGCGCTCGACGGCGGCGAGCATCCGCAGGCTCTCGTCGCCGCTGGACTCGACGACCTGGAACGCGCCCGTGGTGAGCGTGCCGGTCTTGTCGAGCACGACCGTGTCGATCCGGCGCCCGGCCTCGAGCACCTCCGGCCCGCGGAGGAGGATCCCGAGCTGGGAGCCGCGGCCGGTGCCGACGAGGACGGCGGTCGGGGTGGCCAGGCCCAGCGCGCACGGGCACGCGACGACGAGGACGGCGACGGCGGGAGAGACGGCGGCGGCGAGGTCGGCGCCGGCGATCAGCCAGCCGGCGAGAGTTGCCAGGGCGAGAACCACCACGACCGGCACGAAGACGGAGGAGACGCGGTCGGCGAGCCGCTGGACGCGCGCCTTGCCGGCCTGCGCGTCCGAGACGAGGCGGCCCATCCGCGCGAGCGTGGTCTCGGAGCCGACGCGGTCGACGCGGACGGTGAGCAGGCCGTGCGCGTTGAGCACTCCGCCGGTCACGGTCGAGCCGGGGCCGACCTCGACCGGCACGCTCTCGCCGGTGAGCATGCTCGCGTCGATCGCGCTCGAGCCCTCGAGCACGGTGCCGTCGGCGGCGACGGTCTCGCCGGGGCGCACGCGGAGGAGGTCGCCGACGGCGAGCGAGGACGCGGGCACGCGCTCCTCCTGCCCGTCGGCGGCGATGCGCACGGCGTCCTTCGCGCCGAGGCGGAGGAGCGCCCGGAGCGCCGCACCTGCGTCGCGCTTCGACCGCGCCTCCAGGTAGCGGCCGGCCAGCACGAGGACGGGGACGGCGGCGGCGACCTCGAGGTAGATCTCGTCGTGGCCGGAGCGGCTGCCCAGCAGCTCGAACGGCATGCTCATGCCGGGCCGCCCGGCGTCGCCGAGGAACAGAGCCCAGACCGACCAGGCGAAGGAGGCGCTGACCCCGAGGCTGATCAGGGTGTCCATGGTGGTGGAGCCGTGCCGCAGCGCCCGCCAAGCGTTGCGGTGGAAGGGCAGCGCGCCCCAGACCGCGACCGGTGAGGCGAGGGCGAGGCACAGCCACTGCCAGTTCGCGAACTGCAGCGGCGGGATCATCGAGAGCAGGACCACCGGCACGGCGAGCAGCGCGGAGACGCGGAGCCGCGTGCGCAGGGCGCGCCGCTCGCGGTCGTCGTCGCTCTGCTCCTCCTGCTCCTCCGCGGGAGCCGCCTCGCCGGTGGAGGGGACCGTCGCGCTGTAGCCCGCGGCCTCGACGGCGGCGATCGCGTCGGCCGGAGTCGTGCCGGGCGGGAGGGTCAGCGTCGCGCGCTCGAGGGCGAGGTTGACGGTCGCGTGGACTCCGGGGAGCGCGTCGAGGCGCTTCTCGACCCGCGCGACGCAGGAGGCGCAGGTCATCCCTCCGATGGCGAGCTCGAGCGGGGTGCCGGTGGTCTCGGCCACGTCAGCTCAGGGGAGCGAGGCGGTAGCCCGCGTCGGCGACGGCGGCGGCGATCTCCTCGCGGCCGAGCGGCCGGGAGGAGCCGACCGTGACGGTCGAGACCCCGTCGGGGGCGAGGGACACGTCGACCGCCGAGACCTCGGGGTAGGCGGCGAGCTCCTCGGTGACGCTGCGGACGCAGTGCTCGCAGGTCATGCCCGCGACGCCGAAGCTCTGCACGGACGCGGCCGACAGGGAGCCCTGCGTCGCGTGGCCGGCATCGGAGCGGCCGGCGTCGCCGTGGCCGCCGCACGCGCAGGCGCCGCCTCCGCCGCAGCCGCACCCTCCCGTCGATCCGCTCGCGGTCAGGCCGAGGTCGATCCTGGTGCTCATGGGTCCTCCTGTGTGGTGCGTCCGGTCCGATCCGGTCGATCGGCCCGGTGGGCGTCCGGTCGGCACGCCGGTCGCGGCATACCCCCGGGGGGTACTCCATGGTAAGCCCGCCGAGCCCTCTCGGCAAGGCGGGAGGGCGGAGGAGGGATGATCTCAGGGGCGGCTCGGAGCCGCGCGAGGAGGGAGGGGCGCATGGATCCCGCATCGACGCCGCACTGGGGCGAGCCCCCGCCGCGCACGCCGCCGGCGGTCCCGCTGCCCCCGCGCACGCGGTTCGAGCCGACCGCGCTGCTCGCCGCGCCCCTGCCCGCCCCGGCCGCCGTCCGGGCCCGGGTCCGTCAGGCCGCCCCGGAGCGGCAGCGCCGGCTGGCGGCGCTCGCCGCCGTCACCGAGGGGTTCGCCGTCCTGCGCACTCCCGAGCTCGCCCGGGCGCTGCGCCGGATCGCGGCACCCGCCTCCGCCGCGCCGGCCGCCGCCGCCGCGGTGCTGGCCGTCGGCCGCGACGGACTCGAGCTCGCCGCCGAGCGCGCAGACGCCCTGCGCATCGCCGAGTGGGATCGGATCGTGTCGGTGGGCGTCGGCACCTCGCCCTCGGGTGCCCACCGGGTCCGCGCGCTGGTCCTGGCGGTCCTCGCCCCGCCGCCCGCCTCCGCCGTCCTGCGTGCGGCGAGGCGGCGCCCGCGCACCGTCCTCGTGCCCCTGGTCGTCGCCGCCCCGGCCGCCCTCGGCTGGCGCGTGGCCGACGACCGCACGTTCCTCCTCGCTCTCGACCGCCTCCAGCGCGCCCTCGAGGAGCGTGCCCGGTGAAGGCGCGGTTCCGCTTCGCCCTCGCGGCCGTCGCCGTGCTCGGCCTGGGCCTGGCGCTGCGGTTCGTGCTCACGGGGCTGCTCGCCGACCTCGCCGGCGGAGTGGCCTACGTCGTGCTGGTGGCGCTGCTGATCGCGGTGCTCCTGCCGCGCATCCCGGGCGTGACGGCTGCCGGGATCGCGCTGGCCTGGTCGATCGCGATGGAGCAGCTGCAGGCGATCGGAGTCGCGGCGCGCCTGGTCGAGCTGTGGGCGCCGCTCCGCCTCGTCGTCGGCACCACCTTCTCCTGGCTCGACATCGCGGCCTACGTCCTCGGCGCGGTCGTCGCCGCGGCCGTGCACCTCGCCGTCGCTCCGCGCGAGCAGTCCGCCTGACGGGAGGCCGCGCCCCCCGTCTTCCGTTCGCCCGTCGGCCGGGCTGCCGCGGGGCGTCCCGGCGTCCGCCGAGGCGCCGGCCTCGCCCACCGGACCGCCGAGGTGTTCGTGCGCTCCCCGAGGCGCCGCCGTCCCCGCGGTGCCTCGCCGGCGGACGCGGTGTCTCGCCGGAGGAGCGACGCCGGCCGCCGGAGCGGCGCGGTCCCTCCGCCCCCGCGCCCCTGATTAGGGTGAAGCCATGAGCGAGCCGGCACTCCCCGAGACGACGGCCCCGCGGGCCTCGGCCCCGCACGACCACCGCCGCGACCGGCGCATCCCCGAGCCGGTCGACCGGTTCGCCACCGGCGAGGAGTACCCCGAGTACCGCGTCGACCTGGAGCGGATCCGCTTCTCGCCGTACTTCGCCCGACTCTCCGCGGTGACCCAGGTCATCTCGCCCTCGGGCGTCGGCCAGGTCGTGCACAACCGGCTCACGCACTCGATCAAGGTCACCGCGGTCGCCCGCGCGATCGCGATGCAGCTGACCACCACCGATCCCGCCCAGCGCGAGCTGGTCGAGCGGCTCGGCGGCTGCGACCCGGTGGTCGTGCAGGCCGCGGCCAGCGCGCACGACCTCGGCCACCCTCCGTTCGGCCACCTCGGCGAGCAGGCGCTCGACCGCCTCGCGCGCGAGCGGCTGGGGCTCGCGGAGGGTTTCGAGGGCAACGCGCAGTCGTTCCGGATCCTCTCCGAGCTCGACGTCTGCGAGACGGTGGAGGTGGGGCTGAACCTCACCGCCGCCTCCCGAGCCGCCGTGCTCAAGTACCCGTGGGGGCGGACGGTCCACCGCCCCGGCATCGACTCCGCCGACCCGACCGAGCTGCCCCGCGGCTCGACCGCCAGCCGGTGGGAGACCGCGCCGCCGAAGTTCTCGGCGTACACCCTCGACCTCGACGACCTGCTCGACGCCCGCTCCGGCTTCGCCGCGATCGCCCCCTGGCAGCAGACCCTCGAGTGCTCGGTGATGGACGTCGCCGACGACATCGCCTACTCGCTGCACGACCTCGACGACTTCTACCGCGCGGGAGTGCTGCAGCAGGCGGCCGTCGCCGTGGAGTTCCGCGCGTTCCTCCGCGAGCAGAACGCGCTCGCCGCCCTCGACGCCGAGGAGCTGTGGGCGCGCGCCCCCGGGCACTCGCTCGAGATGCTCCGCCGGAGGCTCGTGGCCCGCGACCCGTGGATCGCGAGCGACGAGCACTTCCGCGCCTCCGTGGAGCGGGTGTCGACCGAGCTGGTCGAGGGGCTCCTCGCGCTCCCGTTCGACGGATCGACGCGCACCGAGCGCGCGATCGAGGCGTTCGTCTCCTCCTGGATCGGCCGTCTGCAGCGCTCCGTGGTGGTGCTCGCCGAGCCGAACGTGCGCTCGGGCCACCTCTCCCTCCTCCCGGACGCCTGGCACGACGTGGCCGTGCTGAAGTTCGTGCACACCCGCTTCGTGATCGACCGGCCGGACTTCGCCACCTACCAGCGCGGCCAGTCGCAGGTGCTCGAGACGCTGGTGACCCACCTCGACGCCTGGCTGGAGGATCCGCGCGACGGCTCGCGGGCTCCGCAGAAGCTGCTCGACCTGATCGAGCTCGCGACCGACGGCTACTTCCGCCTGCGCGCCGACCATCCCGACTGGCTCCCGTCGGACGAGCGCGGCCGGCCGACCTCCGACCCGGCCGCGCTGCAGCGGCTCGGCCGGGGGCGCGGTGTGGTCGACTACGTCGCGACCCTGACCGACGAGCAGGCGATGGCGCTCGCCGCCCGCCTCCGCGGCGATCGCGAGCCGTGGGCGATGGGGACCTGACGCCCCGGCGGGTGGGTTGACACCGCGCGTCGCGTGTGGCCTCGGCGGCTCCCCACCCGTCGTTCCGGGGGAGGAGCCTCCGCCGGGCCGCCGAGGACGCGTTCCGCGACCGCCCAGCGGGCGTCCAGGAAGCGCAGCCTGAACGACAGCGTAAAATCACGGAGGCACATGCCAGGATCGACAACTCGACAGGGAGTTCCGTTGGACGGAAACGCAACGACCACGCACCGCAACGTCGCATTGCTGTCCGTCGCGACCACGCTGGCTCCGCGCGTGACCACCTCGGCCGAGATCGAGGCGCGGCTCGCTCCGGCGCTCAAGCGCCTGCGGCTCCCCACCGGGCTCCTCCAGCGCGTCGCCGGAGTGCACGAGCGCCGCAACTGGGGCTCCGAGCAGGGCTTCGACGGAGCGGCGATCGACGCGGGCAAGCGCGCTCTCGCCGAGGCCGGCGTCCGCGCCGACCAGATCGGCCTGATCATCAACACGTCGGTGACCCGCAAGCACCTCGAGCCCTCGGTCGCCGTGCGCCTGCACCACGGGCTCGGCCTGCCCTCGTCGGCCATCAACTTCGACATCGCGAACGCGTGCCTCGGCTTCGTCAACGGCATGACCCTCGCCGCGCAGCTGATCGACTCCGGACAGATCCGCTACGCGCTCATCATCGACGGCGAGGACGCCGACGAGATCCAGGTCAACACCATCGAGCGCCTGAGCCGCGAGGGCGTCAAGCGCAAGGACTTCATGAGCGAGTTCGCGAGCCTGACCCTCGGCTCCGGCGCCGCCGCGGCCGTCCTCGGCCCGGCCGACGAGCACCCCAAGGGCCACCGCATCCTCGGCGGCATCACCCGCGCGGCCACGCAGTTCAACGAGCTCTGCGTCGGCAGCGTCGACGGCATGTTCACGGACGCGAAGGCGCTGCTCAAGGGCGGCATGGAGCTCGTCCTCTCGGCGTGGAAGGAGGCCACCCGCGACTGGAACTGGAGCGGGATGGACCGCTACATCACGCACCAGGTGTCGGACGTGCACACCGACGCCCTGGTGAAGGCCGTCGGCATCGACCGCAGACGCGTCCCCACGACCTACCCCACCCTCGGCAACGTCGGCCCGGCGTCGATCCCGATCACCCTGGCCCAGGAGGCCGAGACCCTGCAGCCCGGCAACCGGGTGCTGCTCATCGGAGTGGGCTCGGGCATCAACACCGCGATGCTCGAGATCGCCTGGTGACCGCGCCCCACCCGGCCGAGCGGATCCGCGGAGCGCTCGGCTCCACGGCCGCGGCGCAGCTGCCCCCGGCCGGGCTCGACGGGCTCGATCCTGCGTGGTCGCGCCTCGTTGACGCTCCGGACGCCCAGGGCGTTCCGCGCCGCTGGCACCTGCTCGACACGGGTGAGGCCCTCGGCACGGAGCCCGTCGGCACCGTCCTCTGCGTGCACGGCAACCCCACCTGGTCCTACCTCTGGCGCCGCCTCGCGGCCGCCACGCTCGAGTCGGCCCGCAGCGGAGGCCCCGCCTGGCGGGTGGTCGCTGTCGACCAGCTCGAGATGGGCTTCTCCGAGCGGACCGGCGCCCTGCACACGCTCGCCGACCGCGTGCGCGAGCTCTCGAACCTCACCGACGTGCTCGGCCTCGACGACGTGGTCACCCTCGGCCACGACTGGGGCGGAGTCGTCTCGCTGGGCTGGGCGGTCGACCACCCGGAGCAGCTGCGCGCCACGATGCTCCTGAACACCGCGATCCACCAGAGCGCCGACGAGCCGATCCCGGCCCCGCTCCGGCTCGCGCTCGCCTCGGGTGTGCTCGGCGCCTCGACGGTCGGCACGCCGGCCTTCCTCGAGACGACCCTCGCGCTGGGGCACCCGGCGCTGCCCTCCGCGGTGAAGGAGGGGTACCGCGCGCCCTACCGGTCCGCGTCGCGCCGCGGCGGAGTGGGCGGCTTCGTCGCCGACATCCCGGTCGACTCCGCCCACCCGAGCGACCCGGAGCTGCAGCGCATCGCCGAGGGCGTCAGCGCCCTGACGACGCCGGCCCTGATGCTCTGGGGCCCGCTGGACCCGATCTTCTCCGACCGCTACCTCGACGACCTCGTCGACCGCCTCCCGCACGCGCAGGTCCACCGCTACGAGGGAGCGGGCCACCTGGTGGCCGAGGACGTCGACTACTCGTCCGCCGTCCTCACCTGGCTGGGCGACCTCTCCGACGGCGAGGAGCCGTTCGGCGGCGACCCCGCCCCCGACGTCCGCCGCCCGACCGCGCCGGTCGAGCCGCTCTGGGCGCACCTCGACCGCAACGCGCAGGACGACTCGCTCGCTCTGGTCGAGATGGCGCCTCCCGGAGGCGGCGGGCCCCGCTCGGTCTCGTGGCGCCTGCTCTCGCAGCGGGTCCGCGAGCTCGCCGCCGGGCTCCGCGCCTCCGGCGTCTCCCCGGGCGACCGCGTCTCGCTCCTCGTGCCGCCCGGTGCCGACCTGACGGCGCTGCTCTACGCGTGCCTGCGCATCGGAGCCGTCGTGGTCGTCGCCGACGCGGGCCTGGGCCTGCGCGGTCTCACCCGCGCGGTCCGCGGTGCCTGGCCGGATCTGGTGGTCGGCGCCCTGCCCGGCCTCACCGTCGCGCGGGCCCTCCGCTGGCCCGGCGGCCGGGTCTCGACGCAGACCCTGCCCCGCGCCTCCGCCTCGGCCCTCGGGGTCGACACCTCGCTCGGGCAGCTGATCGAGCTCGGCCGCGCCGAGCTGGCCGCCGACCCGGAGGCGCTGGGCGAGGCTCCCGCCGCCGACGCCGTAGCCGCGATCCTGTTCACCTCCGGCTCGACCGGCCCCGCCAAGGGCGTCGTCTACACGCACCGCCAGCTCGCCGGCGTCCGCGACGCGCTCGCCCGCCAGTACGGGATCGGACCGGGCACAGGGCTCGTCGCGGGCTTCGCGCCGTTCGCTCTGCTGGGCCCCGCGCTGGGCACGCGCTCCGCGACTCCGGACATGGACGTCACCGCGCCCCGAACGCTCACCGCGGCCGCCGTCGCCGCGGCCGCCGCCCGGGTCGACGCGACCGTGCTGTTCCTCTCGCCGGCCGCACTGGCCAACGTCGTGGCCACCGCCGACGCGCTCGACGCCGACGACCACCGCGCCCTCGCCGGCGTTCGAACCTTCCTCTCGGCCGGCGCCCCCGTCTCGGCGGGACTGCTCGGCGAGGCGCAGGCGCTCATGCCGAACGCCTCCGCCCGCACTCCCTACGGCATGACCGAGGGGCTGCTGCTCACCGACGCGTCGCTGGAGGGTATCCGCGAGGCCGCCGCCGACGACGATCCGCGCGGAGGCGTCTGCGTGGGCGTGCCCGCCGCGGGCGTCCGGCTGCGGATCGCCCCGCTCGACGCCGACGGCCGCGCCGCGGACGAGCCGGAGGAGATCGCCGGCACGACCGGCGAGATCGTCGTCTCGGCAGGTCACGTCGAGGACCACTACGAGCGCCTCTGGCTCACCGACCGTGCCGCCCGCGTCGGCGCCGTCCCGGGCGAGCGCTGGCACCGCACCGGGGACGTCGGGCGGATCGACTCCGCCGGCCGCCTCTGGGTCGAGGGCCGCATGCCGCACGTCGTCGTCACTCCCGACGGCGTGGTCACGCCGGTCGGACCGGAGCAGCGGATCGAGGCGCGCGTGGCCTCGGTCGCCCGCGCCGCGATCGTCGGAGCCGGCCCGCGCGGAGTCGCGCAGCTGGTTGCCGTGGTCGAGTTGCGCTCGGGCGCGCGCCGCGTGGTGCTGGCCGAGGAGGCCCTCGCCGCCGAGGTGCGCGCGGCCGTCGGCCGGCCCGTCGCCGCGGTGCTCGTCGTCCCGGCGCTGCCCACCGACATCCGCCACAACTCCAAGATCGACCGGGCCGCGCTCTCGCGCTGGGCCGAGGGCGTGCTCGCCGGCGGCCGGATGGTGGCGCCGTGAGGGTCCTGGTCACCGGCGCGAGCGGCCTGCTCGGCGGTGCGGTGGCCGCGGGCCTCGTCGCCCAGGGGCACGAGGTCCGCACCTTCCAGCGCCGGCCCTCCGGGGTCGCGGGCGTCGAGGAGGCGCGGGGCTCGCTGACGGATCCGCGCGCGGTCGAGGAGGCCGTCGACGCGGCCGAGGGCGTCGTGCACCTCGCCGCGAAGGTCTCGCTCGCCGGCGATCCGGGCGACTTCGACCGCGTGAACGTCGACGGCACCCGGCGTCTGCTCGCCGCCGCCGCCCGCGCCGGCGTGAGCCGCTTCGTCCAGATCTCGTCGCCCTCCGTCGCCCACTCCGGCTCCTCGATCACCGGCGACGACGCCGAGCCCGCCGATCCGGACCGGGCCCGCGGCGACTACGCGCGCACCAAGGCCCGGGCCGAGCTGCTGGCCCTCGCGGCCGACGCCCCCGGCTTCGCGGTGGTCGCCGTGCGCCCGCACCTGGTCTGGGGCCCGGGCGACACCCAGCTCGTCGCCCGCATCGTCGAGCGGGCGCGCGCCGGCCGGCTGCCGCTCCTCGGGCACGGCCAGGCGCTGATCGACTCCACATACATCGACAACGCCGCCTCGGCGATCGTCGCCGCTCTCGGGCGGGCGGAGGAGGTGCACGGCCGCTCCTACGTCGTCACCAACGGCGAGCCGCGCCCGGTCGCCGAGCTGCTCGCCGGGATCTGCCGCGCCTCGGGCGTCGAGCCGCCGCGCTGGTCCGTCCCCGCCTCCGTCGCCCGCGTCGCGGGCTCGCTCGTCGAGCGCGCGTGGGCCGTGCGGCCCGGCGCCGACGAGCCGCCGATGACCCGCTTCCTCGCCGAGCAGCTCTCGACCGCGCACTGGTTCGACCAGCGCCGCACTCGCGCCGATCTGCAGTGGAGCCCGTCGGTCACCCTCGACGAGGGCCTGGCCCGTCTGTCCGCCGCGCGCTGAGGCGCCGGCTCCCGAGACGGAGGAACGGACGGGACTCCGTCGCCGAGGCGAGGGGGTCCCGTCCGTCCGGGGCTCCCGCGACGGATCGCGGGAGGGGAGCCGAGGTCAGTCGGCGAGGATGAGGTACAGCGCGCGACGGGTCTCGTCGAGCTTGGCGGAGGCGGCGGCGCGCTGCGCCTCGGTCGCTCCGCGGAACTGCTGCACGACGCCCATCAGCTTGCCGACGTTCTCCATGAAGGCGCGATCGGCGTCGCTCGCGCCGGGAGTGGCCTCCCAGGCCGCGTCGAGCTCGTCGGCGTGCTCGCGCACGTAGGTGCCGCCCGCGTCCGTGAGCTGGTACTCGGTGCCGCGGCCCTCGCCGACGGCCGTGATGAGGCCCTCGTCGACGAGCTGCTGGAGGGTGGGGTAGACGGAGCCGGGGCTGGGACGCCACGATCCGTTCGTCTTCTCGGCGATGGCCTTGATCAGGCCGTAGCCGTTCGAGGACTTCTCGGAGAGGAGGGAGAGGAGGGCCGCGCGGACGTCACCGCGTCGGGCGCGTCCTCCGCCGCGGCCGAAGGGGCCGCCGATGCCGGGGCCGAAGCCCGGGCCGAAGCCGAAGCCGGGCCCGAAGCCGCGGCCGTGACCGCCGGGTCCGCGGCGCTGTCCGCGGCCGGGGTGCTCGTGGCGGGAGGAGTGGTCGCCGTCGCAGGAGTCGCGGCGGTCGTCGGAGAAGAAGGTCCTGGAGTTCATGGGTGTGCTGCTCTCTGTCGTGAGGGGATCCCTTTCGATCGGATCCGGTCGCCCGTCGGGAGCGGCTGCTTCCGATCTGTCGGCGATGCAGTAACGATATATCGGTGAAGGATCGGATGTCAACACCTGGATTGCCCGTAGCCTGGGAGCTCCCCGTCGATCGAGAGGTCCCGCATGCCGCTTCCCGACTCCGAGCTCGAGGCGTACCTCGACTCCTCCCTCCTCGCCGGGGACGTCCTCACCGGCCGCGCGAGCAACCTCGGCAACCTCCGCGGCCTCGCCGCCCGCGAGCCCGCGCACCTCTACGGGGTGGACGTGGCGGAGGACTGGACGTTCGAGAGACTGCTCGCGCTGATGGGGGAGCGCGTGGGGATCAGCACCGACCCCTCCTTCGAGAGCGGGCAGGACCGGATCGACGCCCGCCTGACGGTCGCGGGGCTCGCCCGCTACCGCGAGCGGTTCGCCGCCGCTGTCCGCGAGGGGGCGCTCCTCCTGTTCGCCACCGCGCACCCCGCGACCCTGATGGACGTCTACCGCCGCTTCGCTGCTGCCGCGACGGAGCGGGGCGCCCGCGTGATCGACGTGAACGCGCTCCCGTTCGCCGCCCCCGACGGCATCCGCGTGCCTCTCGCGGACGAGCACCAGGCCCTGTGGTGCACCGGCGGGGTCACCTGCGTCTACCGCGGGGGAGGGCTGCAGCACACGCACTCGCCGGAGCCGATGGACGCGCTGCTCGACCGCCTCGACGAGCTCGGCGTCCGCCCCGACCTGGTCGTCGCCGACCACGGCTTCGCGGGCGCGGCCGGCCGGCGGGGGCTGCCGGTCATCGCGATCGCCGACTGCAACGACCCGGCGGTGTTCGTCGCCGAGGCGCAGGGCTCGATCGAGGTGGTCGTCCCGATCGACGACGGGCTGGCCGTCCACCTCTACGAGCCGGTGATCGACTTCGTCCTCCGCGCCCTCTCGGAGCCCGCGCGCACCTGACGGCTCGTAGAATCGCCTTCGGCTCGTCGCGATCCCGGATCCGACGGGCCGACCGTTTTCCCGAGTCCCCGCACTCGCCACCACTGCAGACGGAGCATCCGTGACCCAGCCCCACGACGGCCTCCTCCCGCGCTTCGCCGTCGGCGTCGACATCGGGGGGACGTCGATCAAGGCGTCCCTCGTCGACGTCACCACAGGCGAGCGGGCGGCTCGGCGCTTCGCGGTCGCGAACCCGCTGGGCAAGGAGCCCGAGGACTTCGCTGAGGCGATCGCCGGCATCGTCCGGGACGTCTCGCCGATCGCGGGCACGCCCGTGGGCGTCGGCTTCCCCGGGATCGTCCGCGGCGGCGTCGTCCGCCAGACCACCCACGTCTCGCAGCGCTGGGTCGGGCTCGACGCGCAGGCCCTCCTCTCGGAGGCGACCGGGGTCGACGTCGTCGTCGTCAACGACGCGGACGCGGCAGGAGTCGCCGAGCGCGAGTTCGGGGCCATGCGCGGACGCGAGGGCCTCCTCCTGCTGACCACCCTCGGCACCGGCATCGGGACGGCGCTCGTCCACGAGGGCGTGGTGATCCCCAACTCCGAGCTCGGTCACCTGCACATCGACGGTCCCGACTTCGAGCCGCAGGTCGGCTTCTCGGCCGTCCGCCGCGAGGGCATCACCCTCGAGGAGTGGGCGGGTCGCCTCAGCGTCTACTACCGACACCTCGAGATGCTGCTCTCGCCGCAGCTGTTCGTGATCGGCGGCGCGGCGGCGCACGTCTTCGACGAGTTCGCCCGCTTCCTCGACATCGGCACCGAGATCGTCCCCGCCCGCTTCGGCAACGACGCCGGATTCACGGGCGCCGCGATGGTCGCCGTCTCGCCCGACCGCCTCGCGCCCTGGTACCGCTCCACCCGCGGCGCCCGCCTCGACCCCGGGGCCCCCGCCATCGCAGACTGACCCCCTCCCTGCACTGAGGGAATCCCGACCCGTCGTGGCATTCCGAAGGCGCTGGGTCCCCCGACGGTCCGGAGTTCCCTCAGCGGGCCGTCAGGCCGCGATAGACGGCGTCCAGCCGGGCGGCGGCGGCCGGCCAGGAGTGGGCGGCCGCCCAGTCGACGCCGCCGCGGCCGAGACGCGCCAGCTCACCGCGCGAGCCCAGCAGGGTCTGGATCGCCTCGGCCCACGCCGCGGGGGAGTCGGAGTCGAGCAGCACGCCGCTCCCGCCGTCGCGCACCGCGTCCACCAGGCCGGTCGTCCTGCGCGCGAGCACGGGAGTGCCGCTGCCGGCCGCCTCGAGCGCGATGAGCCCGAAGGTCTCGGCCGCCGAGGGCACGAGCGCCAGCCGCGCGCTCCGGAGCCGCTCCGCCACCCGGTCGCGGTCGGCTGCCCCCTCGATCAGCACTCGATCTCCCATCGGAGCCGCCGCGGCGCGCACCGCGTCGAGGTAGGACTCCCGGCCCGGTGCCGCCCCGCCCACCAGCCGCAGCACCGGCCGCTCCGCCGGCGCCATCGCCGCGAGCGCCTCGACCGCCAGCAGCTGGCCCTTGAGCGGCTGCACCCGGCCGACCAGGACGACTCCGGAGCGCTCGCCGCCGCCCGGGCGGAACCGCGCGTCGACTCCGGGCGGCACCACGACGACCCGGTGCGGATCCGCGCCGTACCCGCTGACGACGTCCTCCCGCTCCGAGGCGCCCGCCACCACGATCGCGTCGGCGGAGGCGAGCACGGAGCGCTCCGCGTCGATCCGCTGCTGCGGCTCCGCGACGTCGCCCGGGGCGAGGCGGGCGTTCTTCGCGAGCGAGCCCGAGTGCATCGAGTGCACGTGCGGCCGGCCGGTGAGCGCCCCCGCGAGGCCCGACACCCAGTAGTGCGAGTGCACGACGTCGGCCCCCTCCGCGGCGCGCGCGAACTCCGGCGCCGCGGCCGCCAGCGCGTACTTGTCGCCCGCAGGCACCGGCACGCCGACCACTCGCACACCCGGCGCGAGCCTCCGGACGCCCTCGCCGCGGGTCAGCACCTCGATCTCCCAGCCGAGCGCCGCCAGCTCCGGGAGCACCGCCGCGAGGTACACGTTCATCCCGCCCGCGTCGCCCGTCGACGGCTGCTCGAGCGGGGAGGTGTGCGCCGAGACGACGGCCAGACGGGGCATCCCTCCATCGTAGGGACGGCCGTGCGTCCTCCACGGATCCCGGCCCGCGGCTCGCAGCGCCTCCGGAATCGGGTTGAATAGACGGATGCGCTCGTTCGAGCGCGGAGAGCGTGAGGTCCATGGCCCGCCAGAGTCCCCCCGGTGAGGTGCTGCCGTCGGCCGCACCCGGGCCGGTGACCGCCGGCCACGAGCCCTTCTCCGAGCAGGACATCCGCGCCCTCGTCGGAACCGCCGCCGTCGAGAAGGGCACCGCGTACGCGGACGAGGGCCGTGTGCGCGAGCTGCAGTGGTTCGGCGGCCGCACCCGCCTCTTCGGCCAGGTCCGCGGATCCGGGCGCTCGCCGTACGCCGTGAGCGTGCAGCTCCGCGACGAGGGCGAGCACTGGACCCTCCTCGGCGGCGCCTGCAGCTGCCCGGTCAAGCACGAGTGCAAGCACGTCGCCGCCGTTCTCATCGAGGCCCTGCGCCGCGAGCGCGAGGGCGGAGTGGCCGGTCCCTTCCCGGGCGAGGCCGCTGTCGACGCCGTCCCCGAGTGGCGCAGCGCGCTCGCCCCGCTCCTCGCCGGCGCGGAGCGCTCGCACACCGGCATCCCGCTCGGCCTGCAGTTCGAGCTGCTGCCCGGCGAGCCCGTGCGTCGCCCGCCCGGTCGCTACAACTCCTACCGGCCGCCGCCCGAGCCGCGCCCGCGCCTGGGCGTGCGCCCGGTGCGGATGGGCGACCGCGATCGCTGGGTCCGCACCGGCACCAGCTGGCGCGACCTCGGCTACCTGCACTACAGCCACGACTACGACGAGCGCCAGATCGACGTGATCCGCGAGATGCAGGGCCTGCTGTCCGGGCACAGCGCCTCCAGCTACTACTCGCCCGACACCTGGCTCTACCTCGACCAGTGCCGAAGCGAGGCGATCTGGGCGGCCCTGCACGGAGCCGTCCGCGCGGGCATCGGCCTGGTGATGGGCGACCGCGACCAGACGCCGCTGAAGATCCTCGACACGACGGCCACCGCCTCCATCGACGTCACGCGCACCGCCGCCGGCCTCGAGCTGCGCTCGCTCGTCGCGATCGGCGACCACCCGGCGCCCGAGGAGTTCGGCTTCATCGGCGACCCGGCCGTCGGCCTCTACACGTGGGAGGGCGGCGACGAGATGCGCGCCCGCCCGGTCACGCTCATCCCGTTCGCCGCGCCGCTGCTGTCCTCCGCGCGCACGTTCCTCTGGAGCCGCGAGGCCATCCGCATCCCGGTGGCCGAGGAGTCGGCGTTCCTCACCGAGCACTACCAGCGGCTGCACCGGCTGTTCGACATCGTCTCCCGCGACGGCTCCTTCGAGGCGCCCGCGGTGCCCGAGCCGCGCCTCGGCCTCACCCTCGAGCACACCGACGGCGCGGGCCTGCGCGGCTCGTGGTGGTGGCGCTACGGAGTGGAGGGAGCGCGCGGCGGCGTGGACGCCGAGCGGCTCCCGCTGCGGGTCGGCGAGGACGCGGGCTACCGCGACCCCGAGGCCGAGCAGCGGATCCTCGACTCCCTCGTGGGAGCGGGTCTCGACCCGGAGTCGACGCCCGCCCTGGTGTCCCCGTCGAGCAGGCGCCTGCGCCCCACCTTCGACCTGCGCGGCATGCAGACCGTCGGCTTCCTCACCGGCGAGGTCGAGCGGCTCCGCGAGCTCGGCACCGTCGAGATCGAGGAGATCGGCGAGCGCGTCGAGTACCGCGAGGCGCAGACCGCGCCCGTGGTCGCCGTGCAGACCGTCGCCCAGCCCGACAGCCGCGACTGGTTCAACCTCGAGATCTCCGTCACCGTCAACGACGAGGCGGTCCCGCTGGCCGAGATCTTCCTCGCGCTCGCCCGCGGCGACGAGTACATGGTGCTGCCGAGCGGCGTCTACTTCGCCCTCGACGACGAGCGGTTCGGCCGCCTCCGCGAGCTGATCGCCGAGGCCCGCGAGCTCTCGGACGACCCCGGCGAGACCCTGCGGATCAGCCGGTTCCAGTCCTCCCTCTGGGACGAGCTGGTCGAGCTGGGCGTCGTGGAGGCCCAGGCCGCCGCGTGGCGCCGCTCCGTGGAGGGGCTCTCCGGCTTCACCGCGACCGGTGCGCTGGAGTCGCGGGTCCTGCCCGAGGGCTTCGCCGTGGAGCTGCGGCCCTACCAGCAGCTCGGCTACGACTGGCTCTCGTTCCTCTACGACAACCAGCTCGGCGGCGTGCTCGCCGACGACATGGGCCTGGGCAAGACCGTGCAGTCCCTCGCCCTGGTCACCCGGGTGATGCAGGAGCAGCGCGCCGCGGCCGCGGAGGCGGGCACCTCGCCGCGCCCGTTCCTCGTCGTCGCGCCCACCAGCGTGGTGCCCAACTGGGTCGGCGAGGCCAAGCGCTTCGCCCCGGACCTCCGCGTCGTCGGGATCGACGAGACGTCGAAGAAGAAGCGGAAGGCGCTCTCCAGCGTCATCGGCGAGGCCGAGCTGGTCGTCACCTCCTACGCCCTGTTCCGGCTCGACTACGAGTCGTACTCGGGCATCCAGTGGTCGGGGCTCCTCCTCGACGAGGCGCAGTTCGTCAAGAACCGCCAGTCGGCGACGCACCAGCTCGCGCGCCGGCTCGACGTGCCCTTCAAGCTCGCCATCACGGGAACGCCGATGGAGAACAACGTGATGGAGCTCTGGTCGCTGCTGTCGATCGTCGCTCCGGGCCTGTTCCCCTCGCCCGCCGGGTTCGTCGAGTTCTACCAGAAGCCGATCGAGCGCGAGGCCGACAGTGAGAAGCTCTCGCAGCTGCGGCGGCGCATCCGCCCGCTGATGCTGCGGCGCACCAAGGAGCTCGTCGCCAAGGAGCTGCCGCCCAAGCAGGAGCAGACCCTCGAGGTCGAGCTCGGCCCGAAGCAGCGGAAGGTCTACGACACGTACCTGGCGCGGGAGCGGCAGCGCGTGCTGGGCCTGATCGGCGACTTCGAGAAGAACCGCTTCGCGATTTTCCGCGCGCTGACCGTGCTGCGCCAGGTCGCGCTCGACGCGGCACTGGTCGACGAGGCGCACGAGAGCGTGCCCTCCACCAAGCTCGACCTGCTCGACGAGCTGCTGGGCGACGCACTCGGCGAGGGGCACCGCGTGCTGGTGTTCAGCCAGTTCACGCGGTTCCTCGGCCGGGTCCGCGGGCGGCTGGACGCGGCGGGCATCGAGTACGCCTACCTCGACGGAGCGACGAAGAAGCGCGACGAGGTCATCGAGCGGTTCCGCTCGGGCGCGGCGGGCGTGTTCCTGATCTCGCTCAAGGCCGGCGGCTTCGGGCTCAACCTCACCGAGGCCGACTACTGCATCCTGCTCGACCCGTGGTGGAACCCCGCCACCGAGTCGCAGGCGGTCGACCGCGCGCACCGCATCGGCCAGACCCGCTCGGTCATGGTCTACCGCCTGGTCGCGAAGGACACGATCGAGGAGAAGGTGATGGCCCTCAAGGAGGCGAAGGCCGCGCTCTTCGCCGCGGTCATGTCGGACGACGGCGCGGCGGCCACCGGCGGGATCACCGCCGAGGACGTGCGCGAGCTGCTGGGCTGAGCGCCGCCGCTACTCGCGCACCTGCTCCAGCAGGGTCGTGACGGCGGCGCGGGTGTCGGCGGCGAGCCGTCCGAGGCGGTGCGCGGCACGGATCGACACCGGCCGGTACGGGTGCACGAGCCGCCGGGCCGCCGTGCAGGGCAGCGCGAACGCCGCGACGACGCCCGCGTCGATCCCGTCGAGTCCGCCGTCGTCCCGGCCGAAGACGAGCTCCCGGCCCTCGCGCGCGAGAGCCTCCGGCAGGTCGGCCTCGCCGATCGGGAGGCGCAGCACGGCGAGCAGGCCGGCCGCCTGCACCCGGCGCGGCAGCGGGCGTCCGAGGCGTCCCGCCGCGTGCACCGTGAAGAAGTCGGCCTGCCGCTCGAGGATGCCCGTGACCGTCTCGGCGAGGCGCTCCATCTCGGGGTGCAGCGAGAGCCGGGCGAGCCGGCGGTAGCCGTGCACCGCGACCCGGGCGTCCACCGCGAGGGCCAGCGCGACGGGGCCGGCGAGGGAGGCCGCGGCGCGGTCGAGGAGCGGGCGCGACCTCACCGTCGGCTCCGGCGGGCGGACGCCGATGCCGCGGATCTGCGGCGAGGCCGCGAGCACCTCGCCCAGGGCGTCGGCGATCCGGTGCCGCTCGGCGGCCCAGACGGACGCGAACGCGCGGACCTGCTCGTCGGGGTGGGCGCGCGCGAGGGGGAGCACGCGGGCCACGGTGGCGTGCTCGATCGCCCGCAGGTACGCGGTGGCGACGATGGCCTCGCGGTCCAGCGGCACCTCCTCGAACTCGCGCACTGAGAAGTGCTCGCGCAGGGCGCCGTGCGCGCTGCGGTGGTGGTCCTCGAGGTCGAACGGTTCCGCGATGCCCACGTCGTGCTCCTCCGCTAGTCCGGTCCCTCCATCCTGGGCCCCCGGTGCGAGAGGCGGAAGAGCACGCGCCCATCCCTGGGACACTGGGAGCCGGTCATCAGGCGGCCGGGGGAGCAGGGCGGGATGAGCGGGGCCCGGACCTCGGCGATCGGCGCCGTCCTCCTCGCCGCCGTCTGCTTCGGCACGACGGGGACCGCCCAGGCCCTCGGAGCGGCGGGCGTGGATCCGCTCCTCCTCGGGGCGGCGCGCATCGTCCTCGGCGGCGCCCTGCTGGCCGCTCTCCTCGGCGTGGAGGCTCTGCGCCGGCGGAGCCGCTCCCGCCCGACCCGCGCCGTCGTGCTGCTCGTCGTGCTCGGAGCGGTCGGCGTCGCCGCGTACCAGCCCGCCTTCTTCACCGGCACCGCGCAGAACGGCGTCGCGGTCGGTACGATCGTCGCCCTCGGCTCCGCTCCCGCCTTCACCGGCCTGCTGGAGTGGCTCGTCCTGCGGACGACCCCGGGCCCGCGCTGGTTCGCCTCGACCGCGCTCGCCGCGGTCGGCGTGGTGCTCCTCAGCGGCGGCGGATCCGGCGGCGTGACGCTCCCCGGCCTCGCCGCCTCGGCCGGCGCCGGTGCCTCCTACGCGCTCTACGCCGTCTGCGGCAAGCTGCTGCTCGAGCGCGGGCTCAGCCCCGTCGCCGCCATGGGAGCCCAGTTCGGAGCCGCGGCGCTGCTCGCGCTCCCGTTCCTGCTGCTGGGCGATCCGTCGCGACTCTCCGGCTCGATCCCGGCCGTGCTCTGGCTCGGAGTGGTGACGGTCGCCGTGGCCTACACCTTCTTCGCGCGCGGCCTGCGAGCGCTGCCCGCGGCGACCGTCTCGACGCTCACCCTCCTGGAGCCGGCGACCGCGACCCTCCTCGGCGTGGCGGTGCTGGGCGAGCGGCTGACCGCGGGAGCTGTCCTGGGCATCGCGGTGCTGGTGGCGGCGGTGCTGCTGCTGGGGGTGCGGGGGCGCGGCCGTTCCGGTGCGCGGAGAGAGGCGCCGGCGCGCTCCGCGGAGTAGCGTCGACTCCCACCGACCCGACGACGAGGCGGAGCGCATGACCAACCCGTGGCTGGCCCGCCCTGGCAGCGGTCGGCGGCGCGCGCTGGTCGAGGAGTCGTGGGAGCGCGCGCGGCGGCGGCGCCTCGATCCGGACCGGCTGACGGCACCGCTCTCGTTCTCGGGAGACGACCTCCGCGAATACCGCACCGGGCATCCGCTCGCCTCGGTCCTCCCGGTGATCCGCCGCCTGCTGGTGCGCGACGCCGACGAGGACAGCGGCGTGCTGGTCGCGGTGGGCGACGCGCTCGGGCGGCTGCTCTGGATCGACGGGGACCAGCACCTCAAGAGCCTCGCCGAGGGGATGTCGTTCGTCGAGGGCGCCGCGTGGGCCGAGCCCGACGTCGGGACGTCCGCGCCGGGGACGGCCCTCGTGCTCGATCACGGCGTGCAGATCCACGGCGCCGAGCACTTCGCCTCGCTCGTGCACCCGTGGAGCTGCACCGCCGTCCCCGTGCACGACCCCGAGACGCACGAGATCCTCGGAGTGATCGACATCACCGGAGGCGCCGACGTCGTCGCCCCGCAGACCCTCCCGCTGATGGAGGCGACCGCCGCCGCCGTCGAGAGCGAGCTGATGGTGCAGCGGCTCCTCCGCCCGCGGCGGCCCGCTGCACGGAGCACGGCGGCGGCCCGGGCGCCGAGCCTGCGGGTCCTCGGGCGCGAGACGGGCCTGGTGACGGCCGCCGGAGCGACGCTCGAGCTCAGCAGCCGGCACGCCGAGATCCTGACCCTGCTCGCCTGGCACCGGGCCGGGCTCTCGGCCGAGCAGCTCGCCCTCCTGCTCCACGGCCGGGACGACGCGGTGGTCACCGTCCGCGCCGAGATGGTGCGGCTGCGCCGCGCGCTCGAGCCGACCCTCCCGCGCCTGGTGCCCCTCTCGCGCCCCTACCGCCTGGCGAGCCCGGTCGACCTCGACGCCCGCCAGGTGCTCGGCCTGCTCGACCGCGGCTCCCACCGCCTCGCCCTGGACGCCTACCGGGGTGCGCCGCTGCCCTCGTCCGAGGCGCCGGGGATCCGGGCGATCGCCGGCGAGCTGCGCCTGCGGGTGCGGGCGAGCGTCCTCGCCGATGCGGCGCCCGCGACCCTCCTCGCCTGGGCGGAGGGCCCGGACGGCCGCGACGACGCGGAGGTGTGGCGGGAGCTCCTGCGCGTCCTCCCGCCCCGCTCGCCGCGGCGTGCCGGTGTCGCCGCGCACCTCGAGACGATCGAGGCGGAGCAGCGCTGAGCCGTTCCGGTCGCTCCCGGGAGTGCCGCCGGAGCCGTGAGGCCGCGGAGCCGTCTCGCTAGCCTCGACGCATGAGCACCCTCGCACCACCTCCCCGGGCCCTCGCGAGCGGAGTCGCGGGGGGCCTGCTCCTGATGGCGGTCTTCACGATGTGGTGGGCGAGCGACACCACGGTCGGCTGGCCGGCACCGGCGGCGACGACCGCCGTGACCGTCTGCGCGCTCGCGGCCGTGGTCTTCGCCGTGCAGGCCGTCCGCCTCCTCGTCGCCCGGCGGAGGATGGCGGTGGAGCTCACCGACGCCGATCGCGCGGCGAAGCCGAATGGCGTGCTCTTCGGGGCGGTCTTCGCCGCGGAGGGCGTGCTGATCGGTGTCGCGGTGGGAGTCCTCACCGGCACCGGGCTCGACCGGTTCCTCGTGCCGGCCATCGCCGTGATCGTGGGCCTGCACTTCTACCCGATGGCGAGGATCTTCGGCCGGACCCTCGACCTCTGGCTCGCCACCTGGACGACGCTGGTCGGAGCGATCGGAGTCGTCGTGGTCCTCGTCGACGGCTCCGCCTGGCCGCAGGTGTGGTCCTGGGTCGGCGCGGGAGCCGCAGCGGCCACGGTGACCTACGGCGTCTACATGAGCCGGATCGCCCAGCGCCTGCTCGCGAGCGTCTGAGGTCCGGGCCGCGGGGCCCTCCTCCTCGGGCGGCCGCGTCTCCGCCCGGCCGGTCCGGTCTCCGTCCTCGCCGCTCCCGCCGGTGCGTCGACCCGTGCAACGTCGTGCAACCCCCCGCGACGTAGCGTCAGGACCGGGCGCCCACCCCGCGCCCACGACAACGACGTCGATGGAGGTCCACATGACGCTGTACGCCGACCAGGTCGCCGAGCAGGCACCGCAGGAGCCGGGTTCCACGGTCTACGCGAATCCAGGCACGGAGGGATCCGTCGCCTCCTTCCGCTCGCGCTACGACCACTACATCGGAGGCGAGTACGTCGCCCCCGCGAGCGGCCAGTACTTCGAGAACATCACCCCGATCACCGGGAAGCCCTTCTGCGAGATCGCCCGCGGCACCGCCGCCGACGTCGACCGCGCCGTCGAGGCGGGCTGGAAGGCGTTCGCGAGCTGGGGGAAGACCAGCCCCGCCGAGCGCTCGAACATGCTCCTGAAGATCGCCGACCGCATGGAGGCGAACCTCGAGCTGCTCGCCGTCGCCGAGACGTGGGAGAACGGCAAGCCCGTGCGCGAGACCCTCGCCGCCGACATCCCCCTCGCGATCGACCACTTCCGCTACTTCGCCGGAGCGATCCGCGCGCAGGAGGGAGGCGTCTCCGAGATCGACCACGACACGATCGCGTACCACTTCCACGAGCCGCTGGGTGTGGTCGGGCAGATCATCCCCTGGAACTTCCCGATCCTGATGGCCGTGTGGAAGCTCGCGCCGGCGCTCGCCGCAGGCAACTGCGTAGTGCTGAAGCCGGCCGAGCAGACGCCGGCGTCCATCCACGTGCTGCTCGACCTGATCGGCGACCTCATCCCCGCCGGCGTGCTCAACGTCGTCAACGGATTCGGGTTCGAAGCGGGCGCCCCGCTCGCCTCCCAACCGCGCATCCGCAAGATCGCCTTCACCGGCGAGACGACCACCGGCCGCCTGATCATGCAGTACGCCAGCGAGAACCTCATCCCGGTGACGCTGGAGCTGGGCGGCAAGAGCCCCAACGTGTTCTTCGCCGACGTCGCCGCGGAACGCGACTCCTTCTACGACAAGGCGCTCGAGGGCTTCTCGTTCTTCGCCCTCAACCAGGGCGAGGTCTGCACCTGCCCGTCGCGGGCGCTCGTGCAGCGCTCGATCTACGACGACTTCGTCGGTGACGGCCTCGAGCGGGTCAAGCGGATCAAACAGGGCAACCCGCTCGACACCGCCACGATGATCGGCGCCCAGGCCTCGAACGACCAGCTCGAGAAGATCCTCTCCTACATGGACATCGGCAAGCAGGAGGGAGCGAAGCTGCTCATCGGCGGCGACCGCGCCGACCTCGGCGGCGAGCTCAGCGGCGGCTACTACGTCAACCCGACCGTGTTCGAGGGCCGCAACTCGATGCGCATCTTCCAGGAGGAGATCTTCGGACCCGTCCTCGCCCTCACCTCCTTCGACGACTTCGACGACGCGATCGGCATCGCCAACGACACCCTCTACGGCCTCGGCGCCGGCGTGTGGAGCCGCAACGGCGCCCAGCTCTACCGCGCCGGCCGGGCCATCGAAGCAGGCCGCGTCTGGTCGAACACCTACCACCAGTACCCCGCGCACGCGGCGTTCGGCGGCTACAAGCAGTCGGGCATCGGACGCGAGAACCACAAGGTGATGCTCGACCACTACCAGCAGACGAAGAACCTCCTCGTCTCCTACGCGGAAGGACCGATGGGCTTCTTCTGAGTCGGTTCGCACGGGCTCCTCGTTCCTCGTCGCCCGTGCCGCGGTCGGCTCGCCGACGTGGCCGGGTGGGGAGGAGCGGGGAGCGTCCGCACCGAGACGGATCCGCTGGCACGCGGATCCGCCGTTCGGTGCTCGGCCCTGCGGGCGAGGCACCTGGCGGCGCGCGGGAGGACGGTGCTCGGCCCTGCGGGCGAGGCACCTGACGGCGCGCGGGAGAACGGTGCTCGGCCCTTCGGGCGAGGCATCGGACGAGGGGGCGCCCCCTCATGTTGATCGAGTAGTCCGCGCAGCGGCGTATCGAGATGCCGCCC
Organism: Rathayibacter sp. AY1B7; assembly: GCF_002932735.1. Lineage (NCBI taxonomy): Bacteria > Bacillati > Actinomycetota > Actinomycetes > Micrococcales > Microbacteriaceae > Rathayibacter > Rathayibacter sp. AY1B7. The sequence continues at coordinate 260,880 of NZ_PSWK01000001.1, forward strand.
GGAGGAGCGTCCGCCGCCAGCGGTCGGGCGCATATAGACATTCCGCACAACGAGCGAAGGAGCACCACCCATGACCTCCACGAGGGTCGACGTCACTGCGGAGGCGGCAAGCATGCTCCACCGGATGACGGCGCTGCACGGGCCGCTCATGTTCCACCAGTCGGGCGGATGCTGCGACGGCAGCTCCCCGATGTGCTTCCCTGCCGGGATGTTCCGCACCGGCGCCTCGGACGTGCTCGTCGAATCGCTCCGGCTCGACGGCCTGGACCCGATCGACTTCTGGATGTCCCGCTCCCAGTTCGAGTACTGGAAGCACACCCACCTCACCGTCGACCTCGTCGACGGGCGGGGCAGCGGATTCAGCGTCGAAGCCCCCGAGGGAAAGCGCTTCATGATCTGCAGCCGACTGCTCACCGACGACGAGCTCGTCGAGTTCGGACTCCTCCCCGCCGGAGCCGTCGGGCCCTGAGCCGGCTTCCCTGACCCGTTCCCCCTGACCCGTTCCCCCTGACCCGTTCCCGTCGCAGATCCTCGCCGACCGGCGACATCCCGGTCCAGCGGTGTCAGCCGCCCGGAGCAGGAGCGGGCGGCGCCTTCCCCGTGCTCAGCTGCACGCCCACCACCGATCCCTTGTCCACGCGGGTGCCCACGGCCGGACCGGTGCCGGCCACGGTGTTCATCGGCTGCGTCGAGTCGACCTGCGACGTCGCTCCGGGAGTGAGCCCTGCTGCGGTCAGCGCCTGTGCGGCGGAGTCGCTGGTCCGGCCCGACAGGTCCGGCACGGTGACCTGCGGCGCCGCGACGAGCGACTGGTCGGCCTGCGGGAAGTCGGAGCCGCCGTAGCGGGAGTCGATCGCCGTCATCAACGGCTTCCAGATCCGGTGGCGTGCCGAGGGCGCCCAGCCGCTGTCGAAGTCGATCGAGTCGAGGTTCACCCTCGACCCGTCCGCGCGTGCCGAGATGCTGCCGACCCAGACCGCGAGGGAGGTCTCGGTCGAGGCCCCGATGGCCCAGGTGTCGGCGGAGTTGTCGGTGGTGCCCGTCTTGGTGATGTGCTGGATGCCGTTCTTCGGATCGTCCTCGACGCCCGTGCCCTCGGCGGTCACCTTGAGCATCGTGTACTGCATCGCCGAGGCGACCCTCGACGACACCGCCCGGCTGCAGGTCGTCTCCACCGGCTCGATCTCGCGGCCGTCGGCTCCGACGATCGCCGTGATCGCGACGGGGGTGCAGGTCGTGCCGTTCTCGGCGATGCCGGAGTAGGCGGTCGCCATGGTGAGCGGTGCGATCTCGTTGGTGCCGAGGACCGCTCCCGGCGACTGCACGAGCGCGGTCCCGTCCGCGCGGTGCACTCCGAAGGCCTCGGCCTGCTTGCGGATCTCGCACTGGTCGAGCAGGTGCGACATCCCGGTGAAGCCCGTGTTCAGCGAGTAGATCGTCGAGTACAGCGCCGTCTGGGTGTCGGTGTAGCCGCCGTCGCCGGCGTTCTTGGGGTTGTAGGAGTCGTAGTCCCAGGTGCCCTCGCAGCTGTCGGCGAAGCCGGTCCAGTTCTTCTGCTTCGAGTCGAACTGCTCGAGCAGGGTGTGCCCGCGGTCGAGCCACTCGGCGAGCGTGAACACCTTGTAGGCGGAGCCGGTCTGGAAGCCGTTGCCGCCGCCCGCGGACGCGTCGACGTTGAGGTTGATCGCCGAGAACTCCGGCCCGCTCGCGATCACGTCCGGGTCCTGGCTGTAGCGCTTGTTCTGCACCATCGTGAGGATGCGCCCGGTGCCGTTCTGGACGGCGACCGCCGTCGCCCCGACGTCGAAGCGCGGATCGGAGGAGGGGACCTGCTCGTCCATCAGCTCCTGCGCGGTCCTCTGCAGGTCGAGATCGATCGTCGTGTAGACCTTGATGCCGCCCTGCTTGATCGCCGCGTAGCGCTCGTCATCGGTCGCTCCGAGCGCCGGGTCGTCGCGGAGGACGTGGGTCACGTAGTCGCAGAAGTAGGCCGCGCTGCCGGCCGTCTGGCAGCCGGTGGACGGCGGGGTGATGTCGGGGGTGATCGCCTCGGCGGCCGCGGCGTCGTGCGCGGCCTGGTCGATGCTCCCCGTCTCGAGCATCCGGTCGAGGATGTAGTCGCGCCGCTCCCGGGTCTGCGCGTAGCCGTTCGCCTCGCCGTTGGCAGTGTCGTCCGGCCGGTCGAAGCGGAACTTCTCGGGGTTGTTCACGATCGCCAGGAGCGAGGCGGACTGCGCGAGGGAGAGGTCGGCCGCCGGGATGCCGTAGTAGTACTCCGCCGCGGCCTCGATGCCGTAGACGGTGCCTCCGAACAGCGCGATGTTGAGGTAGCCGAGGAGGATGTCGTCCTTCGAGGACACCTTCTCGAGCCCGATCGCGAGCCGCATCTCCTTGAGCTTGCGCTCGGCCGTGGTCGCCGTCGCCTCCGCGTACGCGCGGTCGCGGTCCGCCTCGTCCGGGATCGATTCGGCCTTCTGCACCAGCACGTTCTTCACGTACTGCTGCGTGATCGACGAGCCGCCCTGGGTGTCGCCGTCGAGGAGGTAGGTGCTGGCGATGGCGCGGAGGGTGCCCTGCAGGTCGATCCCGCCGTGGTCGTAGAAGCGCGGGTCCTCGCTCGCGACGAGCGCGTCCTTCACGGAGTCGGCGATCCGGTCGGCCGGCACCTCGATCCGGTTTTGGTCGTAGAAGGAGGCCAGCAGCGTCGGATCGTCCGGGTCGCCCGCGTAGACGTCGCTCTTCTGCATCAGGCGCCCGACCTCGAGGTAGCTCGGGAGGGACTGGAACGCCGAGATGGTGCCGGAGGTCGCCGCGCCGGTGAGCGCGGCGGCGGGGGCGACCACGAGCGAGGCGAGCAGACCCGCCAGGACGCTGACGATCACGAATCCGAACAGCGCGCCGAGAGCCCCGTGGACGGTTCGACGGGGCTGGAAGACGGGGACGTTCGGTCGCTTCAGGATGGATCCTCTCGCTGCACCAGCACCCTAGGCGAGGCCTGCGACATCCCCGACGAGGCGCGCCACGGCCGCGCCGGACGCCCGTCCGCCCGGAGTCGGCGCGACGGCGCCCGCGCACGCTCGGCGCCACGACAGCAGAGGGGGCCGACCCCCGGAGGGATCGGCCCCTTCACGGAACGGGCGACGTCTCTACTCGATCAGGTCGCCGTTCAGGTCCGAGATGTCGTTCGGATTGGCCGGAGCCTTGCCCGTGCTCACCTGGAGGGGGATCACCCCGCCGGCGACCGCCGTCTCCTCCGCGCTCGGCGTCGTCGACACGACGGAGCCCTCCGGGATCGTCGCGGAGTCGACCGACTCGTGCATCCCGACGACGAAACCGGCGGCGGTGAGGATCGCCGTGGCGCTCTCGACCGTCTCGCCCGTGACGTCGGGGACCTCGGAGTTCGCCGCCGATCGGGGCGAGTACGCGAGCATCGAGGCCGGCGGTGCCGTGAAGTCGTCGCCGCCGTACTTCTCGTCGAGCGCCGTCATGATCGGCTTCCAGATGGCGTGCCGGGCGTTGGAGGCGCGGATGGTGCCCTTCTCGCCCGTCAGGCTGATGAAGCGCAGGTTCTGCTTGGTGTTGTCGGCGAAGCCGTTGATGCTGCCGACCCAGACCGCCAGGGAGGCGGCCTTGCTGGCGCCCGCCGTCCACACGTCGGCGGCCTCGTCGGTGGTGCCCGTCTTGCCGATGTGCTCGATCCCGTCGAAGGGGTTCGAGGCGTAGGCCGTTCCGGAGGTCATCACCCGCTGCATCGCGTACTGCATCCCTCGGGCGACCTCGGGCGACACGGAGGGCGTGCACGCCGATGCCGGGGCGGCGACGGCGTTGCCCTCGCTGTCGGTGATCCGGTCGATGACGATCGCCGAGCAGGTCGTGCCGTCGTTCGCGATCCCCGCGTAGGCGTTGGCCACCGTCAGCGGCGCGATCTCGTTCGTCCCGAGGACCGAGGCCGGCCCGTTGGCGAGCTCGCGGCCGTCGGCGCGGTGCATCCCGAACGACTCGGCGGTGGTGCGGATGTCGCAGAGGTCGAGCTGCTGCGCCATTCCCATGAAGCCGGTGTTGATCGAGTTCGTGGTCGCGCCGAGCGCGCTCATCGAGCTCGCGTCCTCCGACGGGTCGTCGTTGCGAGGCGAGAACCTGCCGTAGTAGCCGCCGTCGCCCTCGACGTTGCACTTCTGGGGGTAGGAGCTGAAGCCGGAGGTGGGGGAGGCGAACGACTCGTTGACGGTGTGCCCCGCCTTCAGCCACTGCGCCAGCGTGAACACCTTGTAGGTCGATCCGGTCTGCACGCCGGAGCCGCCGCCCATGCTGAGGTCGACGTTGAGGTTGATCGCGCTGTAGCCGGGGTTCGCGGCGAGGAACTGCTCGTCCTGGCTGTACTGCGTGTTCTGCACCATGGAGAGCACGCGGCCCGTCTTCGCCTCGACGGAGGCGGCCGTCGCGCCGACCTGGAAGCGCGGGTCGACGGAGGGGATGTAGGCGTTGAGCGCCGCCTGCGAGACCTGCTGGATGTCGAGGTCGAGGGTCGTCACGACGTCGAAGCCGCCCTGGCGGATGCGCTGATAGCGCTCGTCGTCGGTCGCCCCGAAGACGGAGTCGTTGCGGAGGACGTTCAGCACGTAGTCGCAGAAGTACGCGGCGTTGCCGGCGGTGGTGCAGCCGGTCGAGGGCTCCGTGATGTTCGGGGTGATCGGCTCGGCGACGGCGGCGTCGTGCGCGGCCTGGTCGATCCGGCCGTGCTTGAGCTCCTCCGAGAGGATGTAGTCGCGGCGCTCCTTGGTGGCGGCGTAGCCGTTGGCGGCGCCGTTCGCCTCGTCGCCCGGGTTGTCGAAGCGGAACTTCGCCGGGTTGTTCACGATCGCCAGCAGCGCGGCCGCCTGCGAGGTCGAGAGCTGGCTCGCGGGGATGCCGTAGTAGTAGTTCGCCGCGGCCTCGATGCCGTAGACGGTGCCCCCGAAGAGGGCGATGTTGAGGTAGCCGAGCAGGATGTCGTCCTTCGACGCCTCCTTCTCGAGTCCGATCGCGAGGCGCATCTCCTTGAGCTTGCGCTCGGGGGTCGGGTCCGTCGCCTCCTGGTAGGCCTTGTCGCGCGCGGCCTCGTCGGTGATCGACTCCGCCTTCTGCACCAGGACGTTCTTGACGTACTGCTGCGTGATCGACGACCCGCCCTGCAGGTCGTCGCCCGTCAGCGTGACGGCGATGGCCCGGAGCGTGCCCTGGAGGTCGATGCCGCCGTGCTCGTAGAAGCGCGGGTCCTCGCCGGCGACGGCGGCGTCCTTCGCGGACTGCGCGACGTCGTCCCAGCCGACCTCCACGCGGTTCTGGTCGTAGACGGAGGCGAGGAGGGTCGTCCCGTCGCTCGCGTAGACGTTGGTGCGCTGCATCAGCTGGCCCACGTCGAGGTAGCCCGGCAGGTTCTGGAACATGCCGATCGTGTTGCTCGTCGCCAGGCCCGTCAGCGCGAGAGCCGGCGTGACGCCGACGGTGATCAGGACGCCCGCCACGGCGCTCATCCCGATGAACCCCATGACCGCCCGCAGCGACATCCCGAGCGGCCGGACGGAGCGGCGGGATGCAGTGGGAAGTGCCATGGAGCGGTCGTCCTTTCGACGCGGCGCCGGGCCGCGGAGATGTGAGGGAGGGTGGCGAGAAGCCTCGCGAGCAGTCGCGCGATCCCCCGAGTTCATGGTACGTGACGGGTGCGCCCGCGGGGCGTCCTCCTCCCGGTGGAGATGAGGAGCTGGCGGGTGATGCGCAGGAGCGGGCGCGTCCGGGGTGCTGACCTCGGGTCGATGCATCCGTATCGTGGGGGGAGCGCCGCTCCGAGGGGCGCTGCAGCACCCGTTCCACCCACCGCTCCGGGGCCCCGGGCGGCCGGCCCCGGCAGAAAGCGCACACCATGGCACGCATCCACGACGACGTGACCCAGCTCGTCGGCAGGACCCCTCTCGTCCGCATCAACCGGCTGGAGGGCGCCGACCAGGCGACGGTCCTCGCCAAGCTCGAGTTCTACAACCCTGCGAACAGCGTGAAGGACCGCATCGGCGTCGCCATCATCGACGCGGCCGAGGCCTCCGGCGAGCTGCACCCCGGCGGGACGATCGTCGAGGGCACGAGCGGCAACACCGGCATCGCGCTCGCGATGGTGGGTGCCGCCCGCGGCTACAAGGTCGTCCTCACGATGCCCGAGACGATGTCCGCCGAGCGCCGGGTCCTCCTCCGCGCCTACGGAGCCGAGATCGTGCTCACCCCCGGCAGCGAGGGCATGCGCGGAGCGGTCGAGCGCGCCCGCGCGATCGTCGACGAGACCCCCGGCGCGATCCTCGCCCGCCAGTTCGAGAACGCCGCCAACCCCGAGGTGCACCGCCGCACCACCGCGGAGGAGGTCTGGGAGGACACCGACGGCGAGGTCGACGTCTTCGTGGCCGGCATCGGCACCGGCGGCACCATCACCGGAGTCGGCCAGGTGCTCAAGGAGCGCAGGCCCGGTGTGCAGATCATCGGAGTGGAGCCGATCGACTCCCCGCTCCTCACCCAGGGCACCGCCGGTCCGCACAAGATCCAGGGCATCGGCGCCAACTTCGTCCCCGCGATCCTCGACCGCGAGGTCTACGACGAGATCATCGACGTGACGCTCGACGACTCCGTGCGGGTGGCCCGCGAGATGGCCGCGCAGGAGGGGATCCTCGGCGGCATCTCCTCCGGCTCGATCATGTGGGCCGCGCTCGAGGTCGCGAAGCGCCCCGAGAACGCGGGGAAGACCATCGTCGCCATCGTCTGCGACTTCGGCGAGCGGTACATCTCGACCGTCCTGTACGAGGACCTCCGCAGCTGAGCCCCTCGAGACGAGGCGGGACGCCCCGCTCCGGACGCGACGGTCGGCCGGAGCGCCGCGTCCCGTCCGGACCGGAGCGTCCCGGGCTCCTCGCCCTGCTCCGCGAGGACGTCCGCACCGCCCGGGAGCGCGACCCCGCCGCCCGGAGCGTGGTGGAGGTCGTCCTCTCCTACCCGGGAGTGCACGCGGTCTGGGTGCACCGCGTCGCGCACGCCTGGTGGCGGCGCGGCCTCCGCCTGCCCGCCCGGCTGCTCAGCCAGGCGGCGCGCGCGGCGACCGGAGTGGAGATCCACCCCGGTGCGACCATCGGCCGGCGCCTGTTCATCGACCACGGCATGGGCGTCGTCATCGGCGAGACCGCGAAGATCGGCGACGACTGCATGCTCTACCACTCCGTCACGCTGGGCGGGAGGTCGGCCAGGCGCGAGCGTCGGCACCCCACGCTCGGCGACCGGGTGGTCGTCGGCGCCGGCGCGGTCGTCCTGGGCCCGCTCGTGCTCGGATCCGACGTCAGCGTGGGCGCGAACGCCGTCGTGGTGAAGGACGCGCCCGACGGAGCGGTGCTCGTCGGCATCCCGGCCCGCGATCTGCGCGATCAGGGCGGGGAGGAGTACCCGCTCGCCGGGTCCGGCCGCTCCACCGGACCGGCGGGACGCGTCTAGCCGGCGACGCTCAGTCGTCGCCCCGTGGCGAGATGTCGCGCGGGGCGCTCTTGATCTGCGCGAAGGCGTCCAGTGCGTGCGCCCGCGTCTCCTTGAGGTCGACGAGGGGCGCCGGGTAGCCGTCCGCGCCTCCGGTCAGCGTGTCCCCGAGCGTCCACGGCTCGTGCACGGCGGCGCCCTCGACTCCGCCGAGCTCCGGCACGTTGTGGCGGATGTACTCGCCGGCCGGGTCGAACTTCCTCGACTGCGTGACCGGGTTGAAGACCCGGAAGAACGGCGACGCATCGGCTCCCGAGCCCGCGACCCACTGCCAGTTCGCGGCGTTGCTCGCCGGGTCCGCGTCGACCAGGGTGTCCCAGAACCACTCCTCGCCCACCCGCCAGTCGACCAGCAGGTTCTTGATCAGGAACGACGCGGTCACCATCCGGACCCGGTTGTGCATGTAGCCGGTGCTCCAGAGCTCGCGCATGCCTGCGTCCACCAGGGGGTAGCCGGTGCGCCCCTGGTGCCAGGCGTCGATCGCCTCCTGGCCGGGGCGTCCCCACGGGAAGGAGTCGAACCGGGTGTCGAAGTTCGCGGTCGCCAGATCCGGCCAGTGGAACAGCAGGTGGTAGCAGAACTCGCGCCAGAGCACCTCGGAGAGGAACCGGTCGCTGCCGTCGCCGCGGTGCAGGCCCTTCGCGTGCGCCTCCTCCAGGGCGTGCCACACCTGGAAGGGGCTGATCTCGCCCCACCTCAGGTGCGGGGAGAGGTTCGAGGTGGCGTCCTCCGCCGGCCGGTCGCGACCGTCGGCGTAGTCGTCGAGCTGCTCCGCGAGGAACGCGCGCAGCCGGTCGGCCGCCGCCTTCTCGCCGGGGACCCAGCGCTCGCGCAGCCCTCCCGCCCAGTCGGGACGCGTGGGCAGCAGCTCCCAGTCGTCGAGGGAGTCGGAGGCGATCTCTCCCGTGACGCCGTCGAGCGAGCGGGGGCGGGGGAGCGGCGTGCGCGGCGTCGGCTTGGCGCGGCAGGCGCGGGCGAAGGGCGTGTAGACGGAGTAGGGGCCGCCGGCGCCGGTCTGCACGGTCCACGGCTCGAACATCAGCGAGCCCTGGTGGCTCTCGGCCTCGAGGCCGCCGTTGCGGAGCGATTCCTTCACCGCCGCGTCGACGGTGCGCTCGGCCCTCCCGTAGCGGCGGTTCCAGTGCACGGCTCCGGCGCCGATCTCCTCGGCGAGCTGGAGGACGACGGCCTCGGCCGGCCCGCGGCGCAGGATCAGCGGGGCGCCGTGCTCGCGCAGGTCGGCGGCGAGGGCTGCGAGGCTGCCGTGCAGCCACCAGCGGGAGGCGCCCCCGAGCGGACGGATGCCCGCCGACTCCTCGTCGAGCACGTAGCAGACTGCGACGGGGCCGCCACGGTCGATCGCGGCGCGCAGAGCGGGGTTGTCGGCCAGGCGCAGGTCGTCGCGGAGCCAGACGAGGGTGGGGGAGGTGTCACTCATGGTGACCCCCATGATCCGCGAGTCCCGCGCCGCGGCGAAGACCTGGCCGGTCGCTGCGGCCCGTGCTAGCGGGGACGGATCAGGCGGAGGCGATGCCGTCGCGGAGCTTGTCGCAGAGCGCGGTCAGCTGCTTCAGCTCGTCCTCGTCGAGGACGCCGCCGACCTGCTCCGAGATGGTCCTCATGTGGGTGAGCGCGACGCGGCGGAAGAGCGCGTAGCCCTCGTCGGTGATCGCGATGATCGTGCCGCGGGCGTCCGCCGGATCCTCACTCTTCTCGACGCAGCCGCGGGCGGCGAGCCGGTCGATCAGCCTGCTGACGCTGGGCTGCGTCAGGAGGACGTGCCGGTTGAGGTCGCGCAGCCGCGCGCGCCGACCGGGCTGCCGGGTGAGGTTGAAGAGCACGTCGTACTCGTTCATCGAGATCTCCCGCGAGGGGAACTCGGTGCTCAGGGTGCGCATCACCTGGACCTGGGCGCGGAAGAGCGACTCCCAGGCGGCGACGGCCTCTCTCGACCCCACTGGTCCTCCTTCACGGCACTCAGGAAGCGGTTCCCTGACATCCAGACGCCGTACAGCCTACGCCGGGGTGCTGGGAGGAGGGGAGTCGGAGGAGGGGGGCCGGGGGAACGACAGAAGGCCGGCCGCTGAGGCGAGCGGCCGGCCTTCATTCCCTTGCACCAAGAGTGTCCTGCAATCACTTCTCGCGCTTCCCGCCACAGCAAACGGTCGACGCACTTGAACTATATAACGACCCGGTAACGACGCAACCCTCTCTTTCCTGAATCCTCCCTGAGCCGCCCCGCCCCGCCCGTCGCCGCGCCCGCCCGCGCTCTGCACGACTCTCTCCTGACCCAGGACGCCCCGTCTGCTGCCTCCGACGTCCGCACCGAACCGCAGCCCATCCCTGACCGCTGACGGACACGACGAGCACCCCCTGCCCTCGTCCCCCGCCGACGCGGCCCGGCCCCGTCGTCCTGCCCCGCGAGGCGCGCCCCGCCCCGCCACGGCTTCGACCACGCAGCGGGCCGTCGAGCAGCCCTCCACCTGTGAGGAGCGGTCGCGCACATCCGTCGAGGCCGAGAGGACGTCCCGCCCTCGAGGCGAACGCGGGAAACGCGTGTCAGCGCTTCCCGCTAGCCGGTCGCGACCCGCTCTCCGAATCGAGACAACGGGTGAAGCCGACCGCGGCGAGGAGAACGCAAGCGTTCTCCTCGCAATTCAGAACAGATCCGGCGACGGCGTCGACGCGTAGCGGATGGCGACGTCGGCGTGGCGGTCGAAGCGGTAGCCGACTCCGCGGACGGTGCGCACGATCTCCTCGTAGCGGCCGAGCTTGGCGCGGAGGCGGCGGACGTGGACGTCGATGGTGCGCTCGTTCGGCGCGTCGTCGTCCGCGGCGCCCCAGAGCGAGGCGATGAGCTCGGCGCGCTCGATGGTGCGGCCCTCGCGGAGCACGAGGTACTGGAGGAGCTCGAACTCCTTGTAGGTGAGGGGGGTGGTCTCCTCGTCGAGGATGACGCGCTTGCGGGAGATGTCGATGACGACGCCGCCGGGTGCACGGTCGGGGTCGGGCTCGGCGTCGGAGCGGCGCTTGGCGACGGCGGCCGGGTCCTGCAGCGCGAGGCGCACCACGTCCACGTCGCGGCCGCCGGCGCCCTGCGGGGCGAGGGCGACGGAGGCGTAGGTCTCGGCGTCGGGGGCGAGCTGCGCCGTGACGCGCTTGAGCTCCTCGACCAGGCGGCCGAGGTCGACTCCGGCGGCGCGGGCCTTGGCCTCGTCGATGCCGACGTAGAGGGCGAAGCCGCGGGCCTCGGTGCCCTGGGGGACGGCGCGGAGGCGGGGTGCTGCGGGCGCGGCGTCGGCGACCGGCTGGAGGCGGGGCGCCTCGGTGGAGGTGGCGGCGGTGACGGTGCGGGTGTGGAGGAGGGTCATGACGAGTCCTTGGCTGGTCGGATCCGGGACGAGTGTCCGAGGGAGCGGATCCGGGTGTGCGCGATCGAGCCGGCCCGCGGTGCACGGTGGCGGCAGAGACGGATGCGGGGCATCCAGGGGATCGTCCGCGCCTCGGACGCTCAGCCGATCGTGACGATCAGCGGGCGGAGGCGGTGCGGGGATCCGGCGAGGTCAGTTCCTCATGCACACATTCGACAGCACATGACGGGGCCACCGGCCATCATCATGCCGGCATTCCCGATGGCCTCGGGGGAGGTCGGGGCGTGCAGGGTGTCACTCATGTCCGTCAGTAAAGCGGAGGCCGGTGCACGGCGTCAACACTTCCGTGGGGATGGACGGCGCGTCGGGGGTGGTTCCGGTGCTCGGGAGGAGGCGCGCGCCGTGATTGGGGACCTCGATGCGCCCGCTGCGCGGGCTGCTCGATCCGCAGGACGGGCTTTGCCGGACGGTCGCGGTGGGGGCTGTCGAGACCCTCGCTGCGCCGGCCGACCGGCACGGCTCAGCGGGGCTCCCTGTTCCGGGGTGCGACGCGAGGCCCGCTCGTCCGGGGGCCGGCGGGCTCAGCCCGCGAGGCCGTAGAGGCGGTCGCCCGCGTCGCCGAGGCCGGGGACGATGTAGCCGAGCTCGTTGAGCTTCTCGTCGAGGGAGCCGAGGACGATGGTCACGTCGCGGTCGCCGAAGGCCTTCTCGACGGCGGCCAGGCCCTCGGGGGCGGCGAGCAGGCAGACGGCGGTGACGTCGACCGCTCCCCGGTCGAAGAGGAACTGGATGGCCGCGACGAGCGAGCCGCCGGTCGCGAGCATCGGGTCGAGGACGAAGCACTGGCGGTTCGACAGGTCGTCGGGCAGGCGCTCCGCGTACGTGGTCGGCTCGAGCGTCTCCTCGTTGCGTGCCATGCCCAGGAAGCCGACCTCGGCGGTCGGGATGAGCTTGACCATGCCCTCGAGCATCCCGAGGCCGGCCCGGAGGATCGGGACGACCAGCGGCTGCGGGTCGCTGAGCGCGAGGCCGGTGGTCTGCGTCACGGGGGTCTCGATGGTGACGGTGCGGGTGCGGACGCCGCGGGTGGCCTCGTAGGCGAGGAGCGTCATCAGCTCCTCGGCGAGCTGCCGGAAGGTGGGGGAGGGGGTGCGCTTGTCACGCAGCACGGTGAGCTTGTGGGTGATCAGCGGGTGGTCGGCTACGTGGACGCGCATAAGCTCAATCTACTGGCCGGAGCGGCGCCCCACCGGCCGCAGCGGGTCACCGCAGGAGGGGGAGCGATGCGCGACAGCGATCTCCGCGTCCCCCGCCGCTCCGAGGAGTGGATGGGCCTGGCGCTCGACGAGGCGCGGCGGGCCGCGGGCTGGGGCGACGTCCCCGTGGGCGCGGTGGTCCTCGACTCGGAGGGGGTCGTGCTCGGGCTCGGGCGCAACGAGCGCGAGCTGCGGCGGGATCCGACGGCGCACGCCGAGGTGGTCGCGATCCGCGCGGCGGCCGAGGCCCGCGGCGACTGGCATCTCGAGGGCTGCACGCTGGTGGTCACGCTCGAGCCGTGCGTGCTCTGCGCCGGAGCGATCCTGGCGGCGCGGATCGACCGCGTCGTCTTCGGCGCGTGGGACGAGAAGGCGGGCGCCTCCGGATCCGTGCACGACCTCCTCCGCGACCGCCGGCACAACCACGTGGTCGAGGTGTACCCCGGGGTCCGCGCCGCGGAGTGCTCGCGGCTCCTGCTCGACTTCTTCGCCGACCGCCGCTGACGCCGACCGCCGCTGACGCCGAGCGCCGCCGAACCCCTCAGCTCGGAGCGCCCAGCCACTCCGTCAGCGCGAGCCGCGTCGCCGCGTGCATCCGCTCGAAGCGCTCCGCCGCGACGTCGTCGGCGAGCACGGCGGCGTCGTAGCCCGCCGCTCCTGCCCACTCCCCGTCGCCCTCGAGCCACTGCGCGGCCATCGTGCCGGTCAGCTCGGGGTGGAACTGCACGCCGAGGAGCCAGTCCTCCACGGCGAACGCCTGCACCTCGCCCGCCGGCGACGACGCCAGCAGCGCCGCTCCGCTCGGCAGCGCGAAGGTGTCGCCGTGCCACTGCATCACGTCGACGCCGGCGAGGTGCCGGAGCGGGGAGCCGGCGCCCTCCTCCGTGAGCACGACCGGGCGGAAGCCGACCTCGCGGGCCGATCCGGGATGGACGGACTCGCCCAGGGCGGTCGCGATCAGCTGCGCTCCGAAGCAGACGCCGAGCGTGGGACGGCGGTGGTGCATCCGGTCCTGCAGGAGCGCGATCTCGGGGCTGATGAAGGGGTGCCGCGAGGTCTCGTAGACGCCGGCGCTGGAGCCGAGCGTGACGACGAGGTCGGGGGCGAGGATGTCGATCGCGTCGAGGTCCGTCCCTGCGACGGCGTCGACGGCGAACCCCCGCTCGGTCAGCATCGGCTCGAGCGCGCCGAGCCCGGCACCGCGCTCGTTGACGATCGCCAGGGCCCGGCGCATCTCAGGCGCTCCCGTGCGGCGCGGCCGGCGGGGAGGCGGCGGGCGGAGCGGAGGCGGCCGGAGCGACCGCAGCGGCCGTCCCTTCCGCCTCCGTCACGGCCGGACGGGCCGCCGCCGATCCCGCGCGTCCGCGGTCGACGTCGGGCTCGAGGTAGATCGTGGTGGCGGCCGGGACGGCCTCGCGGATCCGCTTCTCCGCGGCGTCGATCCCGGCGGCCACGTGCTCGAGGGTCTCGGCGGCCGGGAAGGCGAGCTTCGCGGCCACGAGGATCTCGTCCGGCCCGAGGTAGAGGGTGCGCATGTGGATGACGCGCTCGACGTCGCGCCCGGCCTCGAGCGCGGCGCGGATCGAGGCGGCGTCGGCGGGGGTCGCCCCCTCGCCGACCAGCAGGCTCTTCGTCTCGACGCCCAGCACGATCGCCACCACGATCAGCAGGGTGCCGATCATGATCGTTCCGATCGCGTCGTAGACCGAGTCGCCGGTGATCACGGTCAGCCCGACTCCGAGCAGCGCGAACGTCAGACCGGTGAGCGCGGCGACGTCCTCGAGGAGCACGACCGGCAGCTCCGGCGCCTTCGCCCGGCGGATGAACTGCAACCAGGACTGCGAGCCGCGGACCCGGTTCGACTCCTTCACTCCGGTGCGCAGCGAGTAGCCCTCGAGGCAGATCGAGATCACGAGGACCAGGATCGGCAGCCAGGCGTTCTCGAGCTCGTGCGGCTCGGCGATCTTCTCGATGCCCTCGTAGAGCGAGAAGACGCCGCCGACGGAGAACAGGATGATCGACACCACGAAGGCGTAGACGTAACGCTCTCGCCCGTAGCCGAACGGGTGCTCCTCGTCGGCGGCCTTCCGCGACTTGCGGCCGCCGAGCAGCAGGAGCAGCTGATTGCCGGAGTCGGCGAGCGAGTGCACGCCCTCGGCGAGCATGGAGGCGGATCCGGAGAAGAACCAGGCGACGAACTTCGTCAGGGCGATGCCGAGGTTGGCCGCGAGCGCCGCGATGATCGCGGTGCCGCCTCCGGATGCGCTCACGTGGTCTCCTCGGGCTCGCCGCTGGATGGTCGGGCCATCCTACGAGGCGCCGGACCGCACCCGGACCCCCTTGCCGCGGGCTCTTCGTAGGATGAGCGGCGTGACCGATGCGCCCGTCCTGCTCCCGTCCATCGCCGTCCTCGGCCTCGGCTCGATGGGGGGTGCGATCCTCCAGGGCCTGCTGGCTCCCGGCGTGCGCGTCGAGGGGGGCGTGCGGGTGACCAACCGCGACTCCGCGAAGGCCGCCGCGTGGGACGGCCACCCGGTGGTCACCGCCTTCGCCACCGCGGACGACCCGGAGGGCAACCGGCGCGCGGTCGAGGGCGCGGCGATCGTGCTCGTGGCCGTCAAGCCGCACATGGTGCCGGACCTGCTCGACGAGATCGCCGACGCGCTCGCCCCGGGCGCGGTCGTCGTCTCCGTCGCCGCCGGCGTGACCGCGGCCACGTTCGAGCGGCACCTGCCCGCGTCCGTCGCCGTGCTCCGCTCGATGCCGAACACTCCCGCGGTCGTGGGCCGCGCCGTCACCGGCCTCAGCGCGGGCACGCGGTCCGGCGACGAGGACCTGGCGCTCGTGCGCCGCCTGTTCGAGACGGTCGGCGAGGTGGTCGAGGTGCCGGAGTCGCAGCTCGACGCGCTCTCGACGATCTCCGGCTCGGGGCCCGCCTACGTGTTCCTGCTGATCGAGGAGCTCATCGCGGCCGCTGTCGCGAAGGGCTTCACTCCGGAGCAGGCGTCGACGATGGTGGTCGGCACGTTCCGCGGCGCGGCCGAGCTGCTCGCGGACTCCGGCGAGGAGCCCGCGGAGCTGCGCCGGCGGGTCACGAGCCCGAAGGGCACCACCGAGCGGGCCGTCGCGGTCCTGCAGGAGGCCGACCTCGCCGCCCTCTTCACGCGGGCGACCGACGCCGCGCTGGCCCGCGCCCGCGAGCTCGCCGCCTCCTGACTCCGCCCTCCTCTCCGCGAGACGCCGCTCGGGTACGCGACACGCCGGAGCGGGCGTACCGGAGCGGCATCCCGCAGAGGAGGAGGAGGGAGGGGGCGCGGGTCAGGAGCCGAGGGCCGCGAAGCGCTCGATGTCGCTGGGGGTGCCGCTGACCACGATGAGGTCGTGGTTCGAGACGACGGTCTGCTCGGTCGCGTAGGTGAAGGGCTTGCCCGGGCTCTTGACGCCGACGACGGTCACGCGGTGCTTGCGGCGCACGCCCGACTCCGTGAGCGTCAGCCCCCGGATCGGCTTGGGCGGGTACATCTTCGCGAGCACGAAGTCGTCGTCGAACTCGATGAAGTCGAGCATGCGGCCCGAGACCAGGTGCGCGACGCGCTCGCCCGCCTCCGCCTCGGGGTAGATCACGTGGTTCGCGCCGATCCGCTCGAGGATCTTGCCGTGCGAGCGCGAGATCGCCTTCGCCCAGATCTGCGGGATCTTGAGGTCGACGAGGTTCGCGGTGATCAGCACGGACGCCTCGATGGAGGAGCCGACCGCGACGACGGCGACCTGGAAGTCCTGCGCGCCGATCTGCGCGAGGGCGTCGAGCGAGCGGGCGTCGGCCTGCACCGCGTGGGTGACCCGCTCCGACCACTTCTGCACGAGACCGGCGTCGGCGTCGATGGCGAGGACCTCGCGGTCGAGGCGGTCGAGCTGGCCGGCCGTGGCGGCTCCGAAGCGCCCGAGGCCGATCACCAGCACCGGGGCGTCGTACCTGATGCGGTCAACCAACGATGGGCCTCTCTTCCGGTCGTCTGAACAACTGCCTCCGCTGGCTCGCGGCGAGCGCGGCGGCGAGAGTCACGGTACCAACGCGGCCCATGAACATCGTCAGCGCCAGGATGTAGACCCCGGACGGCGGCAGCTCCGCGGTGAGCCCCGTCGAGAGCCCGGAGGTCGCGAAGGCCGAGATCACGTCGAAGAGCACGTGGTCGAGCGAGGCCTTGGTGATGTGCAGGATCAGGACGCTCGACACGGCGACCGTCGTCGCGCCCCACAGCACGACCGAGACGGCCAGGCGCAGGACGTCGTTCGGGATCCGGCGGCCGAACGCCTCCATGTCGTTGTTGCCTCGGGCCTCGGCGAAGGCGGCCAGGAACAGGATCGCGAGGGTCGTGACCTTGATCCCGCCGGCCGTGGAGGCCGATCCTCCGCCGATGAACATCAGCATGTCCGTCACGAGCAGGCTCGAGCCGTTGAGGTCGGGGACCGAGATCGTCGAGAAGCCGCCCGACCGCGTCATCGTCGAGAGGAAGAAGGACTGGAAGACGGTGTCTCCCGCATCGAGGCTGCCGAAGGTCCTCGGATTGTCGAACTCGAGCACGATGTAGAGGACGGCCCCGGCGACGAGCAGGATCACGGAGGTGACCAGCGTCAGCTTCACGTGCACCGACCACTTGCGCGGGCGCCGCCAGCCGCGGGAGAAGGCGTAGATGACGGGGAAGCCGATCGAGCCGAGGAAGACGCCGAGCATCAGGATGCCGAGGAACCAGTAGTCGTCCTCGAACGGGGTGAGTCCCGCGGCGTTCGGGGCGAAGCCGGTGTTCGTGAACGCCATCGCGGAGTAGTAGAAGGAGTGCCAGACGGCCTCGCCGATCGGGATCCCGTCGATCAGCATCCGCGGGAACAGCAGCAGCGCGACGATGATCTCGATCGCGGCGGCGCTGATCGCGACGGTGGCGAGCAGTCCGCCGATCTCGCCCAGGCGCACGGCCTGGCCCTCGGCGACGGGGCCGGAGTGGATCCGCAGCGGATTCGAGTCGCTGGCGACCATGAGCTTCGCCCGGAGGCCGAGGCGGCGCGAGATCGCCAGGCCCATGATCGAGGCGAGCGTCAGCACTCCCAGAGCGCCGATGTTCACGCCGACGAAGATGATCGAGTGGCCGAACGCCGACCAGTGCGTCGCCATGTCGACCGTCGCGAGGCCGGTCACGCAGATCACCGACATCGCGGTGAAGAAGGCGTCGTGCAGCGGAGTGACGGTGCCCGTGGTGCTCGACACCGGCAGCGAGAACAGCAGGGTGAAGACGAGCACGAGCGCCGAGAAGATGAGGATCGCGAAGCGGGACGGCGAGCGTCCGGCGAAGTCGTCGATGAGGTCGCGGGCCCGCTCGAACCCCGACCAGGGGGAGACGGGCGAGACGCCCACGGGGCTGCGGAACTGCTGCCGAACCACCACGGCGGATCCTCCACTCGATCGCGGCCATGCTACCCGCTCGGTGCCGGGCCCCCGGGGCGCTGACTAGCCTGGGCGCATGGCTGACATCTTCGGGGTGATCGCGGACGGGACCCGCCGGGACATCCTCGCCCTGCTGCTCGAGCAGCGGCGGGACGGCTCGGCCGAGGGCATGAGCGTGTCGCGGATCGTGGCGCGCCTCGAGCTGAGCCAGCCGACCGTCTCCAAGCACCTCAAGGTGCTGCGCGAGACCGGCCTCGTCACGGTGCGCGAGAGCGGACAGCACCGCTTCTACGCGCTCGAGTACGCGCCGCTGGCGGAGGTCGAGGACTGGCTGCTGCCCTTCCTCGCCGAGGACGAGGCCGCCGGCGCCCTGCTCGACGCTCCGACCGCGGCCCGGGCGGAGTCGCTGGGCCGGGCGCTCGCCGAGCGCACCCACCAGGTGAGCACCGTGGTGCAGGACATCCAGCGGGGCGTCAGCGAAGGAGCGACGAAGGTGGCGGAGGCGCTGCGCATCCGCAAGTGAGGGGCGCCGAGGAGCCGGAACCGGTGGAGCCCCGGGTCGTGTAAGCTCGCGGGAGCCAGTTTTTCGTAAGCGGCCGCCCGTCGGGCGGTCGACCCCCTGAACGTTGTGAGGTCTTCGTGGGTTCTGTCATCAAGAAGCGTCGCAAGCGTATGGCGAAGAAGAAGCACCGCAAGCTGCTTCGCAAGACTCGCCACCAGCGTCGCAACAAGAAGTAGGCTCGCGCCTCTTCCCACTCGAGCGTCCGCCCTTCCGGGGTCGGGCGCTCGTCTGCGTTCACGGATGATCCCGGCGGCGCTCGCCGTCTCGGCGCCCGTCGCCGGGGCCGCCGTACACTGACCGCATGGTGGACGTGGAGCTGACGCTCGTGGGCAAGCCGGGCTGTCATCTCTGCGACGACGCGCGGACCGTGGTCGAGCAGGTGGTCGCCGACCTGGGCGCCGAGGCGTCGGTCGCCGTCTCGGAGGTGTCGATCCTCGACGATCCCGAGCTGCACGAGCGCTTCGTCGAGGAGATCCCGGTGGTGCTGATCGACGGGCGCGTGCACACCTTCTGGCGGGTCGATCCCGCGCGGCTCCGGCGGGCCCTCCTCGATCGCGGGTGAGCCTCGACCGGGCCGTCCGGACGGAAGCACGACCGCGACGTCCCTCTGACGGGGGACAGGACGGCTCGCGATAGCTCGCCTCTCGCCCTTACCCTCGTGAGGGGGGAGTGCGCTCCTCCGTGCGCGGACGCAGATCGTCGCCCGTGGAGGAAGGAACCGCCATGCCGTCATCCCGCCGACTCGCCCTGCCCGCCGCCGCTCTCGCGGCGCTCGTGCTCGGCCTGGCCCTCCCCGGAGCGGCCGTCGCGGCCCCCTCCGCCTCGACGGTCTCGACCACGGTCGAGCAGCCGGCCGCGACGACCATCCCCGGCGTGCCGGAGGATCCCGAGCAGCCGGGCGACGGCGGCTCCGACCCCGTTCCCGGCGTCCCCGAGGAGCCGTCCGTTCCCGGAGTGCCCGAAGAGCCGGCAGAACCCGAGCAGCCCGCTCCCGTCGACCCCGCGCCCGTGGACCCCGCGCCGGTCGATCCGGCACCGGTCGACCCCGCGCCCCAGCAGCCGAGCCAGCCCTCCACCGGCGGCGGATCCACCGGCGGTGGATCGACCGGCGGCGGCTCGACCGGCGGCGGCCAGCAGGGCGGCTCCGGCGGCGGTCAGCCCTCCACCGGCGGCGGATCGTCCTCCGGCGGCTCCGGCTCCGGCTCCGGCGGCGGCACCACCGGCGGAGCGACGTCCGGCGGCACCTCCGGCGGCGGCACCACCTCCGGCACCACCACGTCCGGCACCGCCGGCTCCTCCGGTGCGGGCGCCGTCACTCCGGCGGCGTCGGCCCCCGGACGCACCGAGCTCGGCACCTCGACCGAGGGCGCGAAGCCGGCGGCCGGTGCCGCGACCGCGGACGTCTTCCTCACCCGGGAGCTCGCCGTGCAGCCGGAGGCGCTCACCGTCGAGCTCGCCCGCTTCTACGGCGTCGGCTTCTCGTACACCGGCTTCGCGAGCGGCGAGGCCGTCTCCGCGGTCCTCCGCGACCCGAACGGCACCAAGACCCCGCTGACCCTCGAGGCGGGGAGCGGCACCGCGACCGTGCCGACCGCGCTGATCACCAAGTCGGGCGCCTTCACGGTTGACCTCACGGGCGACCAGGGCTCCGCCGCCAAGGTCGTCTTCCGGCTCGCGCCCTCCACCGGCAACGGCCTCCTGCTCGAGCCGCGCGAGCTCGGCGACGGCAGCACCGAGGCGCCCCGCGGCGCCGTCTGGGGCTTCGACGCCGACGAGGAGGTCGCCGTGGGCGCCTTCGAGACCTCCGGGGCCCGCGCCGACCTGGCCGCCGGCGACGTCGCCGTGCAGTCCGACTCCATCGGCTGGGCAGAGCTGGCGCTGGGCGACGCGGTCATCGCCGACCCCGACCCCTCCGTCTACTGCGTCGTCGCCTTCGGCCGCGAGTCGCACCGCACGGCAGCCGTGACCGTCTCCTACCGTGACAGCGACACCACGGCCGCACCGTGGGAGGCGCAGCAGGTCTGCGGCACCGCGATCAGCGCCGCGCGCACCGCCTTCATCAGCACGGCCGCCTCGGCGGGACCGGCCGGCATCACGCCGACCACCGCGCTGATGATCGGCGGCGGTGCGGTCGCCGCGTCGCTCGTCGCCTGCGCGGCCGTCCTGGTCGTGATGCGCCGCCGGCGCATGAACACGGACCTCTTCATCGGCGGACCGCTGCCGCGCACGCAGAGCGACTGACGCGTCCGGAGGACGAGGGAAGGCCCGCGGGACGCGATCCCGCGGGCCTTCCCTCGTCCTCTCCCGGCGCTCAGCCGGCCGCGGTGAAGCGGAGGAGGATCGTCCGCGCCTCCGGCCGCAGCTGGAAGTCGGGCCACACGTCCGGACCGCACGCGCGGGAGCCCAGGCCGTGCTGGGCGGCGTCGATCACGAGGACCGCGCGCTCCGATTCCGGCAGCTCGTGCGGGTGCGCGGCGGCCGTGATCTCCTGCGGCGTGTGCCGCGCCAGGGTGAAGCCGGGGAGGCGCCCGTGCAGGTCGCGCGCGGCTTCGATGCGGAGGCGGGGCGAGCCCGCCTCCGTCAGCGTCAGCTCGCGCACGCTGCTGCGGTGACCGCTCTCCTGCGGGCGGGCGTACGGAGTCGTCAGCCGGTCCATCTCCGCCGTGAAGCGCCCCACCCGCGCGGCCCGGAGGCTGTCGGGGTAGGACTCGAGCGGGCCGGTGCCGAACCACTCCGCGCCGTCGATCGACGCGGGCAGGTCGATCCGGATGCCCAGCCGCGGCCAGACGGAGTCCCAGCCCCGGGTCGGCACGAGGTCGACGCGGAGGACCGTGCTCTCCCCGTCGACGCTCCAGCGCTCCTCCATCAGGAGTCCCGCATCGAGGTCCGCGGCCGAGAAGCGGGTCACGCGGCGGAGCCCGGCGGAGGCGTCCACCTCCTGCACGCGGCCGACCAGGCGGTCGAGTCCGGCCTCGCGCCAGCGGGCGGCGGAGGAGGGGGCCGGCGTCCCGCGGCCGTCGCCGTCGTACGGGTCGCCGGTGACGTAGCCGGGGAAGCCCGCGCCCTCGTCGTTGTCGGTCGGGGCGCGCCAGAGCTCGGCGCGCGGTCCGTCGACGGGCAGGCCGGCGAGGGAGGCGAGCCGGCCGTCGCGGAACCGCGCGACTCCGAGCGCGCCGCCTTCGAGGGGCGGAGCGGCGCGGACGGCGCGGGTCCACGCGGGCACCGCCGACGGCGCGGCGAGGAGGTGCTGACCGGTGGAGAGCACGTGGCCCTCCTCCGCCCAGGCGGTCGGGGCGTCGAGGACCGCGTCGACGGTGAGCCAGGTCTCGCCGCCGGGGCGCACGTCGAGCGGGGGGAGCTCCACGTGCACGGCGTCGCCGGCCGCGATGACCGGGGCGTCGAGCCTTCCCTCCGCGGTGACCCGCCCGTCCCGCTCGACCCGCCACGCGAAGCGCAGATCGGCGGTGGAGGCGTCGTGTCGGCGGTTCTCGATGACGACGCCGTCGCCGCGGACCGTGAGGCGCACCGGAGCGACGATCTGCTTCCACTCGAACAGGCCCGGGCTGGGCGTGCCGTCGGAGAGCACCATGCCGTCCATCACGAAGTTGCCGTCGTGCACCACCTCGCCGAAGTCGCCGCCGTACGCGTAGTACTCGACGCCCTCCGGCGTGCGCGCCCGCAGGCCGTGGTCGCGCCACTCCCAGACGAAGCCGCCGTGCAGCCGCGGGAAGCGGTCGACGAGGTCCTCGTACTGGTCGATCGCTCCCGGGCCGTTGCCCATCGCGTGCACGTACTCGCAGAGCAGGAAGGGCTTGGAGCGCTGCCGAGCGGACTCGCCGGGGGAGCAGCCGAGCAGCGGAGTGAGCGAGCCGTCGGTGCCGATCCGCTCGGTCTCGGGGATCGAGGAGTACATCCGCGAGTACACGTCGGTGTACGCGCCGGGGTAGTCGCCCTCGTAGTGGACGGGGCGCTCGGGGTCGCGGCCGTGCACCCAGGCGGACATCGCGGCGAGGTTCGCGCCGGTGCCCGCCTCGTTGCCGAGGGACCAGAGCACGATGCTCGGGTGGTTCTTGTCGCGCTCGACGGTCCGCTCGATGCGGTCGAGGTAGGCCTCTCGCCAGGCGGGGTCGTCGCTGGGGTTGCCCGCCCAGCCGACCCGCTCGAAGCCGTGGGTCTCGAGATCGCACTCGAGGACCACCCAGAAGCCGAGCTCGTCGGCGAGGTCGAGCAGACGGGGATGCGGCGGGTAGTGGCTGGTGCGGATGGCGTTCACGTTGAAGCGCTTCATCATCGCGAGGTCCTCGCGGGCGGAGTCCTCGTCGAACGCTCGACCGCGGTCGGGGTGCGTCTCGTGGCGGTTGACTCCATGGAAGACGACGCGCTCGCCGTTGACCAGGAAGCGGTCGCCGCGGATCTCGACCGTGCGGAAGCCGAGCCGCAGCGAGACCGTCTCGCCGGCGGAGGCGAGCGTCGCGTCGTAGAGGCGCGGAGCCTCCGCCGACCACGACTCGACCTCGGGGACCTCGATCGCGGCGATCTCCTCCGCCGAGGCCCAGACCGTCTCGATCCCGAGCCCGGGCACGCGCAGCGTCAGCGGGAACGCGTCGGCCGCGGCGGTCACCTCCGCCTCGATGCGGCCCGCGCCGCCGACGAAGGAGGAGCGCAGCCACACGTCCTCGATCCCGCCGACGGGGCGCGCGAGCAGGTGCACCGAGCGGAAGATCCCCGGCAGCCACCACTGGTCCTGGTCCTCCACGTAGCTCGAGGCCGACCACTGGTGCACGCGGACCACGACGAGGTTCTCGCCCGGGCGGACGACGCCGGTGACGTCGAACTCCTGCGCGAGCCGGCTGCCGGAGCCGATCCCGATCTCGACGCCGTTGACCCAGACGCGGTAGCGGGACTCGACCCCGTCGAAGCGCAGGACGACCGCCTCGGCGGAGTCCCACTCCTCCGGGACCACGACAGTGCGGCGGTAGTCGCCCGTCGGGTTCGCGTCCGGCACGAACGGCGGCTCGGTCGGGAACGGGAACTGCACGTTCGTGTAGACCGGCAGTCCGTAGCGCCCGTCGCCCTGCAGCACCCAGTGCGAGGGCACCGGCATCAGGTCCCAGCCGGAGTCGTCGAACGACTCGTCCCCGACGGCGTCCACGCCCTCGCCCTCCGGCAGCACGCCGTCGCCGCCCGGGGTCCCCGGAGCGGCGGGGAGCAGGCGGAAGCGCCACTCCCCGTCCAGCGGGAGCGCCGGGGCGTCGGTGTGCAGCCACGAGCGGGGGGCCCGGCGGCGGCCGGAGCCCGGTCCGGTGTCCGTCAGGTAGTGGGAGGTCGTCGGGGGAGTCGTCACTTCACGGAGCCTTCCGTCAGGCCGCCGCGCCAGAAGCGCTGCAGCACGATCATGGCGATGGCGAGCGGGATGATCGACAGCAGGACGCCGCCGGTCGTCAGCTCGTAGAACTCGGGCAGGCGGTCGACCTGTCCGAGCCAGTTGTTCAGTCCC
This sequence comes from Rathayibacter sp. AY1B7, assembly GCF_002932735.1. Classification (NCBI taxonomy): domain Bacteria; kingdom Bacillati; phylum Actinomycetota; class Actinomycetes; order Micrococcales; family Microbacteriaceae; genus Rathayibacter; species Rathayibacter sp. AY1B7. Next base: position 284,539 of record NZ_PSWK01000001.1, read on the forward strand.
AGTGTGATCGGGAACAGGTTCGTGTCCGAGAGCATCACCAGGGGCAGGAAGTAGTTGTTCCAGATCCCGACCAGCTGGAAGAGGAACACGGTGACCAGCGCGGGAGTCAGGATGCGCAGCCCGAGCGTGTGGAAGATCCGCAGCTCCCCGGCGCCGTCGATGCGCGCCGCCTCGATGATCGCGGTGTCCACGGTCGCCTGAGCGTAGATCCGGCAGAGGAACAGCCCGAACGGCGAGACGAGCGAGGGGATCAGCACGCTCCAGTAGGTGTTCGCGATGCCCATCTGGCTGAAGAGCAGGAACAGCGGCAGAGCGGTCGCGGTGCCCGGCACCAGGACGCCCGCGAGGATCGTCCCGAACACGAGCCTGCTGCCGCGGAACTCGTACTTGGCCAGCGCGTAGCCGCCCGCCGCGGCGAGGTAGGTCGCGAGCAGGGCGCCCACTCCGGCGTAGAGGACGGAGTTGAGGAACCAGCGGACGAAGATGCCGTCGCCGTAGGTCAGCACCTGCGTCAGGTTGTCCCAGAGCGCGAACGTCGGGGCGAACCAGAAGCCGTAGGTGGCGAAGAGGTCCTCGGTCGTCTTGGTCGCCGCGACGACGACCCAGTAGACGGGGATGAGGAAGTAGACCGCCACGACGACGAGGATCGCGGTGACGATGATGGTCGCGGCGCGGTTGCGGCCGGCCGAGCGGTCGGGCCCGCGTCCGGCCTTCACCGGGCGGTCGGCGGTGACGACTCCGGTGGTCGTGGTCGGCGGGGTCTCGGTGCGGCTCATGACGACCTCCTGTTCGAGATCGAGAGGAACGTGAAGGAGAGCAGGAACGCGACCAGCGCGATCAGGACGGCCTGGGCGGCGGCGACGTTGTAGTCGTTGTAGGCGAAGGCCGTGGTGTACGCGCTGAGGTTCGGCGTGTACTGGCTGTCGATCGCCGGAGCGACCGTCTTCAGCACCTGCGCCTCGGCGAACAGCTGGAGCGTTCCGATGATCGAGAAGATCGTCGTCAGCACCAGCGCGGGGCGGATGAGCGGCAGCTGGATGCTGCGGGCGACGCGCCAGGTGGAGGCGCCGTCGACCTTCGCCGCCTCGTAGAGCTCGACCGGGATCGCCTTGAGCTGGGCGACGATGATCAGCATGTTGTAGCCGGTGTAGCTCCAGAGCGAGATGTTCGCGATCGACCAGAGCACCGTGTCCGCACCGAGGAAGTCGGGCTGGAGCCCGACCACGTTCGCCGCGTCGATGAGCGGGCTGAGGCCGGGCACGTAGAGGAACGACCACAGGATCGTCGCGATCACTCCGGGCACTCCGTAGGGGAGGAAGTAGGCCGCCCGGAAGAAGCCGGGGAACTTCGCCGACGCCGACTCGAGCATCAGCGCGAGGACGGTGCAGAGGGCGATCATCACCGGCACCTGGACGATGCCGAAGAGGAACATCCGCCCGATGGAGGCGATGAAGTTGCCGTCGGCGAGGGCCTGCGCGTAGTTGTCGAAGCCCGCGAACCCGCTGGTGACCCCGGCCTCGCCGAAGAGGCCGGAGCGCGTCACCTTCGTGAAGCTGGAGCCGACGGCGACGACGATCGGGACGATGAACGTGAGGACGAACAGGGCCAGGAAGGGGCCGAGGAGGATCCACGGGGCGCGGGCGACCGCGCGGCTGCGCCGGGGCGCGCCCGGCGTCCGCGTGGTGGCCGCGACCGCGGCGGCGGCGGGGGAGGTCGTGGTGGTCATGCGGAGGCCCTCCTGATGCTCAGGCCCTTGTTCTCGAAGACCGTGATGATCTGCTGCTCCGCCTCGGCGACCGCGTCCACGAGCGAGAGCCCGGACGCCTTCTTCCGGAAGCCGTCGCTGAGGATGTTGAAGGACTGCTGCGTGACGGGCCACCAGGACCAGTCCGGGTTCTGCTCCTTCGATGCGGGCACGAGGACGTCCTCGTTGTAGTTCTGCCCGCTGAAGAAGTCGCTCGGACCCTTGCGGGCCGTGCCGATCTCGCCGACCGCGGGAGACCAGCCGATGCCGCTGTTGGCGATCATCGCGTCGATGCCCTCCTGCGTGGTGGTCATCCAGACGGCGAACTCGATCGCCTCCTCCGGGTGCTTGCTGCTCGAGAACACCGCCGCGGTCGATCCGCCGAGGAAGCTCGAGCCGAAGCCGGTGTCGCTCCAGACGGGCATGGGAGCCGCGCGCCACTTGCCCGAGCCTCCGCTGACCCCCTCGATCAGGGCGTCGCCCCAGCTGCCGGTGGCGCAGGAGGCGATCCCGCCCTTCGCCGCGGCCGCGAACCACGCGGGGGAGTAGGCGCCGTAGCCGGTCTGCACCAGGTCCTGGTCGATGGCCGTGTCGAAGAAGGAGGCGACGCGCGTCGTGGCGTCGTCGGTCATGTCGATGACCCAGCCGTCCTCCTCCGGGCGCAGCCACTGCGCACCGGCCTGCGTCGCGAACGCGGCGAAGACCGAGGCGTCGGCGAGCGGGAAGCAGTCGATGTAGGAGCCGGCTCCGCGCAGCTCCGTCGCCACCGCGGCCCAGTCGTCCCAGGTCGTCGGCGGCTCCGCACCCACCTTCCCGAACACCTCGGGCTGGTAGAAGAGCGCCATCGGGCCGCTGTCCTGCGGGATGCCGTAGACGCCGCCCGTGTAGCTGACCTGGCCCCAGAGCGTGGGGTCGTACAGGTCGCGGTACTGCTCGACGCCGTACCGGGTGAGGTCGACCAGGCCGTTGACGAGCATGAACTCGGGGACGGAGCGGATCTCGACCTGGCCGAGGTCCGGCCCGCCGCCCGCGGCGAGGGCCGAGTAGAGCTTCTGGTACCCGCCCGCGTTGCCGCCGGGGATCCAGACGGCCTCGACCTGGATCTCGGGGTGCGAGGCGTTCCAGACGTCGCAGACCTTCTGCAGGTCCTTCAGCCAGCCCCAGTACTGCAGGCGGACCGGGCCGGTGGCCGGGGCGATCGTCGGCGCCGTGTTGACCGAGACGGTGCCCGGTGTCGCGCAGGCCGTCAGGCTCCCGAGTGCCGCGGTGCCGAGACCGGCGGCGATGAGCTGTCTCCGGGTGAACGGATGCATCTTCCCTCACTTCGTCGTGGTGGAGAGCCGGGGAGTCTCACCCGGCGATGATCGGGACGCTACCACGAATTCGAGTAGGTACTCGAAATTGGCGGCACTGCTCCTCCGCCGCCGCTACGCTGGCCGTTCGAGGGGCACGGCGAGGCGCCTCCAGTGCGGAGGAGGGGTCGATGGCGGAGGCGACGAGGCGACGCGGCCCGTACGCGAAGTCGGCCGAGCGCCGCCGCGCCATCATCGAGGCCGCCCACCAGGTCTTCGCCGCGCGGGGCTACGCCCGCGGCTCCCTCCAGGAGGTCGCCGACCGCGTCGGGCTCAGCCAGACGAGCCTCCTGCACTACTTCCCGTCGAAGACCGACCTGCTCTTCGCGGTCCTCGAGCACCGCGACCTGATCACGGGCGACGGTTCCTCGCCGCCGGACCCGGAGGAGGGGCTGGTCGCCGGCATCCTGCGGCAGACCCGCTACAACGAGACGGCGCCCGGAGTGATCGAGCTGTACGCCGTGCTCTGCGGCGAGTCGACGACGCAGGAGCACCCGGGGCGCGACTTCTTCGCCGCGCGGTTCCGCCGCCTCCGCAGCGAGTACACGGCCGAGCTGCGCGAGCTCCAGGCCGCCGGGCGCCTGCGCGAGGGGTCCGATCCGGAGCGGGTGGCGGCGTCGATCATCGCGCTCTGGGACGGCGTGCAGCTGCAGTGGCTGCTCGAGCGCGACGCGGTGGACATGGTGGCGTGCCTGGCCGACTACCTCGACCTCGTGGTGCTGCCGGCTCCCTAGCCGCCGGCGCGAGGGAACCCCGGCCCGTCGAGGGGACCCGCCGTCCGCGGCGGTCTCGATGGTCCGGGGTTCCCGCGACCGTGGTGCGCGCCTAGGGCAGCAGGCGGGTCGGGCCGCGGAACAGGTAGGTGACCTCGCGGAGGTTCGCCTGGTTCAGCATCAGCATGATCACGCGCGAGAGGCCCATGCCGAAGCCGCCGTGCGGCGGGACGCCGTAGCGGAAGAAGTCGAGGTAGAACTCGAGCTCCTCCGGGTCGAGGCCCTTCTCGCGGGCCTGCTCGACGAGGACGTCGACGCGGTGCTCGCGCTGCGCTCCGGTCGAGATCTCGACGCCGTTGTAGATGAGGTCGTAGCTGTTGGTGATCGTCCCGTCGCCCTCGCGGCGCATGTGGTAGAACGGCCGGATGCTCGACGCGTAGTCGGTGAGGAACACGAAGTCGTGCCCGAACTCCTCCTGCACGTAGGCCGCGATGCGGCGCTCGCCCTCGGGGTCCATGTCGTCGTCGGCGCGGGGCACCTCGTAGCCGCGCTCGGCGACGATGCGCTTGGCCTCGGCGAGCGGGATGCGCGGGAACGGCGTGGTCGGGACGGTCAGGTCGATGTCGAAGAGCGCCTTGACCTCGGCGCCGTGCTTCTCGACGACGGCGGTGAGGCCGGCGACCATCAGCTGCTCGTGCAGCTCCATGACGTCCTCGTGCGAGTCGATCCAGGAGACCTCGGCGTCGACGCTCGTGAACTCGGTCGCGTGACGCGAGGTGAAGCTGGGGTCGGCGCGGAAGGCGGGGCCGACCTCGAAGACCTTGCCGAAGCCGGCGGGCTGCGCCATCTGCTTGAAGAACTGGGGGCTCTGCGCCAGGTAGGCCTTCGTCTCGAAGTACTCGACCTCGAAGAGCTCGGCCCGCGACTCCGAGGCGCTCGCCATGAGCTTCGGGGTGTGGATCTCGATGAAGTCGTGCTCGATCCAGTACGTGCGCAGCGCGTGCTCGAACGTGGTCTGCACACGGGCGATGAGGTTCTGCTCGGGACGGCGCAGGTCGAGGAAGCGCCAGTCCATGCGCTTGTCGATGCCGGAGTCGGGCGCGATCGGCGCCTCCGGGATCGACGCGGCGACGACCTCGAGCGTCTCGAGCTTGACCTCGATGCCGCCGAGCTTCACGCGCTCGTCGTGCTTGAGCGCGCCGGTGACGGTGATGAAGGAGCCCTGGGCGAGGCCGGAGATCTCCTCGGTGATCGCGAGGCGCGCAGCCGACGCGTCGTCGCCCTCGACGGCCTCGCGCACGGCCGGGTTCACCAGCTGCACGGCACCCGACTCGTCGCGCAGGACGACGAACTGCACCTTCTTCTGGTCGCGCACGGTCTCGACCCAGCCGGACACGCGGACGGGTCCGTCCTCGAGCGCGGCGAGCTTCTTGACAGTGGTTCGGGGGAGGCGGGTCTCGTCGGTCACGGTAGGGGAGTCTACTCGGGGGCCGCCGGGCGGCGACGGGTAGCGTCGGAGCATGAGCACCGCACTGATCACCGGCGCGTCCTCCGGCATCGGCCTCGCCTTCGCCCGGGCGTTCGCGCGCCGAGGCTGGAGCCTCGTCCTCGTCGCCCGCAGCGAGCAGCGCCTCCAGGAGGCGGCGGCCGGACTGCGCGGCCTCGGCGCCGCGGCGGTCGAGGTCCTGCCCGCGGACCTCGGCGACCGCGAGCAGGTCGAGCGCGTGCGCGCGCGGCTCGTCGATCCGGCTCGTCCGGTCCGCGTCCTCGTCAACAACGCCGGCTTCGGGATCGACGGGACCTTCGCCGAGCCGGACGTCGCCGCCCAGGACCGTGCCTTCGAGGTGATGGTGCGCTCGGTCGCCGTGCTCTCGGGCGCGGCGGCCGAGGCGATGACCACCCGCAGCCGCGGCGCGATCCTCACGGTCTCGAGCGTCGCGGGCTTCGTGCACCTCGGCCCCTACTCCGCGGTGAAGGCGTGGGCGACCGCCTTCGCGCAGTCGCTGGCCGTCGAGCTGCGCGGCACCGGCGTCCGCTCGGCCGCGCTCTGCCCGGGCTGGGTGCGCACCGAGTTCCACGAGCGGGCGGCGATGGACACCTCCTCCATCCCCTCCTTCCTCTGGCTCGATGCGGACGCGGTGGTGGAGGAGTTCCTCCGCGACGTCGCGCGCGGCTCCGTCGTCTCGGTGCCGTCGGTGCGCTTCGGGGTCCCGATGGCCGTGGTACGGCACCTGCCCGGACCGCTCGTGCGGCGGCTGTCGGCGGCGGTCTCGGCGCGCCGCTGAGGCTCCGCTCAGGTCCGGCTCAGGCGACCCTTTCCCGGCGTTCCCCCACGCCGCGTTCCGTACACTTGACGCTCGTGGTTGCCGATCAGATCCATCTCGTGCGGCACGGCGAGGTGTTCAACCCCGACCGGGTCCTCTACGGACGACTCCCGAACTTCCGGCTCTCGGATCTGGGCCACCGCATGGCCCGCTCCGCCGCCGACGACCTGCTCGAGCGCCGGCGCCACGTCACGGCGCTGATCGCGTCGCCGCTCCAGCGCACGCAGGAGTCCGCGCAGCCCATCTCGCAGGCGTTCGAGCTCGAGATCCGCACCGATGAGCGGGTGATCGAGCCGAGCAATCGCTTCGAGGGGAAGTCCCTCGCCGCGCGCAGCTCCGCCCTGCGGAACCCCAAGCACTGGCCCTGGCTCCGCAACCCCTTCGAGCCCAGCTGGGGCGAGCCGTACCTCTCCATCTCGGCGCGGATGTACGCGGCGATCGAGTCGGCGTGGGAGAGCACGGAGGAGGGCGACGCCGCGATCGTCAGCCACCAGCTCCCCATCTGGACGGTCCACCGCGCCCTCGCCGGCGAGCGCCTCTTCCACGATCCGCGCAAGCGCCGCTGCGCGCTCTCGAGCATCACGACCCTCGAGCGGCGCGGGGACGGCTTCGTCGAGGTCGGCTACTCCGACCCGGCCGCCGGCCTGCAGGGCCTGGCCACCGACGTGGGAGCGGTCTGATGCGCCGGACGGGGCGGCTCCGCGCAGCGGGCGTCCTCGCGCTGGCCGCCGCGCTCGCGCTGACGGGCTGCTCCGAGGATCCGCTCGCCGACCAGTACCGCAACGGCAGCAACAAGGGCTACATCTCGGGGGACGGCACCGTCACCGAGATCGCCGCCGCCGACCGGGACGACCCCATCGTCTTCTCCGGCACCGACGAGACCGGCGCCACCATCGACTCCGCCGACCTCGCCGGGCAGGTCGTCGTCGTCAACTTCTGGTACGCCAGCTGCGCCCCGTGCCGCGCCGAGGCCGCGGACCTCGAGACGGTGAACACGGAGTTCGCCGACAAGGGCGTGTCGTTCGTCGGCGTCAACGTGCGCGACCAGGCCCCCACCGCAGCCGCCTTCGCCGAGACCTTCGGGCTCGGCTACCCCTCCATCGTCGACACCGACTCGTCGGTGCAGCTCGCCTTCACCGGCACCGTCCCGCCGAACGCTGTGCCCACGACGCTCGTCCTCGACAGGGAGGGGCGCGTCGCGTCGCGCATCCTCGGCCAGCTCCAGGAGGCGTCGATCCTCTCGACCCTCGTGGGCGACACGCTCGCCGAGGAGGAGTAGCGGCGTGGGCGACATCGTCGTCAGCGGTCAGCTCCTGCTGGCCGTGCCGATCGCGCTCCTGGCCGGGCTCGTGTCCTTCGCGTCGCCCTGCGTGCTCCCGCTGGTGCCCGGCTACCTCGCCTACGTCGGCGGATTCACCGACGCCGACGAGCGTGCGGCCCGCGGACGCCGCCGGGTCGTGCTGGGCGTCCTCCTCTTCGTGCTCGGATTCTCGCTGGTGTTCGTCCTCTACGGTGCGGCGGCGGGCACGATCGGCTTCTGGCTGCGCCAGTACACCGACCTGATCACCCGCGTCCTCGGGCTCGTCGTGATCGCGATGGGGCTCGTCTTCATCGGCCAGTTCTCGTTCCTCCAGCGCACGCTCAGGCCCGGGGTCCGTCCCGCCACCGGGCTGATCGGAGCGCCGCTGCTCGGCATCGTCTTCGGCGTCGGCTGGACGCCCTGCCTCGGCCCGACGCTGAGCTCGATCCTCGCCCTCAGCTACGGCGTGGGCTCGCCCTGGCGCGGCGCCCTCCTCGCCCTGGTCTACTGCCTCGGCCTCGGCATCCCCTTCCTCCTCGTCGCCTTCGGCTTCAGCTGGGTGACCAGCACGCTCGCCTTCGTGAAGCGCCACATCCGCGTGGTCAACATCCTCGGCGGCGCCGCCCTCGTCCTGATCGGAGTCCTGATGGTCACGGGCATCTGGAACACCCTCGTCTACGGATCCCTCTCGGCGGTGATCGATGGCTTCCAGCCGGCGATCTGAGCCCGAGGAGAGCACGCGCCGCCCCGACGAGGCCGCGCAGCGGAGGACGGACGCCTCCTTCCGCCCCGCCGACCACTACGACTCCGACGGCACCGTCACGCAGCCGGCGCTCGGGTTCACCGGCTGGCTCCGCTGGATGTGGCGGCAGCTCACCAGCATGCGCACGGCACTGTTCCTGCTGCTGCTGCTGGCGATCGCGGCGGTCCCCGGATCGCTCGTGCCGCAGCGCTCCTCCGACCCCAACGGCGTGACCCAGTACTTCGTCGACAACCCCGACCTCGCGCCCCTGCTCGACAGGGTGCAGGCGTTCGACACCTACACCTCCGCCTGGTTCTCGAGCATCTACCTGCTGCTGTTCATCTCCCTGATCGGCTGCATCGTCCCGCGCACGCGCCACCACTTCCAGGCGATGCGGTCGCGCCCGCCGCGCACGCCCGCGCGCCTGCAGCGCCTCGCCGGCTACACCGTCCGCGAGGTCGAGGGCGCGACGGAGGAGGAGGCCGTCGCCTCCGCCCACTCCGTCCTGCGCCGGGCCGGCTACCGCGTCGAGCGCTACGACGACCCGCGCGGCCGCTGGTCGAGCGTCTCGGCCGAGCGCGGCTACCTCCGCGAGACCGGCAACCTGGTCTTCCACTCCGCCCTGGTCGGCATCCTCGTCGCAGTCGGAGTGGGCGGCGGGTTCGGCTACAGCGGGCAGCGCGTGCTGGTCGAGGGCTCCCAGGGGTTCGCGAACAACCTCGCGGCCTACGACTCCTTCAACCCCGGCCGCTTCTTCGACAGCAGCCGGCTCGACCCGTACCAGCTGACCCTCGACAGCCTCGACGTGAAGTACGAGGAGCAGAACCAGTCGGCGCTCGGCCAGCCCGTCGACTTCACCGCGAACGTCACGACCTCCGAGCGCGGCGGGGGCACCGAGGACCGCACGATCAAGGTCAACGACCCGCTGGCGATCGGCGGCACGAACGTCTACCTCCTCGGCAACGGCTACGCCCCGACGATCACGGTCCGCGACCCCTCCGGCCGGGCGATCTTCACCGACTCGGTGCCGTTCCTCCCGCAGGACGCGAACCTGACCTCCGTCGGCGTCGTGAAGGTGCCGGACGGGCTCTCGGAGCAGCTGGGCCTCACCGGCTTCTTCTACCCGACGCAGGACACGCTGGCCTCCGGGGCGTCGACCTCGATCTTCCCCGACCTGCAGTACCCCGTGCTCTCGCTGAACGTCTTCGCGGGCGACCTCGGCCTCGACGGGGGAGTGCCCACATCCGTCTACGTGCTCAACACCGACTCGCTGACCCGGCTCACCGGCGGCACCACCGGCGTCGCGCCGATCACCCTCAAGCCCGGCGACACGGCCCAGCTCCCGAACGGGCTCGGCAGCGTGACCTTCGACAACACGGGCGCCGACCCGACGCGGATCGGCACCGACAGCGTCAAGCGCTTCGCCTCGTTCGACATCCACCACGACGCGACCCAGGGCTGGGTGCTGCTCTTCGCGATCCTCGTGCTCGCCGGACTCCTCACCTCGCTGTTCGTCCCGCGGCGCCGCGTGTGGGTGAAGGCGACCGCCCAGGACGACGGCGGCCTCCTCCTCGAGTACGCGGGACTCGCCCGCGGCGAGGACCCCCAGCTGGTGCGCGCCGTGCGGACGATCGCCGACCGGCACGCCCCGCTCGACTGACCCGGCTCCCGGACGCGCCGGAGACCCCTCCACAGGCGCCGCCCGGCTGGGCAGGGGCCGAGTCTGTGCAAGCGCGAAGGGGCGGGCGGGGCGGCGAGCGATTACCCTGAGGAGGTGATCGCGACCCTCTCGCAGTACTCGGTGCTGTGCCTCTCCTCCGCCATGGGCATCTACGCCATGGCGTTCGTCTTCTTCGCGATCGACCTCGCCCGCCGCGCCTCCCTGGCCGACGGCGAGTCGATCGAGGTCGTGCAGGAGGCGGAGCGCGTCGCCTCCGCGGCCGCCGCCGACCGCGCGGCCAGCGGCAAGGCCACCGTCGCCGCCGCAGGCTCCGGACGCACCGCGACGCTCTCCCGCATCGGCAGCCGCGTCGAGGACGAGGTCTACCGCGCCCCCGCCCGCTCGAAGACCATGCGCATCGGGTTCTCGCTCACGCTCCTCGGCTTCGTGCTCCACCTCGCCGCGACCGTCCTCCGCGGCGTCGCCGCCGGCCGCGTCCCCTGGGCGAACATGTACGAGTTCTCGATGACCGGGACGCTCATCATCATCGGCGTCTTCCTCGCCGTCCAGCTGCGCTGGGACCTCCGCTTCCTCGGAGCGTTCATCACCGGCCTCGTCCTGGTGCTCCTCGGCATCGCGACCGTCAACTACTACGTCGCCGTCGTCCCGCTCCCGCCGGCACTCCAGTCCTACTGGCTGGTCATCCACGTGCTCGTCGCGATCCTCGGCACCGCGTTCTTCGCCCTCGGCTTCGCGCTCTCGGTCACCCAGCTCCTCCAGGCCCGCCGCGAATCCTCCGGCGACAGCCCCCGCTCGGTCCTCCGCTTCCTGCGCACCCTGCCCAGCTCCCTCACCCTCGAGAACCTCGCCTACCGCGTCACGATCCTCGGCTTCATCCTCTGGACCTTCACGCTCATCGCCGGCGCCGTCTGGGCCGAGAAGGCCTGGGGCCGCTACTGGGGCTGGGACACAAAGGAGGTCTGGACCTTCATCATCTGGACCATCTACGCCGGCTACATCCACGCCCGCGCCACCCGCGGCTGGCGCGGCACCCCCTCCGCCTGGCTCGCCATCGTCGGCTTCGCCGCCGTCATGTTCAACTTCGGTGTCGTCAACGTGTTCTTCAAGGGACTCCATGCCTACTCCGGCCTCGACACCGGCATGTAATCGGGTCGGCGGGGCCTGGTGGGGCCCCTCGCGGCGTTGTCGGCGACGAACGTAGCGCCGCTACGCCCGACGCCTCCGCCTTGCGATCGACCCCACCAGGCCCCGCCGACCGCCCACCAGGACACGCTTTGAGGACGGCTCCGCTTCGCGGTCGCCGCGGGGGGCCTCCGCGTCGCGGTCGGGTCTGGCCGGGCTCCGCTTCGCGGTCGGGTCCGGGTGGGCTCCGCTTCGCGGTCGGGTCCGGGTGGGCTCCGCTTCGCGGGAGGCCCGCGGAAACGGCGGTCGACGGAACATGCTGATCGGGTAGCGCGCGCATTGCGCGCATCGAGATCCCATGGCGCGAACGCGGGGAGCGGGCCGGTCGAGTTGCCGCAGACGGAAGCGCTGGGGGCGGTGCCTGCTGGTCGAGTAGTGCGCGGAGCGGGCGTGTCGCGCACAGGGGGCATGGACGGGCTGCGGGCGGATCCGTGCCTGTCGAGTGGCGGTGGTGGATGCCGGGGGCGACGGCGGACGGGTCAGACGGCGGTGACGATGTCGATGAGGTGGGGGGCGAAAGGGGCGTCGAGGGCGAGGACGATGCGGGTGCGGGCGTCGGAGGGATGGACGCCGCGGTAGATGCCGCGGAGGTCGGTGACGGTCTGGCCGCGGCCGGGGCCGTGGGTGGCGTCGACAGTGACGTGGACGCGCGGGGCGGAGGTGAGGGCGACGGCGTCGACGGCGATCGCGGCGGCCATCGGGTCGTGCATGGCAGCGGTGCGCTCGCCGAAGTGGCCGACGTAGAAGTCGAAGTAGAAGTCGAGCGCCTGCCCGATGGCCTGCGCGAGGGGATCGGGCGACGCGAGCAGGACGGCGCGATCCTCCTCCGTCAGCAGGTGCCGCATGGTCACGTCCAGGGGCACGAGCGTGAGATCCCAGTCGGCCGCGACGACCTCGGCGGCGGCCGCAGGGTCGTGCCAGATGTTGGCCTCCGCCACGGCGGTCACGTTGCCGGGGACCAGCGCGGCTCCGCCCATCACGGTCACCGAGTGGACGAGGGACGCGATCTCCGGGTGCGCACGGAGGGCGAGCGCGAGATTCGTCAGCGGGCCGATCGCGACCAGCCGCAGCTCGCCCTCGTGCTCACGAGCGAGACGGAGGAGGAGGTCGGCCGGATCCTCGTCGACCGGCTCGCCGCCCTCGGGCAGCGCGACCCCGCCGATGCCGTCGTCGCCGTGCACGTGCGGAGATCCGCCGGCGTAGTCCTCCTCGAGGAAGTGGTGCGCCCCCACGGCGACCGGCACGTCGTCGCGGCCTGCCAGCGCGAGCAGGCCGAGGCTGTTGACGGCGGCCCGGCGGGCGTCGGTGTTGCCGCTGACCGTGCTGATCCCGACGAGGCGGGCCCGGGGCGAGCGGAGGAGGTACGCCAGGGCGAGCGAGTCGTCGATGCCGGTGTCGCAGTCGAGGAAGACGGGGACGGTCGATGCGCTCACGGTGCTCCGATGCTCGAGGGTGGGGGACGCGTCGGGCACCGGCGGCCGACGCTCCCATTCTGCCGCCCCTCCGACACGGCGCCCGCCGCCGACGATCAGAGCAGCGCGTAGGAGTCGCGGAGCCGCGCCCGCCACCAGGCGAGCCGCTCCGGTGACACGGCGTGACGGGAGAGGAGCTCCTCCGAGACCTCCACGCGGCCGACGGGGATCCCGCCGTCGACCGGCCGCAGCGGCCGCTCCGTGACGTCCGCGGCGAGGAGGGACGCGGTGCCGAGTCCGCAGTCGAAGGGCAGCTCGGGGAGCGCCGCGGCCAGGGCGGCGCCCATGGCGAGTCCGACCGAGCTGTCGATCGCGCTCGAGACCACCGCCGGCAGCCCCGCCTCGGCGACGAGGGCCAGCGCCCGGCGCGTCCCCCCGAGCGGCTGGGCCTTCACGACCAGCAGGTCCGCGGCTCCGGCCCGGGCGACGGCGAGCGGATCGGCGGCCTTGCGGACGCTCTCGTCGGCGGCGATCGGGATGCCCATGTACTTCACCCGGTAGCGCAGCTCCGCCAGCTCGTCGACGCTCGCGCACGGCTGCTCGACGTACTCGAGGTCGGACTCCGCGAGGGCGTGGACGGCGTGCTCGGCCGCGTCGAGGTTCCAGCCGCCGTTCGCGTCCACGCGGATCCGGCCCTCCGGACCGAGCAGGCGGCGGACCTCGACGACCCGGGCCACGTCGTCGGCCAGCGTCTGGCCGCGCTCGGCGACCTTCACCTTCGCAGTGCGGCAGCCGTGGTAGCTCGCGAGCACGGCGGCGACCTCGTGCGGTGCCACGGCCGGGATGGTCGCGTTCACCGGGATGCGGTCGCGCAGCGGTGCCGGCTGCTCGCTCCAGCCGTAGTCGATCGCCGCCCGGAGCCACGCCGCCGACTCCTCTGCGCCGTACTCGAGGAAGGGCGAGAACTCGGTCCAGCCCTCGGGGCCGCGCACGAGCGCGATCTCGCGGTGGTCGACGCCGCGGAAGCGGGTGCGGAGCGGCAGAGCGACGACGCGGAGTCCCGCGTCGATCTCGCCGAGGGAGGGGAGCGGGGAGGCGGGCACGACGTCGTCCATCCGGCCATTGTCCACCGGCCGGGGCCACGCGGCGGCCACCCGCGCGCAGGAGGTCGGCGACGCGCGCGCAAGCCCCCGGGGTCCCTCCTCCGAGCGGCCGCCGAGGTGCCAGACTGACGAGGCTGCCGTTGGAGTCCGGAGGAGTGCGATGAGCCAGATGCCGATGAGCCCGCCGCCCGCGCCCGCCCCGGGCCCGACGCAGGGCTCCGTCCCCTCCCACCGCCCGCTCGGCAGGGGCGCCTGGATCGCGCTGGGCACGAGCCTCCTCGTGGGCGTCGTCTACACCGGCGTGCTCGGCACGCTCGTCGCCGTCGGAGTGGGCGGCGCGCTCGACTCCGCCGCCGGCAGCGCGTCGACGAGCGCTCCGTCCGAGCCGTTCGGCGACCCGACGGACGACCCGTTCGGCAGCGGGGACCCGTCCGATCCGCTCTACGACTACCCCGGCTACCAGGACGGCGACGCCGCGACGATACTCGGCCAGCCGTCCGCGGAGGACGTGCGCGCGAGTGCCGAGCAGGCCGTCGCGGCCGTCGAGGGCGCCGTCCCTGAGGAGTGGACCTCGGCCGACGACGAGTACTACGAGCAGTCGCAGAACGCCTACGGCGGGCCCTCCCTTCTGTACGACTACATCTCGGCGACCGAGTACGCCGCCGCCGACGTCTCGACCGACGCCGACAGGCAGGCGGCGGTCGACCGCTTCACCGCAGCGCTCGCGCCCCTCGGCTTCGACGACGTCGAGGTGGCCGACACCCCCGAGGAGTGGTCGGAGGCGGGCTACGAGCTCGACGGCGACCTCTCGGACGAGGAGGCCTCGGCCGCGCTCTGGATCGTCACCGCCCGCTCCTCCGCCGACCTCGTGCCCGCGATCGAGCTGGGCCTCGTCGACCTCGACGCCGATCCGACCGGCCTGGTCGCCGACATGCTGGACGGAGTCGGCCTCTCGCCGGACCCGCAGGGCGCGTTCCTCGCCGGGTACGCGAACGGGGTCCTGCAGGACGAGGACCGCGGCGAGTTCACCGACCGCCTCGAGGAGTACGGCGGAGTCGCCGCGACCTGACCGGGCGCTACAAGCAAGCCCGTCCGCCCGCAAGCCCGAATCGGCGCACCGCCCGCGCCCTACGGTGAGGGGATGGCTGCACCCCGCTCGACCAGGCCCCTGCGCGACTACGCCGCGATCGGAGACGGTCGCACGGTCGCCCTGATCGCGAAGGACGGCAGCGTCGACTGGATGCCCGTCCCGGACCTCGGCTCCACCCCCGCCTTCGCCGCCCTGATCGACGCCGAGTCCGGCGGCTGCGTCGAGCTCGCCCCCGAGGAGCCCGCCGAGGTCTCGCGCGCCTACATCCGCGACACGAACGTCCTCGAGACCACCTTCACCACCGAGTCGGGCACCGTCCGCGTGACGGACGCGCTCGTCACCGGGATCGCGGGCCGCCTCCCGTGGGCCGAGCTCGCGCGCCGCGTGGACGGTGTCGACGGCGAGGTGCGGATGCGGTGGGCCGTGCGTCCCGGAACGGGACTCGGCCGGTTCTCCCCGTGGATCCAGAACGCCGACGGCCGATCGCTCATCCGCGCCGGAGACATCACCATCGGCGTCACCGGGCAGGAGCACGGGCCCGACGGCGACGACGCGCCCTCCGGCGCCGGCGACGAGCTGACGGGCTCCTTCGTCGTGACCGCGGGGAAGGACGCCGTGCGGCACGTCCTGGTCGTGTCGGCCACGCACGACGAGCCGCTGCACTTCCCGGTCGCGAAGAACGTCGACCGCGGCATCGACCGCACCATCCGCAGCTGGCAGGACTGGTCGGAGGAGTTCTCCTACGACGGCCCGTGGTCCGAGGCCGTCCAGCGCAGCGCCCTCGCGCTCAAGCTGCTGATCTACTCGCCCACAGGAGCCATCGCCGCGGCCGCGACCACGTCGCTCCCGGAGTCGCCCAACGGCGGCAAGAACTGGGACTACCGCTTCGCCTGGGTGCGCGACGCCGCGTACACGATGCACGCGCTGGTGCGCTTCGGCCTGCGCGAGGAGACGCACGCCGCGCTGTCCTGGCTCCTCCGCACGATCAAGGAGCACGGGCCGGACCTGCACATCTTCTACGGACTCGACGGCTCCATGCCGACCGTCCTGGAGGAGTTCGACGTCCCGGGCTACGCCGGCATCGGCCCGGTCGTCGCCGGCAACGCAGCGCAGAGCCAGCTGCAGCTGGGCGTCTTCGGCGACCTCTTCGACATCTGCCGCATCTACGTCGACGAGGGCAACGTCCTCGACATCCAGACCGGTCGGCTCCTCGCCCGCGTCGCCGACACCACCTGCGACCTGTGGCGGAACCGCGATGCAGGAATGTGGGAGCTGGAGGAGGAGCAGCACTACACCTCCTCGAAGATGGGCTGCTGGCAGGCGCTCGACGCGGCCGTGCACCTGGCGGAGCTCGGCCAGGTCGCGGGCAGCCCCGACCGATGGCGCTTCGAGCGCGACCGCATCCGGGAGTGGATCGAGGAGCACTGCTGGTCCGAGGAGCTCGGCTCCTACGTGATGTACCCGGGCAGCGAGGAGCTGGACGCCTCGGTGCTCCTGCACGCGCCCAGCGGCTATGAGCGCGGCGAGCGGATGATCTCCACCATCGACGCCCTGGTGAAGGAGCTCGGCCGCGGCGCGCTGCTGTTCCGCTACTCCGGCATGGAGGGCGAGGAGCACCCGTTCGTGGCCTGCTCGTTCTGGCTCGCCTCCGCCCTGGCCTGCGTCGGTCGGCACGACGAGTCGGTCGCCCTGATGGACGAGCTCGTCGCCACGGTCCCGAACGACGTCGGGATCATGTCCGAGATGATCGCGGTCGACGACCTGGCCTTCTGGGGCAACCTGCCGCAGGGGCTCAGCCACCTCGCGTTGATCAACGCGGCCATCACCATCGAGGAGCTGGCGCCGGAGAAGGTCGGCCGCGCGTAACCCCGCCGACGGCGTCCGCGCAACCCGTTGAGGGCCGGCTCCGAGGGGCGTAGACCGGTACCACCCCCTCGCACCGCACCCACAAGGAGCACCTCAGCATGGATCTCGGGATCACCGGCCGCACCGCCCTCGTCACCGGAGGCGACTCCGGCATCGGCCTGGCCACGGCGCAGCTCCTCCTCGCCGAAGGCGCGACCGTCGTGATCACCGACAAGGACCAGGCGGAGCTGGACCGGGCCGCGGCCGGGCTCGACGCTCCGGAGGGCCGCCTGCACGCCTTCGCCGCCGACGTCACCAGCACGGAGCAGCTCGCCGAGCTGCACCGCCGCGTGGCCGGAGCGGTCGGCGCGATCGACATCCTCGTGCAGTGCGCCGGAGTCACGGGGGCGCAGGGCCTCTTCCACGAGATCGACGACGAGGGCTGGACCAGCACCCTCGAGGTCGATCTGCTCGGGCCTGTGCGGCTCGTGCGCGAGTTCCTCCCCGACCTCCGCACCGGAGGCTGGGGCCGGCTCGTGCTCACCGCCTCCGAGGACGCCGTGCAGCCCTACGACGACGAACTGCCCTACTGCGCCGCGAAGGCGGGCGTCCTCGCCTTCGCCAAGGGCCTCTCGCGCTCCTACGCGCAGGAGGGCCTGCTCGTGAACACGGTCTCGCCCGCGTTCATCCGCACTCCGATGACCGACGCGATGATGTCCAAGCGCGCCGAGCAGAGGGGCACCTCGGTCGACGAGGCGATCTCGTCCTTCCTCGACGAGGAGCGGCCGTACATGGAGCTGAAGCGCCGGGGCGAGGCCGAGGAGGTCGCAGCCGTGATCGCCTTCCTCTGCTCCGACCGCGCCTCGTTCGTGAACGGCTCGAACTACCGCGTCGACTCCGGATCCGTCGCCACGATCTGATCCCTGCAACCACGGGCCCCGCCCAGCGCGCGCACCCCGCGCGTGCGGGCGCCGTCCAGCCGAAGAAGCCAGACTCGGGGCGGGACACCGCACCCGGCACTGCAAGAGAAAGGAACGGTCCATGACCACCACCCTCGAACGCCACGTCGAAGCCCCCGCGGGCTCCGGTGCCAAGACCAGCCGCCGTCAGAACGCCGAGAAGGGCTTCAAGGCCTCCAAGGAGCTGCTCGACAGCCTCCAGATCGTCCTCGTCGACCTGATCGAGCTCCACGTCCAGGGCAAGCAGGCCCACTGGAACGTCGTCGGCAAGAACTTCCGCGACCTCCACCTGCAGCTCGACGAGATCATCGAAGCCGCGCGCGAGTTCAGCGACGACATCGCCGAGCGCATGCGCGCCCTCCACGGGATCCCGGACGGCCGCAGCGACACCGTCGCCGCGACCACCACCCTCCCCGAGTACCCGCACGGCGAGATCGACACGGCCGAGACCGTCGACCTGGTCACGATCCGCCTCGAGAACACCGCCGCCACCATGCGCGAGGTCCACGACCAGGTGGACGAGGAGGACCCGACCAGCGCGGACCTTCTCCACGCGATCATCCAGAGCCTCGAGCAGTACGCCTGGATGGTGTCGGCCGAGAACCGCACCACCTCCGCCGCCAAGTAGGGGCGAGCACCGGCAAGGGGACTCCGCGTCAGCGGGGTCCCCTTCCGTCTGCCCGAGCGGTGTCGAGTCGCCGTGCAGTCCGGATCAGTAGGGTCGTGACATGAGCACGCAGGTCTCCGAACTGTTCGACGCGCACCGCTGGGCGGCCGTCGACGGCTTCGACGCACTCGAGGACATCACCTACCACCACGACCGCTCCGGCCGCATCGCGCGGGTCGCGTTCGACCGGCCCGAGGTCCGCAACGCGTTCCGGCCGCGCACGGTCGACGAGCTGTTCCGCGCCCTCGAGGACGCCCGGACGAACCCGCGCATCGGCGTCGTCATCCTCACCGGCAACGGCCCGAGCCCGCGCGACGGAGGCTGGGCGTTCTGCTCGGGAGGAGACCAGCGGATCCGCGGCCGCGACGGCTACCGGTACTCCGACGGCGAGACCGCCGAGGGCATCGACTCCGCGCGGAACGGCCGCCTGCACATCCTCGAGGTGCAGCGCCTCATCCGCTTCATGCCGAAGGTCGTCATCGCGGCCGTCCCCGGCTGGGCCGCGGGAGGCGGGCACTCGCTGCACGTGGTCTGCGACCTCACCCTCGCCTCCGCCGAGCACGGGCGATTCAAGCAGACGGACGCCGACGTCGGCTCCTTCGACGCGGGCTACGGCTCGGCGTACTTCGCCCGCCAGATCGGGCAGAAGGCCGCGCGCGAGGTGTTCTTCCTCGCGCGGGAGTACTCCGCGCAGCGCGCCTACGAGATGGGCGCCGTGAACGCGGTCGTCCCGCACGCCGAGCTCGAGACGACCGCGGTGGAGTGGGCCGAGACGATCCTCACCAAGTCGCCCACGGCCATCCGGATGCTGAAGTACGCGTTCAACGCCGTGGACGACGGCCTCGTGGGCCAGCAGCTCTTCGCGGGCGAGACCACGCGCCTCGCCTACGGCACCGACGAGGCCGTCGAGGGACGAGACTCCTTCCTCGAGAAGCGCGAGCCCGACTGGTCGCCGTTCCCGTGGCAGTTCTGAGCCGGAGGGCACGCAGGTGACCCGCCCGCTCGCCGGTGTCGACGCGACGGTCGAGGCCGTCCTCCTCGCTCTTCGCGCGGCCCTGGACGGCAGCGGCCCGGCGATCCGCGTCTCCGCCCCCGGCGCTGCGACCGCCTCCGAGGATGCCGTCGTGCCGCAGCGCGTCGCCGCCGTCGTCGAGACCTCGGGGTCGTCGGGGCCGCCCAAGCGGGTCGCGCTCTCGACAGCGGCCCTGCTCACCAGCGCCTCCACGACCCTCGCCGAGCTCGGCGGGCCGGGACGCTGGCTGCTCTGCCTGCCGACGCACTACGTCGCGGGACTGCAGGTGCTCGTCCGCTCGCTGACCGCGGAGGCCGACCCGGTCGTCCTCCCGGCCGGCGGCTTCGACGCGGCGGCCTTCCTCGCTCTCGCTCGGACGATGCCGGCGGGGGAGCGGCGGTACTCCTCGCTGGTCCCCGTGCAGCTCGCGCGGCTGCTGGACCTCGCCGAGCGCGATCCGGCCGCGGCCGAGGCGCTCCGCTCGTTCGACGCGCTCCTGATCGGCGGCCAGGCGACGCCGCAGCCGTTGCGGGACCGCGCCGCCGCCCTCGGTGCGCGCATCCGCCTGACCTACGGATCGAGCGAGACGTCCGGCGGCTGCGTCTACGACGGCGTCCCGCTCCACGACGTGCGGATGCGCGTCGAGAACGGGCAGGTGCTGCTCGGCGGCCCGACCCTCGCGGAGGGCTACCTCGACGCCGACGGCGCGATCGACCACGAGCGCAGCGCCTCCGCCTTCCTCGAGCTCGACGGGGAGCGCTGGTACCGCACGGGCGACGCGGGGTCGATCGTCGACGGGCGCCTCCGGGTGACCGGTCGGCTCGACCGCGTGATCGTGTCGGGCGGGGAGAAGGTGTCGCTCGACGCCGTCGAGGCCGTGCTCCGCGAGGGGCCCGTCCCCGACGCGGTCGTCGTGCGGCGGGCGGACGAGCAGTGGGGCGAGGTCCCGGTCGTCGTCACGGCGGAGGAGGCTCCCGCGCTCACCGACCTGCGCACCCTGATCGCCGACCGCCTCGGGCGCGCCGCCGCTCCTGCGGTCGTGCTGCCCGTCGGCCGCATCCCCCTCCTCGCCTCCGGGAAGCCCGACCGCCGCGCCCTCGAGGTGCTCGCCGAGCAGGGCTGACCGGCTCCGAGCGTCGACGGGCCGGTGGGTAGGATTCCCTCCGTGTCGAGTACGAGTCGCAAGAAGAAGTCCTCCAGCGGCCGCCCCGGGGGCAGCCCGCGAACGATCGTCGTGAAGCCCGCCGGTCCCCGCGAGTGGATCGCCGGCGCCCGCCTCCGCACCCTCCCGCTGGCCGTCGCCCCCGTGCTCATCGGCACCGGAGCGACCCAGGTCGTCGACGAGGGCTGGCACTGGGTGCGCGCCCTGCTCTGCCTGGCCGTCTCGCTCGCCCTGCAGATCGCCGTCAACTACGCCAACGACTACTCCGACGGCGTGCGCGGCACCGACGCCAACCGCGTCGGACCCTCGCGGCTGACCGGCTCCGGAGCGGCGAAGCCCCGCCAGGTGCTCACCGTCGCCCTGGTCTTCTTCGGGATCGCGGCCGTCGCCGGCCTCGTGCTCACCGCCCTCTCGGGGCAGTGGTGGTTCCTGATCGTCGGCGCGGCGGCGATCGCGGCGGGCTGGTTCTACACCGGCGGACGCCGCCCCTACGGCTACCTCGGGCTCGGCGAGCTCTTCGTCTTCGTGTTCTTCGGCCTGGTCGCCACCGTCGGCACCACGTTCGTGCAGATCGGCCGCACCAACCAGGAGTCGTGGCTCGGCGCCGTGGCGGCGGGCCTGTTCGCCTGCGCCGTGCTCATGGTCAACAACATCCGCGACATCCCGACCGACCGCCTCTCGGGCAAGCGGACCCTCGCGGTGCTCGCAGGACCGGCCGTGTCCCGAGCGATCTACACGGGTTTCGTGCTGATCCCGTTCGGCATCGCGGTGATCCTCGCGCTGTTCTACCCGCTGGCGTGGCTGACGCTCTTCGTGCTTCTGATGATCCTGCCGGCCATCCTGATCACCCTGACGGCGAAGACGGCGAAGGAGCTCATCCTGGCGCTGCAGCTGACAAGCCTGGGCGGGCTCGCCTACGCGGTCATCCTCGGGGCGGCGCTGGCGTTCTAGAGCGGCGGCTCGCACGAGGCGGGCTCGGGTGGGCCGGATTCGGGTGATATCGGCTGTTGCGTGCCGGGCCTGGTGCGAGCGGGGTCAGCGCGTCCGAGGGGAGCCCTCGCCGGCGGGATCGCCCGGCTCAGCGGTCGTCGCGGGTCGCGTCGACCGCGGCGTCCTCGACGTCGTCGTCGGTCGGAGCGCGCGGGACGTCCTTGCGGCGCTCGTAGATCGCCTCCGCGATGCGCTCGCGGGGCTTCCTCAGCAGGATGTAGGAGAGGGACAGGCTCGCGATCGCGGCGACGAAGCCCGCGGTGACCGCTGCCGTCAGCTCCGAGTCGACGAAGGTGCGCGCCGGCAGGTACACCAGCACGAAGACGCCGGCGAACATCGCCAGGCGCAGGAGCGAGTAGACGACGACCGCGCGGCTCAGTTTCACCGGGACAGTGTACGTCGGCCCCTGCACGCGCTTCCGTGAGCACCGTGGGAGCCTCCTGTCCAGCGTCCGTGCGGACCCTCCCCGACGGGGGTGCCGGACGTAGACTCGTGTCCATGATCCGCCTCGTCATCGGCCTGCTCGTGGCCCTCGCCGTCTTCACGGTCTACACCGTGATCGACGTCGCGATGAGCAACCGTCACGCCGTGCGGGCGATCCCGAAGTGGTCCTGGCTCCTGGTGGTGCTGATCCTCCCGGTCATCGGTGCGGGACTGTGGTTCTGGATCGGCCGTCCCCGCAAGCAGCGCGCCGCCGGCCGCCGCTACACCGCTCCGGACGACGACCCCGACTTCCTCGGCACCCTCCGCACCGAGCGCGACCCCGAGGAGGAACGCCTGCAGGCCGAGCGCATCGCCCAGCTCGAGCGCGACCTCGCCGACATGGACGAGCAGGGCGAGGCCGACGGCCCCGGCCGCCGGGATGCCTGAGCACCGGCCGGTCGCCCCCTCCACCCGATTCGCGGTCGACCTCCTCACCCGCTTCGTCGCGCTCGGCGTCCGCGACGTCGTCGTCGCTCCGGGCTCCCGCTCGCAGGCGCTCGCCCTGGTGGCGGCCGAGCTCGAGACCCGCGGCGACGTCCGGCTGCACGTGCGGATCGATGAGCGCTCCGCTGGGTTCCTGGCGCTGGGCCTCGCCCTCGAATCCGGGATGCCGGCGCTCGTCATCACGACCTCCGGCACGGCGACCGCGAACCTGCACCCGGCCGTGCTCGAGGCGGACGCCTCGGACGTGCCGATGATCGTCCTGACCGCCGACCGGCCCGACGAGCTGCGCGGCATCCGCTCGAACCAGACGGCCGAGCAGCGCGAGCTGTACGGGCGAGCCGTGCGGCTGTTCGAGGACGTCGCTGCTCCGGACGACGCCTCCCGGCCCGAGGACGCGCGGGCGCTCGCCGATCGTGCCGTCACCGCGGCGCGCCGCGGGCCGGTCCACCTGAACCTCTCCTTCCGCGACCCGCTCTCCTCCGCTCTGCCCGACATGGAGGGGATCGAACCGGTCTCGTCGCCCGCTGTCGGATCCGGGATCCCGCGTGCCGTCGTGACCGCCGGTCCCGGTGAGCCGCTCACGGTCGTCATCGCCGGGGACAAGGCGGGCGCCGCGGCCGAGGAGATCGCTCGCGCCGGCGACTGGCCGCTGCTGGCCGAGGTCTCCTCCGGCGCCCGCTTCGGACCGCAGCTCGTCGTCGCCTGGCGTCGCCTGCTCGGCGAGCCCGACTTCGGCGGATGCATCCGCCGGGCGATCGTGCTCGGACACCCGACGCTCTCCCGCGAGGTCCCCGAGCTGCTGCGGCGCGAGGACGTCGAGGTGATCGTCGTGGACGCCGTGCGCGAGCAGTTCTACAATCCCGGCCGGCGCGCCCGCCGCGTCGGAGGCGTCGACGTGGTCCGCCCCGAGGGATCGCCGCGTCCCGAGCGCGGCGAGCGCGCCTGGGCCGGATCCTGGGTGTCCGCGAGCCGCGCCCTGACTGTCGACCCCGACGAGCTGGACGAGGTCCCCGACGCCGGGTCGATGTCGGTCGAGGACCGCCGCGGCTACGCGCGCAACGCCCTCGCCGCGATCAGGGCACCGCTCACCCGCGACTTCGTCGTCGCCGCGGTCTGGAAGGTCACCTGGCCGCACGACCGGCTGCTGTTCGGAGCGTCGCGGCTGATCCGCGTCGCCGACGGGACCCTGCCGGGCAAGCGGATATCCGTCCTGGCGAACCGCGGCCTCGCCGGCATCGACGGCACGATCTCGACGGCTCTCGGGATCGCGGTGGCTTCGCAGGCGACCGAGCAGGGAGCCGGCGGAGTCACCCGGGCGGTCCTCGGCGATCTCACTCTGCTCCACGAGGCCGGCGGCCTCCTCCTCCCGCCCGGAGAACGGCGCCCGCGCGTGCAGCTCGTCGTCGTGAACGACGGGGGCGGCACGATCTTCGACGGACTCGAGGTCGCATCGAGCTCGCATCCCGATGCGTTCGATCGCGTGCAGTTCACCCCGCAGAACGCCGATCTGGAGGCTCTCGCGCACGCCTACGGGTGGGGCCACCGTCGTGCGGCGACGCGCGGCGAGCTGGAGCAGGCGCTGACCTCGCCGGGCGACGGGCCGGGCATCGTGGAGATCCGGCTCGAGCGCTGAGTACGCCCGGGCCCGGTCGGACGGTCCTCCACAGGTCGTCGTCGGACGCTGTTCTCCCGGGGACGCCTCGTTCGAGCTCCGCAGCTCGTCTGCTGCTGCTTCGCTGGAGGCATGGCTGATGCGGAGACGGTGCGAGGAGAGGTCCTCGCCCTCGGCGACCGGGCGGCGGCGCTCGCGAGGAGCGCCTCCCCGGTGCTCCTGACCGCGGCGGAGGCGCTGCACGCGGGACACCGCGCGGCGCTGACCTGTCCCGACGCGTTCGCCCGAGGCTCCTCGACGGACAGCAAGGATGCGACGGACCTCGTCGAACGGTCGATCCGAGCGGAGTTCGCCGTCGCCCTCGGGGTCTCCGAGCGCACCGCCGCCAGGGAGCTGCTGCACGCCTCGCTCCTGATGGAGGAGCTGCCGCGGACCCGCTCCGCGCTCGCCGACGCCAGGATGCGCTGGGAGGCCGGCCAGCTCGTCTGCTCCGTCGCGGCGACCCTCCCGGCAGCGGCGCGCGCGGCCTACGACGACCGGGCCGTCGACCTCGCGGAGACGCTGACCCCGGGGCAGCTGCGCCACGCCCTCGCGCGGGTGCGGGAGGAGCTGCACGACGAGCCCCTCGCCGAGCGGCACGCTCGCGCCCGTGAGGACCGCCGGGTGTGGATGACAGCCGGGATCGACGGCATGGCGACGGTGTGCGCGCACGTCCCCGCGCCCGAGGCCGTCGGAGCGCTCGCCCGGCTCGACCGCATCGCGAGGGATCTGCGGGACGGCGCCGAAGGGGACCGCGATCTGCGGACGCTGGCGCAGCTCCGCGCCGACGCGTGGGCCGACCTGCTCTGCCACGGGGACGTGGCGGGGACCACTCCGGAGGGAGCCGCGGCGCCCTCGACCGGGCTGCGGGCCGAGGTGAGAGTCACCGTGGCGGCGAGCACCGCCGCAGGTGACGACGAGGCGGCCGCCGAGCTCGACGGCTACGGGCCGATCCCCGCCGAGGCGGTGCGAGCGCTCATCGACGACGACGCCGCCTTCACTCCCGTGCTGACCGACGAGGAGACCGGCGCGGTCGTCTCCGTCGGGCGCCGCCACCGGCTCCCACCGCCGAGGATGAGGCTGCTGGTCCGCCTCCGCGACCAGACCTGCCGCTTCCCGGGCTGCACCCGGCCGGCGTCCTCGACGGAGACCGACCACAGCGTCGAATGGCGGAACGGGGGAGAGACGACTCCCGACAACCTCGCCTCCCTGTGCGTCGCCCACCACCACGTGCGCCACGGCGACCGCTGGACGTATCTGCTCCATCCGGACGGCACAGCGGACTGGACCACACCGACCGGCCGCCGCGTGACGACCCGGCCGCCGGCGCTGCCCGGGCGTCCGCCGGTGGGTGCAGGACGACGGCCGGGTGCTCCCCGGCTCGACGGGGACCCGGCGGGGTAGGCGCCGGGTAGCCGACGGCTTCAACGACTCCCGACGTGCGTCAGGCCAGCGCGTCGGTGATCGGGCGGAACTTCATGCGGGTCTCGGCGAGCTCGGACTCGGGAACGCTGTCGGCCACGATGCCGGCGCCCGCCCAGGCCGTGACCGCGCCCTCGGCCGTGACCTCGGCGCTGCGGAGTCCGACGGCCCACTCGCCGTCGCC
Organism: Rathayibacter sp. AY1B7; assembly: GCF_002932735.1. Lineage (NCBI taxonomy): Bacteria > Bacillati > Actinomycetota > Actinomycetes > Micrococcales > Microbacteriaceae > Rathayibacter > Rathayibacter sp. AY1B7. The sequence goes on from NZ_PSWK01000001.1 coordinate 310,001, forward strand.
GTTGCCGTCGATCCAGCCGACGGGTCCTGCGTACCGACCGCGGTCGAAGGGCTCCAGGTGCTCGATGAGCGCAAGGGCGTCGGCGGTCGGAGTGCCGGCCACTGCGGCGGTCGGGTGAAGAGCATCGACGAGATCGAGCGCGCTGGAGGAGTCGTCCAGAATTCCTCGCACGTCCGTCGCGAGGTGCCAGAGATTCGGCAGGCGGAGCGTGAACGGGGCGGCGCCCGCCGTCAGCTCCCGTGTGTGGGGCTCGAGTTCCCGGACCAGACTGGCGAGAGCGAAAGCGTGCTCCGAGCGGTCCTTCGGACTCTCGAGCAGAGCGGCCTCCACGTCCGCGTCGGCGAGGGGATCCTCGCCTCGTGCGGCCGTGCCGGCCAACACCCTCGCCGAGATCTCGCCCCGATCGACCGCGACCAGCGTCTCCGGACTGGCGCCGAGGAATCCGTCCACGGCGAAGCCCCAGCAGTCCGGGTAGCGCTCGGTGAGCGCACCCAGCATCCGACGCAGGTCCGCCCCCGGCGGGAGCCGCCCCTGCAGATCGCGCGCGATCACGACCTTGGACAGCTCACCCGCCCGGATCGTCTCCACCGCGGCAGCGACCGCCGCGCGGTACCCGTCCGGCGGCAGCGCACCCGGCGAGAGCGGCACGTGGTACTCCGCCCCCAGCGGCTCCTCGCTCGGCGTATACGGTCTCTCCGCCTCGCCGATCGTGATCCGCGTCAGCCATGACCGGCCGTCGCGCGTCCCGATCACGGTGCGCGGCACGATCAGCACGCTCGTCGCCTCGGATCGGCTCGAGAAAGCGAAGGTCCCGAACGCGACCAGCCCCGTCCCGGGCAGTCCGACCCGGTCCTCCACCGTCGCCGCGTCGCAGAGCCGCCGCCAGGCCGCCGCCGCCTCCCGCAGCCGTTCCGGGCCCGAGAACTCGAGGCGCAGGGCCTCCCCGCGTCCGCTGAGCCCGGCGCCGTCGCGCTGCCAGAGGAGGGGCCGCCTCGGGTCGGAGTGGGAGAGGAGCGACGGCGGAGAGTCCAGTGGAGTCGTCTCCGCACGCAGCAGGGGGGTTCCAGCGCCGATGAGCGTCACCTCAGCAGGGTACGCCCGCGCCAGAGGATGGGACGTCCCATGCCGCGGGGCTCGGGGCGCAGGGCTCCGTTGCTACCGTGATCCGGTCCGGGGCCGCCGCGCGAGGCGGAGCGGGGCGGTCCCGGCGCTTCCCCAGGGGGGAGCGCGCCGACCGGGCGCGGGACGGCGGATGCACAGCCGCCGTCCCTCGTCTCGCCGTAGACTTGCGGATCGTGACGAAGGCAGACCTCACCAAACGGCCCGACGAGGTCGCCTCGATGTTCGACACCGTGGCTCCCGCCTACGACCTGGTGAACGGACTCCTCTCGGTGGGGAACGACCGGCTCTGGCGGATCGCGACGACTCGCGCCGTCAACCCTGCTCCCGGTGAGCGCATCCTCGACATCGCGGCCGGCACCGGAACGTCGAGCGCGTCGCTGGCGCGGTCGGGCGCCCAGGTCGTCGCAGCCGACTTCTCCCCGGGGATGATCGCCGTCGGCCGTCGCCGTCAGGCGGGCAACGACCGGATCGAGTTCGTCCAGGCCGACGCGATGGATCTCCCGTTCGAGGACGAGTCGTTCGACGCCGTGACCATCTCGTTCGGTCTGCGCAACGTGGCCGAGCCGAGGACGGCGCTCGCCGAGTTCCTGCGTGTGCTGAAGCCCGGCGGCCGGGTCGTGATCTGCGAGTTCTCGACTCCGCCGATCGCTCCGCTGGCCGCCGCGTACGACTTCTACCTGTCGACGGTCATGCCCGCCGTCGTGCGCCTCGCGTCGTCGAACAATCCTGCGTACGACTATCTCGGCGATTCCATCCGGGCCTGGCCGGAGCAGAGCGTCGTCGCCGCCTGGCTCCGCGCGGCGGGCTTCGAGCGCGTGGCCTACCGCGATCTGACCGCGGGCATCGTGGCGCTGCACCGCGGCGTCAAGCCGATCGCGCCGACCCGATGACGACCGGGGTCCGCACAGGCCGAGACGTTAGGGTTTCCCTGTGAACGCCACTGCGCCCGTCGCCCGTCGCAGCCCGTCTCTGACGGCGCAGCTCGGCCTCTCCGAGCGCATCTTCTCCTCCTCGTCGGACCGGGCTCTCGCCCGCACGATCGACGCGGGTCTGGAGCAGGTCGAGGAGGGTCTCGTCCGGCAGCTGTCCTTCGCGGACGCTGTGGCCGACGTCTCCACCCGGTACCTCCTCGAGGCGGGCGGCAAGCGCGTGCGCCCGATGCTCACCCTCCTGGCCGCGTCGCTGGGCCGCGGCAACACGCCGCAGGTCCTGCTCGGTGCGCAGGCGATCGAGATCACGCATCTCGCATCGCTCTACCACGACGACGTCATGGACGAGGCGGAGAAGCGCCGCGGCGTCCCGTCGGCGCAGACCGTGTGGGGCAACAACGTGGCCATCCTGACGGGCGATCTGCTCTTCGCCCGCGCGAACCAGCTGATGGTCGAGCTCGGCGACAAGGCGATCCGGCTCCAGGCCGACACGTTCGAGCGTCTCGTCCTCGGGCAGCTGCACGAGACGGTCGGCCCGACCGACGGCGAGGACCCGGTCGAGCACTACCTGTCCGTCCTGGCCGACAAGACCGGGTCCCTGATCGCCGCGGCGGGCCGCACGGGAGTCGCGTTCTCGGAGGCTCCGGAGGAGTACGAGGAGGCCATGCGCGTCTTCGGCGAGAAGATCGGCGTCGCCTTCCAGATCGTCGACGACGTCATCGACCTCTCTCCCCAGCCGGAGGAGACCGGCAAGAACCCCGGCACGGACATCCGCGCCGGCGTGTCGACGCTGCCGATCCTGCGCCTGCGCGAGCGCGCCTCCTCCGATAGGGAGGCCGCGGCTCTCCTCGCCCGCATCGAGAGCTATGTGAGCCGCTCGAACGACGCCATCGCGCACACGGAGGAGCAGAGCGCCGACATCTCGGACGCCATCGCTCAGCTGCGCGATCACGACGTCACCGCGCAGACCCTCGCCGAGGCCCACCGGTGGGCCGACGAGGCCGTCGCCGCCCTCGCTCCGCTGCCCGACGGCTCCGTCCGCAAGGCGCTGACGCGCTTCGCCGACACCGTCGTCGAGCGCAACGGCTGACCCCGATCGTCGCGGCGCGCCCTGCGCCGCAGGAATGAGACCGGTTGTGCGCTGCGGCGCCCCGGCAGGAGGAACGCAATGACCAAGCTCAGGCTGGCCATCGTCGGCGCGGGTCCCGCGGGCATCTACGCCGCCGACCTCATGATCAAGGCCGAGAAGAAGTACGACGTCTCGATCGATCTGTTCGAGCACCTGCCCGCGCCCTACGGCCTGGTCCGCTACGGCGTCGCGCCCGATCACCCGCGCATCAAGGGGATCATCACCGCGCTGCGGGAGGTGCTCGACCGGGGCGACATCCGCATCTTCGGCAACGTGCACTTCGGGACCGACATCACGCTCGAGGATCTCAAGCGGCACTACCACGCCGTGATCTTCGCGACCGGCGCCGTCCGCGACGCTCCGCTCGACGTCCCGGGTGTCGAGCTCCAGGGCTCCTACGGTGCGGCCGACTTCGTCAGCTGGTTCGACGGCCACCCCGACGTGTCGCGCACCTGGCCGCTGGAGGCGTCCTCCGTCGCCGTCATCGGCAACGGCAACGTGGCGCTCGACGTCTCGCGGATGCTGGCGAAGCACGCCGAGGACCTCCTGCCCACCGAGGTCCCGCCGAACGTCTACGAGGGGCTGAAGGCGTCTCCTGTCACCGACGTGCACGTCTTCGGGCGCCGCGGTCCCGCTCAGGTGAAGTTCACGCCGCTGGAGCTGCGCGAGCTGGGCGAGCTGCGCGACGTCGACATGATCGTCGCCGACGAGGACTTCGACCTCGATCCCGCTTCGGAGGCCGCCATCGCGACCAACAAGCAGGTCATGGTCATCAACCGGGTGCTCAACCAGTGGCGCACCCGCGAGGTCGGGAGCGCCTCGCGTCGTCTCCACCTGCACTTCTGGGCGAAGCCGCTCGAGTTCGTGGACGACGGATCCGGTCGGGTCGGCGCGATCCGGTACGAGCGCACCGAGCCGGACGGCGAGGGCGGAGTGCGCGGCACGGGTGAGATCCGCGAGGTCCCGGTCCAGGCCGTGTACCGCGCGGTCGGCTACTTCGGCTCGCCGCTCGACGGCCTCCCGTTCGACGAGATGCGCGGCGTGATCCCGAACCGCGAGGGCCAGGTCCTGGACGACGAGGACCAGCAGGTCCACGGCGTGTACGCGACCGGCTGGATCAAGCGCGGACCGGTGGGCCTCATCGGGCACACCAAGTCCGACGCCATGGAGACCGTCGCGCACGTGCTCAACGACCAGGCGTCCTGGTGGACGCCCGAGCACCCCGAGGAGGCGGCCGTGGTCGCCCTGCTCGAGGAGCGGGAGATCGCCTACACGGATCTCGACGGCTGGCACCGGCTGGACGAGCACGAGATGGCGCTCGGCGAGCCCGAGGGCCGTGCGCGCGTGAAGGTCGTTCCTCGCGAGGACATGATCGCGATCTCGCGGGCGGAGCCGGTCGCGCTCTGACGCGTGCTCTCCGAACGGCCCTCCGGTGCACTCCGGGGGGCCGTTCGTCGTTCCGGCGCGGACGCCGCGCACCTCCTCTAGGATTCGGGCACCGCTCTGGACGGAGACAGCATGACCACGGCCTCGCCCCACGACGTCATCCGGGTGCGCGGTGCGCGCCAGAACAACCTCCGGGGGATCGACGTCGACATCCCGAAGCGGAGGATCACCGTGTTCACCGGGGTCTCGGGCTCCGGCAAGTCGTCGCTCGTCTTCGGCACCATCGCGGCCGAGTCCCAGCGCCTCATCAACGAGACCTACTCCGCCTTCGTGCAGCAGTTCATGGGGTCGCCGGCCCGCCCGGACGTGGAGTCGCTCGACGGACTGTCGGCCACGATCGTCGTCGACCAGGAGCGGATGGGGTCGAACGGCCGGTCCACGGTCGGCACGGCGACCGACGCGTACACGATGCTGCGGATCCTCTTCAGCCGGATCGGCGATCCGCACGCGGGCACGAGCGGTGCGTTCTCCTTCAACCTGCCGGAGGGGATGTGCCCGCGGTGCGAGGGGACGGGCCGGGTGTCGAGCATCGACCTCGACGCGCTGATCGACCGCTCGAAGTCGCTCGAGGGCGGCGCTCTCGACGCGATCCCCAACTTCGTCGTCGGCGGCTGGTACTGGAAGGGCCTCGCCGAGTCGGGCCTCTATCCGGCCGATGTGCCGATCGCCGACTTCACGCCCGAGCAGATGGACGCGTTCCTCCACCGTCCGGCCACGAAGATGGCCATCGCCGGGATGACGATGACCTACGAGGGCCTCCTGGTGAAGGTCACCCGCCTCTACCTGGCGAAGGAGGCGGCCCAGCCGCACATCCGCGCCTTCGCCGAGCGGGTGGCCACCTTCGCCGCCTGTCCCGAGTGCGGAGGCGGCCGGCTCACCCGCGCGGCACTGGAGTCGCGCATCGGGGGCCGGAACATCGCCGAGTGCGCCGCGCTGCAGGCGACCGACCTCGCCGCGTGGCTCCGCGGGCTGCAGGCGCCGTCCGTCGCTCCTATCGTCGAGACCCTCCTCGGGACGCTCGACGCCCTCGTCCAGGTCGGGCTGGGCTACCTGTCGCTCGATCGGGAGTCGGGCACCCTCTCGGGCGGTGAGGCGCAGCGGGTCAAGATGGTGCGGCATCTGGGATCGAGCCTCACGGACGTCACGTACGTCTTCGACGAGCCGACGGCGGGTCTGCATCCGCACGACGTCTCGCGGATGATCGAGCTGCTGCGCCGCCTGCGGGACAAGGGCAACACCGTCCTGGTGGTCGAGCACAAGCCGGAGATCATCGAGATCGCCGATCACGTGGTCGACCTCGGTCCGAGGGCCGGCGCGCACGGCGGCGAGCTGCGGTTCGAGGGGACGGTGGCGCAGCTGCGCACGTCCGACACCCTGACGGGCCGTCATCTCGGTCACCGCGTCCCGCTGAAGGAGGCCGTGCGCCGTCCGACCGGGGCGGTGGAGATCCGCGGGGCCTCCACGCACAACCTCCGCGGCGTCGACGTGGACGTCCCGCTGGGCGTGCTGACCGTCGTCACCGGAGTCGCAGGGTCGGGGAAGTCGTCGCTCCTGCACGGCTCGCTCGCGGGTCGGCCCGGCGTGGTGGTGGCCGACCAGTCGCCGATCCGCGGCTCGCGGCGCAGCAATCCGGCGACCTACACCGGGGTCCTCGACGCGATCCGGGCGGCCTTCGCGAAGGCGAACGGTGTGAGACCGGCGCTCTTCAGCGCGAACTCGGCAGGCGCCTGCCCCGTCTGCAAGGGGGCCGGGATGATCTTCACCGAGCTGGGCCCCGCCGCGACGGTCTCGTCGGTCTGCGAGGAGTGCGACGGCAAGCGGTTCACCGCTGAGGTGCTCGAGTACCGCCTCCGCGGGAGGAACATCCACGAGGTGCTCTCGATGCCGATCGTCGACGCCGCGGAGTTCTTCGCGAGCGGACCGGCGCACACGGTGCTCGCCCGTCTCGTCGACGTCGGTCTCGGCTACCTCACGCTCGGACAGCCGTTGAACACGCTGTCCGGGGGCGAGCGCCAGCGCCTCAAGCTCGCGATCAACATGGCCTCGTCCGGATCCGTCTACCTGCTCGACGAGCCGACCACGGGCCTGCACCTCGCGGACGTCGACACACTGCTCGGACTGCTCGACCGGCTGGTCGACTCCGGGAACTCGGTCGTGGTGATCGAGCACCACCGCGCCCTGATGGCGCACGCGGACTGGATCATCGACGTGGGGCCCGGAGCCGGGCACGACGGAGGGACGATCGTCTTCGAGGGGACTCCGGTCGGGCTCGCGGCGGCGGACACGCTGACCGGACGCGCCCTCGCCGAGTACGCGCGCTGAGGCGCACGGAGCCGCGACGTCCGCGGGTCAGCGCGAGAACGGGCCGGACAGGGCCGCCCACTGCAGGAGCATGATCGTCTTCGCGTCGACGATCTGCACGCCGATCTGGGTCAGCGCCTCGTCGAACGAGAGCTCGAGGACCTCGATGTCCTCGCCCTCGTCGGCGAGTCCCGCGAACGCTCCGCTGCGGGTCCCCGCGCGGTAGCGCCCGGCGTAGAAGTGCAGCTTCTCGGTGACCGAGCCGGGGCTCATGAACGCGTCGAACACGTGCTCGAGCCGGCCGACCTCGAGTCCGGTCTCCTCGGACGCCTCGCGGCGGGCGCCCTCCTCGGGCCCGTCCTCGTCCAGGAGACCGGCGGGCACTTCGAGGAGCATCCCGTCGAGGTCGCCGTTCACGTACGCGGGGTAGCGGAACTGCCGGATCAGGACGACGGTGCGCGCGTCGGCGTCGTAGAGCAGGACCGCCGCGCCGTTACCCCGGTCGTAGGTCTCGCGCTGCTCGCTCGTCCAGCTGCCGTCGCGGTGCCGGTAGTCGAAGCGGGTGGTGCGGAGGACGTACCAGTCGCTCGAGAGGAGGGTGACCTCCTTCACGACCACGTCGGGGTTCCCGACGAGGTCGAGCCCGTCCCTGTCGAGTCCGGTGCGGCCCCGCCGGTCGGGCTCGTCGATGCCGGCGGTCACGCGCGTGCTCCCGTGTGCGTCATTCCTCAGCGGAAGTTGACGAACTGGAGGTCGAGCTCGAGGTCGGCTCCGCGCAGGAGCGCCATGGTCGCCTGGAGGTCGTCGCGGCTCTTCGAGGAGACGCGGAGCTCGTCGCCCTGGATCTGCGACTTGACCGACTTCGGCGCCTCGTCGCGGATGAGCTTGTTGATCTTCTTCGCGTGCTCCTGGTCGATGCCCTCCTTGAGGGTGGCCTCGATCCGGTACTCCTTTCCGGACGCGAAGGGCTCGCCCGCGTCGAGGCTCTTGAGGCTGATGCCGCGCTTGATCAGCTTCGACTGGAAGACGTCGAGGATGGCGTTCGCCCGCTCCTCGGTGTTGGCCTTGATCAGGATCTTCTCGCCGCTCCAGGCGATCGAGGCGCCGACGTTCTTGAAGTCGTAGCGCTGCTCGACCTCCTTGTGGGCCTGGTTCAGGGCGTTGTCCGCCTCCATCTTGTCGATCTTGCTGACGACGTCGAACGTTGAATCTGCCATGGCTCCGAGTTTAGCTTTCAGGCGTGGCGGAGCCCGGCCCCAGGCGCGGCTGGTACCTCTGAGGGGTGCGCCGCCTCCCCGTTCTCGTCCTCGTCCCGCTCGCCGGCCTCCTCCTGGCCGGCTGCGGCCAGCGGCCGCCCGCGCTGACGGTCGAGGAGGGCCTGTCCACCGTCCCTCCCGCGGCGACCGCTCCCGTCGCGGCCGACCCCGTCGTGCTGGAGGATCCCGAGCAGGCCGCGGCGACGCCGGTGCGACTGCTCGCCGACGAGGCGTGGCTGGGCACGGCGTCCGAGGGGAGCGGCATCCCGCTGCGTGCGCTCACCGCCTACGCGGGCACGGCCCTCCTCACGGCGTCGGTCGACCCCGACTGCCGGTTGGACTGGGCGACCCTGGCCGGCATCGGCTACGTCGAGAGCAGGCACGGCACGATCGACGGCGGCGAGCTGGGCGAGGACGGGCGGCCGACGGAGCCGATCTACGGTCCGCGCCTGGACGGAACGCGCTTCGACCGGGTCCCCGACAACGACGGCGGGGCTCTGGACGGCGACGCCGAGGTCGACCGGGCGATGGGTCCGCTGCAGATCATCCCGGCGACGTGGATGGCGTGGGCGTCGAGCGGATGGGATCCGCAGAACGTGGACCAGCAGGCGGTGACCGCCGCCCGGTACCTCTGCGACGCCGGCGGCGACCTCTCGACGGAGTCGGGATGGCGGGCGGCGATCGCGGCCTACAACCCGGCCGGGAGCTACGCGGGGAAGGTCGCGGAGGCGGCGTCCCGCTACGCGGCGGAGGCGGACTGAGGCCGCGCGGCACCGATTTCCGATCCGCCGGTCGCGTGGGTATCCTTGCTGAGCGCCTCCGGTTGTGAACACGCGGTCGGGTGCGCCACGGCGAGTTACCCTAGCGGCCAAAGGGATCTGACTGTAAATCAGACGGCGTAGCCTTCGGGGGTTCGAATCCCTCACTCGCCACCGAGCAGGAACATCCAGCAGACGCCCCGGCATCACGAGATGCGCGGGGCGTTCCGCATGTCGGGGGATCGCCCTTCCGGCGGAGCGCCTTTCCGGGGGAGCGCCTTTCCGGCCCGCGCCGTCGCCTCAGCCCCGCGCCTCCTGCTCCAGGAACGCTGCGAGGGAGAGCGGCGGCCGTCCGGTCAGCCGCTCGACGTCGCCCGAGACGTGCTCCAGCTGTCCGGCGGCGATCGCGGAGTAGGTGCTGACCCAGGCGTCCAGCTGCCAGTCCGGTGCGTTCCACCGGCGGCGAGATGCGTACGCCTCCTCGAGGGTCTCGTCGACGTACACGGCGGGGCGGCCCGCCGCCGTCAGGGTCGCCGCGACCTCGTCGAGGGTGAGGGCCTCGGGCCCGGTCAGCTCGTAGGCGGCTCCGCGGTGCTCGGAGGGGGAGCGGAGGACCGCGGCGGCGGCGCGGGCCACGTCCTCGCGCGCGACGACGGCGGCACGGCCCGATCCCGCGGGTCCGCGGATCGCGCCGTCGTCGCCGAGCATCGCGGGCAGGAAGTCGAGGTAGAGGTTGTCGCGGAGGAACGTCCAGCCCATGCCGGAGCGGCGGATCGCGTCCTCGGTGGCCGCGTGGTCTCGGGCGAGGGTGAAGATCGCGTCGGGTGCGGCTCCGGCGAAGGAGGTGTAGACGACGTGCTCGACACCCGCGGCGGCGGCTGCGTCGACGAATGCGAGGTGCTCGGCGCGGCGCTCCTCGTTCTCGGAGGCGGAGACCATCAGGAGGAGGCGCACGCCCTCGAGCGAGTCGCCCGCGTCGGCGAAGGAGGAGCGCACCACCTCGGCCCCGGGGAGCTCGGGCGCGCGGGACGGGTCGCGGACCAGCAGGCGGAGGGCGTGACCGGCATCGGCGAGCTCGCGCGCGACGCGACCGCCCACGGCTCCGGTGGCTCCCGTGAGGGCGATAGGGGTGCTCATCCCCCCATGATGGGCCCGATCCCTAGGCTGGGGCCATGAGCGACAACGCCCCCCTCCTCGCCATCGCCCGCTCGATCGCCGTCGAGGCGGCGCACCTCGCCCGCCAGCGGCGGCAGGACGGTGTCGAGATCGCCGCGTCGAAGTCGTCCCCGGAGGACGTGGTGACGGCCGCGGACCGGGAGGTCGAGGAGCTGATCCGCCGGCGCCTGGCCGAGGCGCGTCCGGACGACGGCTTCCTCGGCGAGGAGTCGGGGTCGGGGGGCGGCACGAGCGGGCTGACCTGGGTCGTCGATCCGATCGACGGGACCGTCAACTACCTCTACGGCATCCCCTCCTACGCGGTCAGCATCGCTGTGGTGGAGGGGGAGCCGGATCCCGCGACCTGGACCGCGCTCGCCGGCGCGGTCGTGAACGGAGCGACGGGCGAGGTGACCACGGCCAGCCGAGGCGGGGGAGCCGAGCGGGACGGAGTCGTGCTGCAGGTCTCGGCTCCCTCCTCCCTCTCGCTCGCGCTGGTGGGCACCGGCTTCGGCTACGACGCGGGCCGCCGGATGCGTCAGGGCGCCGTGGTGCAGGAGCTCCTGGGCTCGGTCCGCGACATCCGCCGCATCGGCTCGGCGGCGCTCGACCTGTGCTCGGTGGCCACCGGGCAGCTGAATGCGTACTACGAGCGGGGCCTGAACCCGTGGGACCTCGCTGCGGGCGCCCTCATCGCCGAGGAGGCGGGTGCGCGGGTCGCGGGACTCGACGGCGCACCCTTCGGCTCCGGGCTGCTCATCGCGGCACCGGATCCTCTCTTCGCCGAGCTGGAGGATCTGCTGCGCCGCCTGCGCGCGGACGAGGTGTAACCGCTCTCCCAGGCCGAGCCGACACGGATTCCGTGCGCCAAGAGGCGGATCGGCGCAGGATCCCGCCGGGGCTCGCCGCGCGTCGTGCCCCGATCGCGCCTGTGCGCGGCGGCCTCTGGCCGGATCCCGTCGGCCGTGGTTATCCTTTATGAATTCGTGATGTTCGCACAGGCTGCGCTCACGGAGCCGAGCGGTGCCTCTCCCTGGAGGCCCGCTCGTCCCCTGCCCCCGACGGAAGACATCGATTTCGTGAGCCCCGATTCGCCGGGGGTCGATGCAGGGG